>DATLST010000272.1:0-3696 GCA_035534055.1 Candidatus Acidiferrales bacterium | reverse complement strand
GGAATTGGGGCACGGAATCGCCGGCTATGGACGCTATTATTGGCGCACCTTCACTGACGGAGTGTCGGGGACTTTTTTCACCGAGGCCATCGTCCCCGCGCTCACGCACGAGGACCCGCGCTATTACACCATGGGCAAGGGAGGGTTTTTTCACCGAACGGCCTACGCGATTTCGCGCGCTTTCGTCACGAAGACGGATTCTGGAGGCTCGGCCTTCAACTGGTCCGAAGTGGGCGGCAATGCACTGGAAGCTGGCTTGTCCAACGCCTATTATCCGCCACAGGAGCGCGGACTCAGTCAAACCGCCGTGAACTTCGGAACGCAGATGGAATCCGCCGTCCTCAATCACGTCTTCCAGGAATTCTGGCCCGACATCCGCAAAAACGTTTTTCGCCAGAAATAGCTTCGCTACCGAGGCTTTTCCGTTTGTTTCCTAATTTTTAAGGAACTGCATCTTCCCTAGCAAAACGTGCGACACCCCTTGCCGCTATAGAAACGGGCGCAGCAAGCAGCGCCCCTACGAAAACGTTGCGCACGTGCAGAGTCCAATGAATGCATCGCATCTTTAGGGTGCGGCACCCACGCCCAAACCAACTAAGTCACTGTTCGATGAACTGCCGGAGTGGTATCATCCGTCCGCTGCCGCTATGTCACACAACGAAAACGTGCCGCCAAACCTTCGCCACACGCCAAGGTGCGCTCTTTCCCTTGTATTGTGTTTAGTCTCATCCCTGTTTCTGCCAGCCGTCCAGGCGCAGCAGCCCTGCCCCGGTCCTCCTCCTCTGCAGGGCACCGCAAAAGGGAACATCTTCACCGAAGACCAGGAAATGAATCTTGGCGATGTGATCGCTGAACAGTTCGATGCCGATCTACCCATTATTCATGACGAGCACCTCAACGCATATCTCGATCAAATTGCTGACCGCCTGTTGGCCGGAATGCCGCCCACGCATATCAAATTTCACGTAGTTCTTATCGACCTCCCAGTGGCCAATGCGTTCACGCTTCCGGGTGGGAGAATTTATGTTACCCGAAAACTCGTTGCTTTCACGCGCAGCGAAGATGAAATCGCCGTCGTTTTGGGGCACGAGCTGGGCCATGCGCTCACGCACCAACCCGCTGCGGACGCAAGCCGATTGATGCGCGAAGTGCTGGGAATCCAGCAAGTCGGCGATCGCGCCGATATTTTCACAAAGTATAATCAACTTCTCGAAAATGCCGCCCGCAAGCATTTGCACTATGACCGGCATGAAAGCGAGACGCAGGAACTGGTTGCCGACCAGTATGGCATTTACGCGATGAGTCGTGCGGGTTACTCCCCGGCTTCCGCCGCGAAGTTCTGGAACAGACTGGCTGCCACCGAGGGGAAAACCGGGAACTGGGCCACCGATTTCTTTGGGATTACGCGGCCCAACGAGCGGCGCCTTCGGGGCATGGAACAGTATGCCGCCGAGATCCCCGCCGCGTGCATTGCCAATCGCTCTGCTCTGGATAACAGCGCATTCCGCGCTTGGCGGAACGCGGTCATTGCTTATGGGGTCTCGGCTGGAACGGAAGCCTTGCCCGGTCTGCTTTGGAAACGGCAACTCTCGCCGCCCCTCGAAAGTGAAATCAACAACGTACGATTCAGTCCGGACGGAAAATACCTGCTGGCTCAGGACGAGTTCAGCGTATACGTACTCGCGCGTCAGCCTTTTCATCCGCTTTTCCGCATTTCTGTGGACGACATTCAGCCGGCGGCATTCACGCCTGACTCGCGGTCAATCGTGATTTGGACCCGCAGCCTTCACGTCGAAAAGTGGTCCATTGCATCCCAGAGGCGAACGGAAGTACACGAAGTTGTCGTGCGCTCGTTATGCTTGCAGTCTGCCATTTCGCCTGATGGGAACATGATTGCCTGCGTGCGCGCCGACCCTGGGGCACCTGTGAGGCTTGGTCTCTCCCTCATCGATGTTTCGACGGGTACATCGGTCGTTGAGAAGAAAAACTTCTATCAATTGTCGCCCGTTGAAATCTTCGCAATCTTGCTTGCTGATCTCTCCAACGAGCCACGGCAATGGTTCCAGATGAATTTTTCGCCCGATGGCCATTACTTTGCAATTGCCAGAGGCGATACCGCGCTGGCCTGGGATCTAAGGGCTCGCGCACTTGTAAAGATCGGCACACCGGTAAAGGAAAGGATGAGCGGAGGTTTTGTCTTTGTTGGTCCTAATCGCATCGTCGGGATCGATTACTTCGATCCGAAACGGTCCGGGATCGTTCAGTTTCCGGATGGCCCGGCGGGGCTGCGAATTCCCCTGCGCGGCGTGAATCTCTACGCTCCGGCCGACGGCGATGTCGTTCTTTTGCGTCCCGCTGGCGATTGGGCCGTGGGTTTGATCGATTTGAAGACCGGAAAGGCTGCTCTGGGGAGCCACATGGCGGCCTTGGATGTTTATGATAATGAATACGCCCGACCCCGTCCCGATGGCACTGTAGGAATTTATGACCTCAAGAGTGCCAAGCAAATCGCCGAAACAGCGATGCCGGAACACTTCATCGGCTGGTTGCGCACCGCAGCATTGTCACCCGATTTGCGTTGGTTTGCGGGTTCAGGCTCGACGCGAGGGGCCGTCTGGAACCTGACGACGGGTGGGAGAGTTTTCCATGTTCGTGGGTTCGAGAGCTGTTATTTTCTGGGCGGAGATACTCTGCTAGCCGAGTTCCCGTCCTATCGGAAGAATCCCCGCGCAATCGCATTTCTCGACCCATCGCAAAGGCAGATTCGAACTGGCCCGAAAATCGGTAAGTACCAGGCGGCCCAGGTCGGCAAATACCTGGTCTATCGGCTTCCGGAAAAAAAGAAGCCGTTCGGTCCGGCTGACTTGGAAATCCGAGACGCAACCACAAATTCCGTCGTCTGGACAAAGCATTTTACTCAGGGCGTGCCGGAGATCGCAGCCTCGGACTCTGCTGACCAGTTATCCCTCCTTTCCGCGCTTTCGAGCGATACGGCGAAGCGAGCAATGAAACAAGACGCTGCCCTTAGAGACGAAGCCAACCGAATCCATTCCAAAGCTACAGCCCAATTAATCCAAGTACTTAACTTAGCAGACGGTAAACTTCTGAGCGAGTTCGCAGTCGATACGGGTCATGGCTCTTTTTCAATACGTACAGCCGCTCCCGACGGGAGATGGGTTCTCGTCACCGATAATTACAATCGCATACTCGTGTATTCCCTTGACGGACACATGGAAGGACGAATTTTCGGCACGCGCCCCATTGCATCCACCGCTGCTGGCAAGCTGGCTTTCGAGAATGAGCCCGATGACGTCGTCATATACGACCTCGGAACAGGGACCCCTATTGAACAATTGCGGTTCGGGAGTGCGCTCGCTCATTACGAATTTGCAGACAATGGCTCTGAATTCTTCGCTGTCACGCAAGATCAGACTGCTTATCTCCTTGCAATCCATAAATCAAAACCAAATTGATCTTGATCGCTCGTTCTGGGTGTGACAGATCACGTTGCTGCCATTAGATTGCTCTGCATATCCACTGGCAGCTCGCCGCACGTCACTTCTGCGGCACGCGATGCGCGCGAATCCGTTGACGGCTTCGCCTGCGGGTGCTCCAATAGTTGCAGGAATGGCGCACTCGCCTGCTTGGGAGTGGCTTCTCTGAGGTATCGATAGTGCCCACAATTCTGGTCGCGGA
>DATLST010000271.1:0-3705 GCA_035534055.1 Candidatus Acidiferrales bacterium | reverse complement strand
GAAATGCAGGACGTGCGAGCGGCTGAAGCGGTCGCGTTGTTTTGCTACCAAGTCAAAAAATGGATCGGCGCATTCGCGGCCGCACTAGGCGGACTGGACACCCTGGTTTTCGCCGGCGGCATCGGAGAGAAGGCGCCCGTGATCCGCGCCCGGATTTGCGATGGGCTGGGATTCCTGGGAATCGAAGTTGAAGAAAAGCGAAACGCGGCGAATGAGGGCGTGATTTCCGCGGCGGCCAGCCGCGTTGCCGTCCGGGTCATTCATACGGATGAAGAACTCATGATCGCCAAGATGGTTTGTCGCGTTCTTGGGCTTGGCTGAGAGGAATTGAACCATGAATACAAATACTCTTTCCCCCGAACTGCTCCACAAGATGGATTCCTGCTGGCGCGCCGCCAACTATCTGTCGGTCGGCCAGATTTATCTTTACGACAATCCGCTGCTGAAGGAACCATTGAGACTGTCGCACGAAAACCCGCTGGTGGTCGGACACTGGAGCACAACGCCGGGCCAGAACTTCATCTATGTGCACTTGAACCGGGTCAGCAAGAAGTATGGCCTGGATATGTTCCACATTGCCGGTCCCGGTCACGGCGGCCCGGCGCTGGTGGGCAATACTTATCTCGAGGGCACCTACAGCGAGATCTATCCGAAGGTCAGTCAGGATGAAGCCGGGCTGAACCAACTGCTCAAGCAATTCTCGTTTCCTGGCGGGATTTCCAGCCATGTTGCCCCGACCACGCCGAGGTCGATTCATGAAGGTGGTGAACTGGGATACTCGCTCAGCCATGCCTTCGGGGCGGCGTTCGACAATCCCGATTTGATCGTCGCCTGCGTCGTCGGCGACGGCGAAGCAAAAACGGAGCCCCTGGCGACCGCATAGCAGTCCAACAAGCTTCTCAACTCAATTACCGACGGAGCCGTGCTGCCGATCCTGCACCTCAATGGCTACAAGAGTAGCAACCCGACCGTGCTGGCCCGAATCGAGCGTGAAGAATTGGAGCAATTTTTCCGTGGCTGCGGTTGGACGCCATACTTTGTCCAAGGTGCACAATGGCTGACCATGGAAGAGGCGGTCGGCATTGCACGGAAGGAATCGGTATCTGGCAATGGGCCAGCAACGACCAGGACACAGAGCCGGACGTGGTGATGGCCTGTTGCGGGGACACGCCCACGCTGGAGATTCTGGCCGCCGTTTTCATCCTGCGCAAACACCTTCCTGATCTCAACATCCGCGTGATCAACGTGGTCGATCTGATGAAGCTGCAGCCCAGCAGTACATCGACAAGCACGGCCAGGACATGCCGGAGGTCCGGAACTGGAAGTGGAAGGTGCCGAGCAGTAACGCCGACTCGAGATCGTCAGACATGAAACAGGCGCCGTCGTAAAATAGCAGCCGGCTTTGGAGATTTCACAACGCGCGGAATCCAACATGTTGACGGCAGAAATATCCCGGAATCTGGCAGGAGTTGAAAGATGGCTACTGAGAAAAGTTCCAGAGAAGATGCGAAGACCTTGGACGATTCAAAGGACTTCGCGCCAGAAAAGTCAAAGCCAACAGTCGCTAAGTCCGATGAGTCGAAGCCCAGCGTGGATGAGACTCGTAAGCGCGCCTACGAAATATTCCAGGAGCGCCAAGGCGAAAATGCGCTAAGCGACTGGCAAAAGGCAGAGGCCTCGGTGTCCGCGGATGCGCCCAAGGCTGATGCGCCCAAGGCCGATGCGCCCAAGGCTGACGCTTCCAAGGCCGATGGGCCCAAGGCCGATGCGCCCAAAGGTGTGCAGGTACCGACCGACACCGGGACGATCCAGGAGGCGCTCACCAAGTTCAAGTCGAGTATCGAGCATGGGCTGACCCAGGAGGAAGCGGCGGCGCGGCTGAAGAAGGACGGTCCCAACGCCATCACGGAAGAGCACATCAGCCCGATCATGCGGTTCCTAAAGTTCCTGTGGGGACCTATCGCATGGATGATCGAAGTTGCCGCGATACTCTCCGCGGTGGTTCGGCATTGGGAAGACTTTATCATGATCTTTTTCATGCTGGCGCTTAATGCAGTGGTCGGCTTCTGGGAGGAATTCAAAGCCGACAACGAAATCCAGGCGCTAAAAAAGCATCTGGCACTGCATTGCCGAGTCCTGCGCGACGGCAAGTGGGGTGACGTCGGGGCAGAGACCCTGGTGACCGGCGATATTGTCATGGTCAAACTCGGCAACGTCGTCCCCGCCGATCTGAAACTGGTCGACGGCGATTATCTGAGCATCGATCAGTCGGCGCTGACGGGCGAGTCCCTGCCGGTCGACAAGAAGAAAAATGACGTCGCATATTCCGGATCGATCGTGCGCATGGGCCAAATGAATGGGCTGGTCGTCGCCACCGGCATGAACACGCTGTTCGGCCGCACGGCAAAACTGGTCGAGAGCGTTAAGACCGTTTCTCACTTTCAGAAGGCGGTCGTCAGGATCGGCAATTTCCTGATTCTGGTCACACTCGGCCTGGTCGCTTTGATCCTGATCGTCTCGCTATATCGCGACGACCCGTTCGTTCAAACCGTGCTCTTTTGCCTGATTCTGACAGTCGCTGCAATACCGGTCGCATTGCCGGCCGTCCTGTCCGTCACGATGGCCGTCGGCGCATCCGTGCTCGCTAAAATGAAGGCCATCGTCTCCCGCCTCGCCTCGATCGAAGAGATGGCCGGCATGGACATTCTCTGCTCGGACAAGACTGGCACGCTGACCAAGAACGAGCTCAAGTTAGGCAGCCCTGTCGTCTTCAAGTCGAGCAACGAGCAGGACCTGGTCCTGGCCGCTTCTTTGGCCTCGCCAGCGGAGGGCCGGGATGGGATCGACGAAGCCGTCCTCAAAGGCCTCAGCGACCAATCGGCGCTAAAGGCCTATCAAATCACTCATTTCACCCCGTTCGATCCGGTCAGCAAGCGAACCGAGGCCGAGATCAAACACGACAAAACCACCTTCAAGGTCTCAAAGGGTGCGCCGCAAGTAATCCTGGATTTGGTCCATCCCGACGCGGACGCGCGCAAAAAAGCTGAACAGCAGGTTAACGATCTGGCGGCCAAAGGCTTTCGCACCCTTGGCGTCGCCCGCACCGATGCGCAGGGGAAGTGGGAATTCCTTGGACTACTGTCCTTGTCCGATCCGCCCCGCGACGATTCCGCCTCGACCATCGAGACCGCGCGAAAAATGGGACTGCAGGTGCGCATGGTCACCGGCGACAACCTTGCGATCGCTCAGGAGGTATCGCGCGAACTCAAGCTCGGACCGAACATCGCGGTGGCGAGCCAGCTTTTTCCTGACGGCAAGGCTGACGACACTGCAAAGATCGACGCGGCCGACGGCTACGCAGAGGTTTTTCCCGAGCATAAGTTCAAAATCGTCAAGGCCCTTCAGGCTGGCGGGCATATCGTGGGGATGACCGGGGACGGCGTCAACGACGCGCCGGCGCTCAAGCAAGCTGATTGCGGAATCGCGGTGAGCGGCGCAACCGACGCCGCGCGTGCGGCCTCGGATCTGGTGCTTACGGCGAAAGGCCTCTCTGTAATCACTGCCGCCATTTCAGAAGCGCGCAAGATCTTCGAGCGCATGAACAGCTACGCAATCTACCGGATTTCCGAAACCATCCGCGTGCTGCTCTTCATGACGCTGGCGATTCTTATCTTCAACTTTTTCCCGGTAACCGCGGTCATGATC
>DATLST010000270.1:0-5770 GCA_035534055.1 Candidatus Acidiferrales bacterium | reverse complement strand
ATTGGCCCGAGCCAATTGATGATCCTTTCGCAGGCAGCTTTTTAGGCGAATTCAGGACGATTGCGGCAAACGCGCACGTTTTGCTTTCTGGCGAAGGCGCCGACAATTTGATGGAGTTTGAGATGACACAGCATTTTCGCTGCCTTTGGCGCGAAGGGCGTTCCGGTCGAGCGCTTGCGGATTTGGCTGAGCACGTTTTGCGTAGGTTCCAGGCACCCGATGGACTTCGAGGGCCTTTGCGCAGGATACGGCAGTTGTTTTCAGCACGAGAATCCCGTAGCTCTTTTCCTGACTGGATACAGTCTGATCTGGTAGATCGCTTGAATCTCCGGACTCGATGGAGCAACCCTCTCGCCAACCTTCCCTGGAACGCTCATCCACGCCATCCTGGGGGCTATGCCTCGCTTTTCTTGCCTCAATGGGGCTTCCTGTTTCGGATGGAAAGTGCGGCCACAACACGCCAGCCAGTTGAGGTCCGATATCCTTTTTTGGATATTCGGGTGGTGAACTTTCTTCTAGCCATACCATCGATGCCATGGTTCTTCCGCAAGTACTTGCTGCGCGAAACAATGCGTGGAAGGCTGCCCGAAGCGATACGATTGAGGCCGAAAACTCCGTTCCGCTTCGACCCCTTACTTGCAGCCCTGAAGCGCGAGGAGGCAAAACCCCTGGTGAAGATGCAACCTGCCCGTCAGTTAAGGCATTATGTTAATGAGAGCCGGGCGCCATTGTTGGGGCCAAATATGAATGCGGAAGAAGCAGAACTGAAGACAAATCCAGCTTGTCTCAACTTCTGGTTGCTGTCGCTCTCTCGAAAGGGAACGTAGAAGAAGTAAAAAGTACCAGCGCCGCAGTCGTTGAGGTGCTTTCGAGGGGAACAGGGCCCGTAAAGTTAGCGGCGTTGTTTGTTTGGGGCGCCCGCAAACTTATGATTGCGGTCATAGCGCCTAATTAGTATAGAATTCATGGGGTGCTAGCCATGCAGCTCAAGAAACTTGGCGTGTCGAAAAAACCATACAAAGCTCCCGTTTTAGTCGTTCACGGAACGGTCAAAGACTTGACCAAGGCAGTCGGAACTCACGGCACGGCTGACGGCGGCGCCCGTTTTCGTATCAAGACGCGCTTGTGAATTCCTTTAACGTAGGTGATTGTCTCGAATTTGAACTTTTTTAGAGGGAAGATTTATGCTGATCAGGTATAAAATCAACGAATCGCAAGTCGATACAGCCGCCCGAGGGCTCGTTTGTCGAAAAAACCGTACAAACCTCCTACTCTAATCGTTCACGGAACAATCAAGGACTTGACCAAGGCAGTCGGACCCCGCGGCACACGTGATGGGGGTAGGCGTTTTCGCATGAGGACGCGCTTGTAGGGGTTTTATCAAGGCCAACCATGGCTTGGGAATCGGTGCGAACTCAAACTCCGGCAGGGTTGGGCCATCACTTTTCCTACATAATCTATGGTCTTCGACTCACGTCTGGCCGGTCTATCCCTGGCCTCCATCCCATCGAATCACAAACGGAATCAATCCAAAGAGGGTCTACGGATGTATCGGTTCGATTTGACGCCGACGACGCGCAAGCGTCGGTGGACGATATCGCTGGAGAAACGCTGTGGTACACGAGCGACTTCCCGGACGCAAGCGGCAATCCTGCGCTGAAAATCTGGAAACGAGGCCACAGCGGCGGATACAGGATTCGCTATAGTCACGGCTTGACATTCTACCTGAACGCCAACGTGACGGACATCCGGGTCCACTGTGATGAACCGATGGAGGCGAACGACGTAGCCGATTTTCTGCTCGGTCCCGTTCTCGGAATCGTACTCCGGCTCCGGGGAACGATTTGTTTTCACGGCAGTGCTGTTGTGCTCGAGGACAAAGCGGTCGTTTTTGTCGGTGTGCCAGGCGCTGGGAAATCGACCACCGCCGCATTGTTTGCACGAAACGGCCATTCCATTCTGTCCGACGATATTGCAGCTTTGACGGAGCGCGAAGGCCCGCTTTGTGTTCTTCCTGCGTATCCTTATGTAAATCTCTGGCCCGAGGCGCTCGAGATGCTTGAGCATTCGGGGTGCAGTTCACGCCCGGCATCGACCGCCGTCGATAAGGTGCGAGTGCCGTTAGACGGCAAAGACTCGAAATTTCAGCGTCAGGCGCTTCCACTGGCGGCAATCTATGTGTTGGCGGAACGTTCGGCCGATTCACGCGCGCCTTTTATCGAGGGTCTTCCTCCGCAGGCGGCTCTGATGAATTTGGTAGCCAATACTTACGGCAACACAATTCTTGACTCGACGATGCGAGCTCAAGAATTTCGTGTGTTGGGCCAGATCGCGGAGTCTTTGCCCATTCGGAGTCTGGTCGCCGGCGTCGATGCCACGCAATTCGATCGACTGTATGCCTTAGTTCGCGAAGATATGACTCGGCACCTCGGATAAGGCTCCACTCATCGTTGATTTTAACAATCGACTAGATAAATATTCATATTCAAGTACTAGTATTACTTTGGGAACTCCGTGTGTAAGACTCCCCTGCCAGTCTCTCTCTCTGTGCCATTATGAAACATGGAGTCCCAGCGGCGGGGAACAGCTTGAAAGAGGGAGCTTCCCAGTGGGACGCAAATATCAGGAGGATACTAGGATGCGCAAGTTTCTCGGTTTAATAACTCTTTTCGCTTTCTTTGCAACGCCCGCTTTGGCGCAAAATACCCCTAAGTTCGAAGTATTCGGTGGTTATCAATACCTCCATTGGGGACTTGACGGAGGTGCGCTCAACATGAATGGCTTTGATACCTCGGCCACCTATAACTTTAATCGCTGGGTGGGATTATCTGCCGACATTAGCGGTGCGTACAACAACAGCGGTTATCAGGGAACGACCCACATTTACACTTATCTCTTTGGCCCCACATTTTACCCCCTTGGGCATCACCGAGTCACACTCTTCATTCACGGTCTCGCGGGAGACGGGCACATTCACGTGGACGTGCCTGCTTCCGGTGGGTTTCCGGGCTTTACTTTAACAGACACCAGTTTCGTCTATGCGGCGGGAGGCGGTGCTGACGCCACAATTAACGATCATATTGCCGTGCGACTTTTTCAAGGTGATTACACACAAAGTCAGTTCCTCCAGGATCTCGGTTTCCCGGCTCAGAAGAGTTTTCGATTTGCCGCCGGTATAGTTTTCCGTCTGGGTAACTAGGTTCGCATCGCAATTGTTACCAGGCCGACACGTATATTCTCTCGTACCGGCCTTTGTCCTTTCGCGAAGTTATTCTCACCTGTTCGGCATGTCTGCCCGTGCAGCGATATGCTCATTTTGTTCTTGCCTAGCACATCTGCTTCGTAGGACATTAGAAAACTGTGGGGTCGAATTTCGCAGGTTCCGGCAGACGTTGGCTAATCCTTTGCCTGGCTGTGGCAGTTTCCGCAACGATGGTTTATCAAGCGGGTAAGTTGAGCTTGGCCTGGTATTGGGAAAACTCAGGCCAACCGGCGAAGCAAATTCGCGCGGCCGAATTGGTTCCCGGGAATGCCGCAGCGTGGGCGCGATTAGGTGAGGCTACACAGTTTTCTCTCAATGAAACCAATCCCAGCCTCGCGATATCCTATTACCTCCGCGCAGTGCGCATAAATCCTTTGTCTGCGTCTCATTGGACTGCGCTGGCAAATGCGTATGAAGCCGCGGGAGATGTTTCGCAAGCGCAGGAAGCGTACAAAAACGCAAAGCGCGATTATCCGATTTCCGCGGACGTGGCATGGAAGTATGGAAATTTCCTTCTTCGTCAGGACCAAGCGCCGCAAGGCCTGTCCGAAATCCATTCTGCTCTGCTGAGTGATTCGAGCCTGACAGCATTGGCGATTCGGAGTGTTTGGAATTTTGATCCAGACGTGAACTTAATTCTTGGCAGCGTTCTTCCGGCAACGGAAGAAGCCGATCTCGCAGCGTTGGATTTCTTCCTAGGCATTCATGAAACACAGGATGCGCTCGAAGCCTGGAAACGAATTCTTGCGCTCTCTCGTCAGCGCGCCATCGATATCAAAAGGGCATTTCCATTACTGGATGAACTGATTGCTGAGGATCGCGCTGAGGACGCCCAACGCGTATGGCGAGAAGCGCTCGAAGCGTCACGCTGGCCCGTTGCGACGCCCATGGATCATTCCATTGTCTGGAATGGGGGATTCGAAACAGCAATAGCGAATGGTGGCCTCGATTGGCGTTTTCAGCAGCTTCCCGGAGCGTACATCAGCACCGATTCTTCCGTTTATCATTCTGGTTCGCAATCTCTGCGTGTAGGTTTCACCGGCGGCGTAAATATGGATTTTGCTCACGTGCGGCAGATTGAACCGGCTCAACCGGATACTACTTATGACTTTCAAGCCTATGTGCGAACTGAGTCTATTTCCACAGACAGCGGTCTTCACTTCGAGCTCTTCGATCCACAGCACGAGCGCGATGTCTACGTCTTGACTCCGAACATTGTGGGAACGATGCCGTGGACCGCGCTGCACGCGAAAGTCACAACCAGCCCGAACACTCATTTTCTAGAGATTCGACTCCATCGTTTTCCCAGTCGTTTATTCGATAGTAAAATTAGCGGCGCGATCTGGATTGATGACGTCACGCTGGTCAAAGAGGCGTCCCAGTCTAACCGCCCTTCGTTATGAGACTTCTTCGGATAGGAATCTGCCTGCTGCTCGCGTTCAGCGTTATGGCTTTCGGCACAGTCGAAGTCTGGTCGGAATCCATTCTGGAAGCGGGCGCGGCCTTACTTTTTCTATGGTGGGCAGTTGTGATCTGCCGCAATCGTGAAATCGAAACGCATTGGAGCCCCGTTTATTGGCCTCTTTTAGCTTTCCTCGGAATCGCGACGTTGCAGCTGGCGTTCGGAGCGACTGCTTATCCGTTTCTCACTGGTGTTGCACTGTTGAAGATATCCGCTTGTTCGCTGCTGTTTTTCTTAACGGGGCAGGCATTTCGCGATTCGCGCGACTTGCGCTTCTTGGCATGGTTTCTAATGTGTTTTGCGTTTGGTGTCGCTGTGTTCGGCATTGCGCAGAATTTTACGTCCCACTATGTACTGTACTGGTATCGACCGTTGACGAATGGAGGCAATCCGTTTGGTCCGTATGTGAATCGCAATGATTTTGCGGGACTGATGGAGCTTCTCGCGCCCGTCGGTCTCTCGCTAGTCCTGTTCCGTGGCGTACGCACGGAGCAAATGCCATTCGTCGGCATACTGACCGTGGTGCCGATTGCTGCATTGCTGCTGACGGCCTCCCGCGGCGGGATCGTGAGCTTCGTGTTTGAAGTAGGTGTTCTTGCGCTCATCGTCTACGTAGCACGCTCCAAAAAGTCACAGATGGTGCCTTTTGCAATCGTGTTGCTGGCTGCCCTGCTTGCAGTGGGTTGGTTGGGAACCAATCGCATCTTGGATCGTTTTAGTAGCCACGCCGACGAACTCACGGCGAATCGCCGCGTAACCATGCTCAAAGGAACGTGGCATGTATTTTTGGATCACCCACTTATCGGTTGTGGGCTTGGCACCCTGGTCGCTGTGTATCCCCGTTATGAGCCCTACTACGACGGAAAAATCGTGGATCACGCCCACAACGACTATGTTGAAGCCCTGGCCGAAACCGGCATCGCGGGCGGGATTTGCGGGCTGGCTTTCTTTCTGCTGTGGCTCCGCGAGGCTAGAATGCGCCTCGCTCGGGAGCAAACCTTTCTTTCCAAGGCGATACACGCCGCCGGAGTAACCGCCTGCGCCGG
>DATLST010000269.1:0-16568 GCA_035534055.1 Candidatus Acidiferrales bacterium | reverse complement strand
TCCCGGCTTAGCGTAATGGGTTCATTGGCGGCCATAGGACACCCTCATCGTTATCGCTTTCCAATTCGGTCTCGCTCGCTATTCGGTCGAGATTGCTTCCTGCTTTCCTTCAATCGCCGCTTGCAACGTATGCCAAGCCAGCGTGGCGCACTTTACGCGCGCGGGAAACTCCGAAACGCCGGAGAACACGGTCAGTTTCCCGAGTCCTGCCTGGTCGCTTTCCGAAGACGCGTGGCCGGTGACCATGTCATGGAACTGGCCGAAAATCTTGGCCGCTTCCGCCCGGGTCTTGCCTTTGAGGCTCTGCGTCATCATGGAAGCGGACGCCTTTGAAATGGCGCAGCCCGAGCCCTGGAAGGCAATATCGCGAATCGAGTCTCCGTCGAGGCTCAGATATATGGTGAAGTGGTCGCCGCACAAGGGATTGAATCCCTCCGCCTTGTGGTTGGCCGAGGCAAGCTCGCGATAATTCCGCGGAGCCTTGCTGTGCTCGAGGATCACGTCCTGATAAAGTTCGCGCAGATCAGCCATCAGGCAAATACCTCTCGCACTTTGCGGATGCCGCTCACCAGGGCGTCGACTTCTTCCCGTGTGTTATAGAGCGCGAAGGAGGCGCGCGCCGTGGCCGGAATATTGAATCGCTGCATAACGGGCTGAGAGCAGTGGTGTCCGGTGCGAATCGCAATCCCTTCCTGGTCGAGAATAGTGCCCACATCGTGAGGGTGAACGTCTTCCATCACGAAGGAGAGAACGCCGGCCTTGTCCTTCGCCGTTCCCACCAAGCGGACGCCTGGAACTGCCGACACCGCAGCCGCAGCATGGTACAGAAGCTCATGCTCGTGCGCGGCAACATTGTCGATTCCCAAGCCGTTCAAATACCGGATGGCCGCTCCCAGGCCAATGGCTCCGGAGATATTCGGCGTGCCAGCCTCAAACTTGTAGGGCAGCTTGTTGAAGATCGTCTTCTCGAACGTGACGGAACTGATCATGTCGCCGCCGCTTTGATAGGGAGGCATCGCTTCGAGCAGAGCGCATTTGCCGTAAAGAACGCCGATGCCCGTGGGGCCGTACACCTTATGGCCCGAAAAAGCATAGAAGTCGCAATCGAGCGCCTGGACGTCCACTTTAATGTGCGGCACAGCCTGGGCGCCATCGACCAATACCGGCACATTGCGCTCATGCGCCAGTTCGATCATCCGCCGCACGGGGTTTACCGTCCCAAGCGCATTGGAAACGTGCGTGATGGCCGCGATCCTGGTTCGGGGGCCTAGAAGGGCAGAGAACTCATCGAGCAGGAGTTCGCCTTGATCGCTAATGGGAGCGACTCGCAGCCTGGCGCCCTTTTCCTCGCACAGAAGCTGCCACGGCACGATGTTCGAATGATGCTCCATGCCAGTGATGAGCACTTCGTCGCCGGAGCCGACGTGCGCGCGTCCAAACGTTTGCGCGACCAGGTTGACGGCTTCGGTCGCTCCGCGGACGAAGAGGATTTCCTTCGAATGCGTGGCATTCAGGAATTGCTGCACGTCCGCGCGCGCCGCTTCGTGCTCCTCGGTGGCGTGTTCGGACAGGAAATGCACTCCTCGATGGATATTGGCGTTGTCGCGCTCGTAAAAACGCGTAATGGCGTTGATGACGACTTGGGGTTTCTGCGACGTGGCGGCATTATCCAGATAGACGAGCGGCTTGCCACGAATTTTTTGGCGAAGGATGGGAAAGTCTTCGCGAATTTTTTCCACATCGAAATGAAGGCGCACTGGGCGTGCCTGCGCAGGACGCGCCTGGGCCAGCTTTTTTTTCGTGGCCGTGCTCATCCCACTTCCTCCCAGTTCCTTTCGGGACCGGCCGAGCGCGTCCCTTGCGTGAAACGGGGCGAAGAATTTGCGATGCGCAGCAGGTGCGCGCCGATCAGTGCTTCCACGTGCGTTCGCGCGGGGCCCTCGTGCATGCGGTCCAGGCATTCGCCGGCGAAGGCGACCAACAGCAGCCTGCGCGCGGAAATTTCATCGATGCCGCGCGAACGCAGGTAGAACAGCGCATTTTCATCGATCTGGCCGATGGTAGCTCCGTGCGTGCACTTCACGTCGTCGGCGTAGATTTCGAGCTGAGGTTTTGTGTCGATCTGCGCGTGGTCGGAGAGAAGCAGATTGCGATTGGTCTGTTTGGCGTCGGTCTTCTGCGCGTCCTTATGCACGATGATGCGGCCGTGGAAAACACCGTGCGCATGGTCATCAAGGATGCCGTTATAGAACTGGCGGCTTCCACAGTGCGGGCTGGCGTGCTCGACCAGCATGTAGTTGTCGAGGTGTTGCCGCCCGTTCCCGATGAAGAGGCCGTTGATTAAACACTCGCCGCCTTCGCCCGCGAGCACGGGATGCACGTTGTTGCGCACCAGCGCGCCGCCGATCAGCACCGAGTGCGACGAGATATTGGCGTTTCGCCCTTGTTCGATGCGCAGCGTCGAAACGTTGAACGCCTGCGCGTCTTCGCGCTCGATCATGTAATGCGACACCACGGCGTTGTCGCCCGCGACCAGTTCGGTCGCCGTGTTGCAAAACGCCGGAGCGCCATCGAGCGAGATATATTCCTCGACAATCGTCGCCTGGCTGCCTTCCTCGGCGATAATGAGGTTGCGCGGATGGCTCATCACGGGAGCGTCGTGCGCGGCCGAGACAAACAGCAAATGAATCGGCTGCTCCGCCACCGCTCCTTTGGCGATTTGAACGCACGCGCCGTCTTCGACGAACGCGGTGTTCAACGCCGAGAAGGCATCCCGCTGAATATCGAGATAGCGGCCAAGGTGCCACTCAACGTCCTGCGAATTGCCAGCGATTTGCGCGGCAAGACTCGTGACCTTTACCCCGTCCGGGAGCTTACCCATCGAGGAGAGGCCGGGCGCGAAGCGGCCATCCACGAACACGAGCACGCAGGCTGCCCCCGCCAGGCGATATGGCTCGAGCTGCTGCCGGGAAGGAAGACGATGCTCGTTGCGCACTAGCTGGAACGGCGTCTGCGAGATAGCCGAGACATTGGTGAATCGCCAGTCCTCGTCATGAGTGGTAGGAAAGCCGGTGTCGTTGAAGCGACTGAATCCGGCCTGGCGCAGTTTGCGCAGCCATGAAGGCGCATGGCTTGCCGCCGACTTTTCCAATCCCTGGAAGCTTTCGGTATATGCTTGCAACGCCTGAGTTGCTGTAGCCACGCTATCGCTCCCCATGTCTTAGCCTAGGCCGGAGTCGCGCTCGCAGCGGTGTGCGAGGCGCCTTCCACCGTTCCATAGCCCTTCTCTTCGAGTTCCAGGGCCAGCTCGGGACCGCCCGAGCGGACGATGCGGCCCGCAACGAGCACGTGAACGCGATCGGGAACGATGTAGTTCAAAAGGCGCTGATAATGAGTCACCACCAGAGTGGCGCGATCGGGACTTCGCATTGCATTGACACCCTGAGCCACTATCCGCAGCGCATCGATATCCAAGCCGGAATCGGTTTCGTCCAGAACCGCTAGTTTCGGTTGCAGCACCGCCATTTGCAGAATCTCATTGCGCTTCTTTTCGCCGCCGGAGAACGCTTCATTCACGGAGCGATTCATCAGCTTTTCGTCCATTTCGAGCAGCTTCAGCTTCTCGCGCATCAGGGGAAGGAAGTCCATAGCATCCATCTCGTCCTGGCCATGATATTTCCGGATGGCATTGAGCGCCGATCGAAGAAAGTAGGCATTGCTGATCCCAGGAATCTCCACCGGGTACTGGAACGCCAGGAAAACACCCTCGCAGGCCGCATCCTCCGCTTTCATGCTCAGCAGATCCTTGCCGTTGAACCAGATTTCACCGGCAGTGACCTGGTAAGCCTCGCGGCGCGCAAGAACCTGCGCCAGCGTGCTCTTGCCTGAGCCATTCGGGCCCATGATGGAATGCACCTCGCCGGCATTCATCGCAAGGTTGATCCCCTTGAGGATCTCGTGGTTATCCACCTTCACATGCAGATTCTTGATTTCGAGCAAGCTCATCGTTTCTCGTGATCCTTCCTCGTGGACTCGCGATTTGGTGGGCCCCCGGCTGTGCCGATCCGCGGATTATCCAACGCTTCCTTCCAGACTGACGCTCAGCAGCTTTTGCGCCTCGACCGCAAACTCCATCGGCAATTCGCGGAATACGCGCTTGCAGAAGCCGTTGACGATCATGGAAACCGCATCTTCCGCCTTTAAACCGCGCTGCCGGAGATAGAAAAGCTGGTCTTCGCCGATCTTGGAGGTGGAAGCCTCATGCTCCATCCGGGCCGTGGAATTCTTCACCTCGATGTAGGGGAAGGTATGCGCGCCGCATTTGTCGCCGATCAAGAGCGAGTCGCACTGGGTGTAGTTCCGCGCGGCGGCGGCGTCCTTCAAGATTTTTACTTGCCCGCGGTACGTGTTCTGGCCGTGGCCCGCCGAAATCCCTTTCGAGACGATCGTGCTGCGGGTATTTTTCCCGATGTGAATCATCTTGGTGCCGGTATCCGCCTGCTGATAATTATTGGTCAGCGCCACCGAATAGAATTCGCCGATCGAGCCTTCGCCCTGGAGGATGCAGCTCGGATACTTCCAGGTGATCGCCGAGCCCGTTTCGACTTGCGTCCACGAAATCTTGGAATTCTTTCCCTGGCACTTGCCTCGCTTGGTGACGAAGTTGTAGATGCCGCCCTTGCCGTTCTTATCGCCCGGATACCAGTTCTGCACCGTGGAGTACTTGATTTGGGCATCGTCGAGCGCCACCAATTCGACCACGGCGGCGTGGAGCTGGTTCTCGTCGCGGATCGGTGCAGTACAGCCTTCGAGATAGCTCACCGATGCGCCTTCGTCCGCGACAATCAAGGTGCGCTCGAACTGGCCAGTCTCCGCCGCGTTGATGCGGAAGTATGTGGAGAGCTCCATCGGGCACCGAACCCCCTTGGGCACGTAGACGAAAGACCCATCGGTAAATACCGCTGCGTTCAGCGTCGCAAAAAAATTGTCGGTATATGGCACTACCGAGCCCAGGTATTTCTGGACCAGTTCAGGATGTTTTTGGACCGCTTCGCTGAAGGAGCAAAAGATTACTCCGGCTTCGGCCAGCTTCGCCTTGAAGGTGGTTGCCACGGAAACGCTGTCGAACACCGCGTCCACGGCCACGCCCGCGAGCATTTTCTGCTCTTCCAGCGGGATGCCGAGTTTCTCGTAGGTCCGGCGGATTTCCGGGTCGAGTTCATCGAGGTTTTTCAGGTTCGGTTTCTGCTTAGGCGCCGAGTAGTAGACGATGTTCTGATAATCGATAGGGCCATACTTGATGTTGGCCCATTTGGGCTCCGCTTCAGCCTTCTCAAGCGACGCCCAATGGCGATAGGCCTTGAGCCTCCATTGCAGCATGAAGTCAGGCTCGTTTTTTTTGACCGAGATGAAACGGATAATATCTTCGTTCAAGCCCTTGGGGGCGCGGTCTTCGCCAATATCCGTGATAAATCCCCACTTGTATTCCTGTTGGGCCAGTTCGCGAATGGTATCGGTATTCGAACTCATTGGATTCTCCCCGATGCAATCATCGGCACAATCCTGCCGCGTGCGTCCTTGATATTCGTTAGCTGCAGGGGCTGGATAAGGTCGGAAAGCGTGATTTTTTCGAGTACTCCGCGCACAGCTTGATTGATAATCCGCTGGTTGTTTTTAATAGGGCAGCTAGGTTCCAAATTGCACAAACCAGAGACATCCGTGCTGCATTCGGTGAGGGCCATGGGCCCTTCGATCGCTGCAATGATGTCAATAACCGAAATTTCATGCGGCTCCTTCGCCAGGACGTAACCTCCCTTGTTTCCTCTGTGCGATAACAGCAGCCCGCTCTGCAATAGCTCCTTCAGAAGTTTGCTGACGGTCGAGGGAGGCAGCTTGGATTCCACCGCCAAATCGCGTGAGGTACGCTGTGGAAGTCCTTCACTACGGGCAATGCAGGTCATTAAGACTAGCCCGTAGTCTGTTAATTTGCCAAGCTTTACCATCTTCCTGCCTCGCAATGTCTATATAGCACTGATTTAGTACAGTTTCATCTTAACAGGCTATGCCCACGCTTTGCAAGGGCTGGATATCGGGCATCCTGTCGACATTCGGGAAATGGGTTTGCCCCATTCGAAGCCGGCGTCTGATGAAGCGCTACGCATGGAAAAAGGCTCCGGTTTCAGCCGAGATCGAGCGACCTCGGCCAAGTGCTGAAGGTGGGTGAAGGTTTTCGCTAAGGCTCGGTGCCAACGGCGCCCGCTCAAATCCGGGGCGCTACCCCCTGAGAATGGTGTACCCTAAGGCCATGAGCGAGAAAATTAGAAAGAGCGATACGGAATGGCGTTCCATGCTGACCGGTGAGCAGTTCCACGTTACGAGACAAAAGGGAACTGAGCCCCCGTTCAGCGGCGAGTATGAAGATACGGAGGTGCCCGGCACTTACGTTTGCGTGTGCTGCGGCCAGCCGCTCTTTAACTCCGATGCGAAATATCATTCCGGTTCCGGCTGGCCGAGTTACTGGCAACCGATCGCAGCCGAGAATGTGGAAACGAAGCGCGATTCAAGCCACGGTATGGCACGGACGGAAGCCGTTTGCAGCCGTTGCGACGCGCATCTTGGGCATGTTTTTGAAGACGGGCCGCCTCCTACGGGACTCCGCTATTGCATCAACTCCGCCGCACTGCAGCTCATCGAGAAAAAAGCAGACGAGAAGAGCTAGGCACCGTATGAATGGCTGAGGCGGCTACTGGTGAGTCCTTGGAAGTCAATGCACCGGAAGGGTGTGGAAATCAGCGACTGCTACTTTTACCACGGTTGAATATCCTGCCGCGGCAGAAGGTCGGCCTCGCGCAGTCCTGGGAGCGGCTACTGTTTCCGTCCACGCGCCATAAACCCGCCCGTTCGCGGCTGCAATACCGGTGTAGTCCCCGATGAACGCATCGCCAGGATCGAAGGCGTCAGTCTCCCAGGAATAATTTGCAAAGCTTTGGCCGGAATCGGTGGATCGCGCCAACACGACGATGGCGCGCCGATTCTCGGGATCGTTGCGGCGGTCGTAGAAAATGACGTCCGCGGAGCCATCCGCCGGGTCAATCGCGAGCCATTGGAAAAACTGATCTGCACCATTGTGCAGCGCGTCGTTGTTGACGCGTACCGCGTTGCTCCAGGTGTCGCCGCGATCGGACGAGGTGGAACAGAAAACATCCACGTCGCCGTTACGGTAATCCGACCAGGTAACGAAAAGCCGTCCCGAATGAGCATCCACGGCAATTTGCGGGAAGCCGTCCGAGCGTTCAACTCCATTCACTTTAAAATACGGCGGCGCCACGGACAGGATCGGTCTGGAAGGGGAGAATGTGATGCCGCCATCCTGCGAGACTGCCAGGACGATCGAATCACCATCGGACCAGACCGCATATAGGCCGCCATTCGGCCCCGCTGCCGCCGCGAACCCCTCGACGTCACCATTGTCGTCACGTGGTAACCCTTCGTGCGTGCTGATTTCGTACGGCGCGGACCAGTTGATGCCGCCATCCTTCGAGCGTGAAAACAGGATGACGGATTTCGTGAGGCTGAATTCCGTCCAACCTACGTAGAGGCTTCCGGCGTATGGAGAATCCGGGTTGTTGTCGGCAACGAGATATGGTTTGTCTTCAAAGGGCATGTCCGCATGAGTGGCCTGCGCGTCCACGGGAATTGCGCTTGTGTCCCACGTCTTACCGCCGTCGAGCGAGCGGCGAATAAAAACTCCGTTGCGCGTCGCACCGTGCGCCCAATATTGGGCCGTTCCGAGCTTGTCGAATGCGATGTAACACAGAAATGCATGCCCCAGGATGTCATATGTGACGGATACGTCTCCGGAGGCCTTGTACTCGGTTGGTGCTGTTCCCGCCGCTAGCTGCCAGTTCTCGCCGGAGTCTTCCGAGTAGGCCAGGCTTGCTGGCACCTGGAAGGCGGTGAGAATCTGCTTGGGGTTCTGAGGGTTGATTGCGACCGATGGCTCGCTGAATTGTCCTGGGCGGCGATTGAGGGTGACTACCTTGGCGCTTGGCGCCGCCGGCAGAGAGGCAGGCGCCTGTTGCGCGCAAACTGCGGAAGCGAGCGTTGCCGCCGCTAGAACTGCGGTGACCCCGGCCGTCCGCAACCCAAATCTAGTGGTCAAAGAAAAATACCTCAGGGCGGCCATTCCCCGGGTTTGAATCCGCGGAGATCGCACGGAAACTTCCCGGCGACACCATGTAGAAGACAAGCGTTGTCGGAATGCCGATGGGCGAATTCGTCGTGATCGTTCCTCTCCCGTCGGATCCGACAAAATTGACATGGGCGCCAAGTGATTCGTCGAGATTGGGTATTCCCTCGGGATGGGACGTGGTCGGAGGATCAATTTCGTCCATCGTTCCCGTGAGATTTCCCGCGCCATCGGCGGACACCTGACCAACGATATTGGGAACCTGCGTGTCGCCCGAAGCGGCCGTTCCCAGCGTATAACCGCCCTGCATGGACGAAGGACCGAAGGGCGCTCCCGTTTGCGGTTCAAGAAGCCCGGTCGTCACGGACGCGTCACTGCTCAGAATGAAACCTTGTCCCGGCCCCGTTAAGTAAGCGACAGCCAAAGTCGGGAAGGATGTGAACACCACCCGCCCGTTGTTTCCGACCGCGTATGTCCCCTGTAGTGGCGTCAGTTGCGAGGTGATCGTCCCACCGCTGTTTGTGTCAAAAACGAAGTTCGCGGTGCCATCTCCTGCAGAAGACGTCACCAACCCAGCGAGAACGCTCTCGTCGCTCCCGCTCACACCGGTGCCTGTGACCACGGTTGTTCCCGCGAGCGACGCATTCGTAAATTGATAGGCTGATTGATGGAGGATCATCTCACCGCTGAGGCGATAATACACCGATTGCGTGGTTGTCGTCGGGGAGTCCGTTTCGACGAAATAGACGTCCGACTGAGAGACGAAATAGAATGCGAATGTCAGGGCTTGCTGCGAGCTTCCCGTCTCCAAGACTAACCCAGCGGCTCCTCTGCTACCGGAGAACGAAAACGCTCCGGACACGCTTTGTTGTTGCGGATCGAAAGATCCCGCATCGTTGAAGTCGCTGCTGAGCGCGCCTGCGGCAGGCCTCAGAATGCCAGTGCCGTCCGCATTCAATACGCCTGCGAGCGCCGCCGGTTTACCGCTCAGGTCCTCGCCGGCGAATTCGAACGCATAATTTCCATTAAGGTTGGCCACTGAAAAGCCTGACCCAAGCACCGGCTTGAGGATGCCTTCGCCGTGAGTGCCGAGCGTATCTGTTCCCACGCCGGGCGTGGTGATGTCATTGTTTTCGATGAATCGTATGTTCCGGTTCGAATCGATAACCAACCGGTAGTCGGTGGTGAGCGTGACGCTTGTGGGACTTGTTGCGATGAGCTGAAGCACGCCGCGCCCATCGGTTCCCATCGAGTAGGTGCCGGTAAGGGTCACGCCGGAGATAACCTGTACAGCCCCATTATTGGGCAGGACGCGATTGCTGTCTTCTTCACCGCTGGTAATGTTTCCGTTGCCGTCCGCGCTGAGAGTGCCCGCTATTGCCACTTGGCCGCCAGAGTCGAAGCCTTTGAACAGGAATGAATACTGCCCCTGGAATAGGGAGTTGCCTCCGGCGGTTCCGGCCGCGACTGTTAAAGTGAGCGCCTGTGTTTTTGTAACGGGTGCGGCCTCCGAATCTTGCACCTGCACCGTGAATTGATCGGGGCTCGATGTCGTCAGCACGGGAACCCCCGAGAGGGTGCCATCGGGCGCGAGCTTGAGCCCGGAAGGCAGCAGCCCAGATATTACGCTCCACGTGTACGGCGGAATGCCCCCCGTAGCTTGTAAAGAGGTGCTATAGGCCGTTGCTGTGGTCCCGGAAGGAAGCGAAGTGGTTGTGATAGCCAGCGAAGGTGGCGCCTGAAGCGTGATGGATAGCGTCGCTTGACCAGTCTGAGGAGCAGGTAGCGAAGAATCCTGCGCCTGCACCGTGAAAGTATATGTTCCCGCTGTTGTGCTGGCGGGAACAACGCCACTGATCTGACCCGAAGTGGGATTCAGGCTCAGCCCTAAATTACTGAGGGCATCACCCGGTACGACGCTCCATGTATAAGGCGTAACGCCGCCGGTAGCGATCACCGGAGCGTTGTAGGCTTGGTTCACGAGCCCCGCGCGAAGAGAAGTGGTGACGAGGGAAAACAAAGAAGGGGCCGTGACCGTGATGGTAAACGCCTGTGACACGGAAATTGGCGGTATGGCGCTGTCCGTAACCGTAACCGTAAATGAGGAAGTAATGGGCGCGTTGTTCACGGCAGGCGCTGAAGGTTTGCCGACGATCGCGCCCAATCGGGTCATGCTCAGCCCGTTGGGAAGTTGGCCACTGGAAATGGAATAGATGAGAGGAGAAACGCCGCCGGTAGCTGTGATCTTTTGATTGTAGGCCACGCCATTCGCGCCGCTCGGCAGGGTGATTGTCGAGAAGGTCGGGGCAATAACGATACTGATCGTTGCCGTTGTGGTCACGGCGTGGTTCGCGATTGACTCCACGGTCAGCGTAACCGACTCGCCCGCTGCGAGATTGGTCGGCGCCACATAGGTGACGGACGAATTGGTCATATTCAGCAGCTTGCCGCAACCAGCGCCCGAACAAACCGTGGATGAAGTCTGCACCAGGATCCAGGTAACACCTCGATTGCTCAGGTCGTTCGCCACGGTGGCTGTGAAATTGTAGGACTGCCCCTCGTCCAGAGTCACCGACGTGGCAGGTTCGATTTGTATGGTGATGCCTGTGGCGCTGCTATGACACCCGGAAAGAATCACGATCCCAAAGCTAACGATGGCCAAAACCGCGCGCACCCGGAGTTTCTTCATGCGGCCAACCGAAATCGCATCATCAAAATTTGCTCCATTTGGGAAACTCTTTTTCCTGTAGGCGCATGCCTTTGCGGCCGCCGCGTACATTGGTTTGAATGGCTTGTCGATGGGTCTAGGCCCAGCCGAGCGCCCTGTTTCGTCGAGTCCTCGGCACAAAAGGACAAATGAGTTGAATAACAAAACAGGCGGAGAGTGTCAACGCACATCTCTGGCCATCGTCGGTGGCAATGCCCCTCACTCTCGATGCTTCGCAAGCAACCGGCTAGGATGGACACATCATACAGGCGTGGTGGATGCGTATGCGGCGAGCCTCGTTGCCTGCGATTTTCACGCCCATGGAGCGCCACGAGTCGTAGCCGTGGAACGGCAGTAAAAAAATCGGCAACTTGAGGTAGTTGGTTTGCATCGCAGTTGTTTGGGCTTTTTTGCTTCTGTTTAATCGACCATTTCCATTTTTCATTGAGATTTAGTATAACGGTCGGCTCGGCAGGACCTGGCAACTCTCATAATTCGTTCTGGAGGAATGCATTGATTGAAGTTCAGGATCTGACGAAGGCCTACGGCTCGTTCACGGCCGTGGATCACGTTTCATTTACGGTGAAGAAAGGTGAAATCCTCGGGTTTCTTGGTCCGAACGGAGCGGGAAAGACAACCACGATGCGGATTCTGACGGGGTATATGCCCGCGACCTCCGGCACCGCCCGCATTGCCGGCTTCGACGTTTTCCAAGATTCGCTCGAAGTGCGGCGTCACATTGGCTATTTGCCCGAGGCGCCGCCTGTTTATCCCGATATGTCGGTCGGAACCTATCTGGATTTCGTGGCCCGCATCAAGAACGTTCCTCCCGAAAAGCGGCCCGGCCTCGTGGCCGACGCCTTGAAAAAAACCAATATCGTGGACAAGCGTGACGACCTGATCAAGCACCTATCTCGCGGTTACAAGCAGCGCGTGGGCCTGGCCCAGGCGCTCGTGCACGATCCCGACGTGATCATCCTCGATGAGCCCACCGTGGGCCTCGATCCCAAACAGATCATCGAAGTCCGCAATTTGATCAAGGGCCTTGCCGGAAGCCACACCATCATCCTATCGACGCATATCCTGCCCGAAGTCAGCATGACGTGCGACCGGGTGGTCATCATCAACAAAGGGAAGATCGCGGCCATCGACACGCCCCAAAACCTGACTTCGCAGCTCAAGGGCGGTCAGAAAATCCGAGTCGAAGCTCAGGCCCCGGAAAAGGATCTACGCGATCTGCTCGCCCAGATCCCCGGCATTGGCCGCATCCAGGTGGAGAAAGCGCACGCGGACTCGTACGTCACCGCGACGGTTGAGACCGTGGCGGGCACGGACATCAGAAGCCAAGTCGCCGCCGCCATCGTCCAAAAAGGGTGGGCGCTTTTTGAACTCCGCGGCGTCAATTTGAGCCTGGAAGATATTTTCCTGGAATTAACAACGGACGATGCCGCTCACGCCCAGGCGGCGAGTTAAAGGAGAGAAGGTAACGATGCGCAGTCTCTACGCTATCTATCGCAAGGAGATGGGCCATTACTTCGTCTCGCCCGTCGCGTATGTCGTCGTAGGCATCTTTTTGGCGCTGAGCGCGTTCTTCTTCAATTATTTCGTGAGGGCCGTATTGCAGCAGGCCATGCAGATGGAAATGCAGGACATGCAGATGGGCATGTCTCCCCATCTCGACACCACCATTGAAGTGATGCGGGCCTTCTTCGGCTTGCTCTCGACGCTCATCCTCTTCTTGACACCCATGCTGACCATGGGCGTCTTCTCCGAGGAGCGCAAGCGGGGCACCATGGAACTGCTCATGACTTCGCCCCTCACGGAAATCCAGATCGTGCTCGGCAAGTTCCTGGCCTCCCTTACGCTTTTCGCCATCATGCTGCTGCCCACTGCCGGCTATCTGGCGTTTATCTATCTGCGCAGCGATCCCGTGCCGCCATGGCGCATGTTGCTGGCCGGATATCTCGGGGTGATCTTGCTCGGTGCGTGTCTCCTTGCCCTTGGTTCTTTCATTTCTTCCCTTACCGAAAACCAACTGATCGCCGCGGTTCTGACGTTCGCCGCGTTTCTGATGGTTTGGGTGATCGACCTCGGCAGCACGGCCGGGGGCGGGGCGGGCACCGTCCTGCAATACCTTTCTGTAATCCGTCACTATGACGACTTTTCGCGCGGAATCATTGATACGTCCAGCCTGGTTTATTACGGAAGCTTCATATTCTTTTTTGTTTTCTTGACGATTCGTTCGGTGGATTCAATGCGCTGGCGCAGGGCTTAGTCTCGTCCATCTAAGTATTTGTGTCGGCCAAGGGAATTGTCGGCGGAGGGGAATTATAGAATGAAGTGGGATCGGCTTGAACTTGGGAAGTTCTTCGGAAGCATTGGCGTGGCCCTGCTCATCGCGGGCTACCTGCGCTACTCGATCCAGTCGGAGTTGCTGCTCCTTAGCAAGATTCTGCTCATCGCGGGCGGCGTATTCACGGTCGGAGCGATTGCGCTGGGATTCAGCGGCATCCTCCATTTTTTCTCGAAGCGATCGTCGAAGCTCGGAACGAATACGACGCTTCTGACGCTGGGCGTGATCGTTCTCCTCATCATTGTGAACGTTCTCGGCTACCAGTATCACAAGCGCTTCGACCTGACCACCCAGAGGCTCTTCACGCTCTCCGATCAAACGAAAAAAATCGTCGGTGGCCTGAAAAGCGACATCACGATCGTGAGGTTCTCCAAGACGCCCGACCCACAGTTCGACGATCTGATGTCGGAGTACCGCAACCTGAGTTCCCATCTGAAGTACCAGAATGTGGACCCGCAGGAAAAGCCGGAGGTCGCCAAGGAATACGGTGCCACGCACATCGGCGACGTCGTCGTGGCGTCGGGGCCTCGGAAGCAGTCTCTGGCTCCGAATCCCGAGCAGCCAGTCTCGGAATCCGATGTCACCAGCGCGATCCTGAAAGTGACGAGCAACAAAGTCAAGACGGTCTGCTTTGTCACCGGCCATGGAGAGAAATCCCTCACGGACACCGCCGGAACCGGCTACAGCCAGGTCGATGAAGGACTCAAGAAGGAGGGCGACACCACCGAGTCCGTGAATTTGGTTAGCCAAAATGGCGTGCCTTCCACCTGCGACGCCCTGGTGATTGCCGGCCCCACACAATCCTTCTTTCCGCAAGAAACGGCCATGGTGAGCAAATACCTGGATGGCGGCGGCAAGGTTCTCATCGAGGATGATCCGCAGACGGACCCCAAGCTGGACGATATTCTCCAGTCGTGGAACATCGCAGCCGGCAAGAACGTGGTGGTGGATGCCAGCGGAGTGGGGCGCTTGTTTGGAACGGGACCTGCGGTCCCGCTGGTTGTCAGCTATGGCGATAGCCCAATCACCAAGACTCTCAGCCGGGGAATGACTTTTTTCCCCCTGGCGAGGACGATTTCGCTGGCGGATAAGAACAAATCCGACCCACAAGGCGTCGAGCTGCTGAAAACGTCCGCACAGAGCTTCACCATCCCGAATCTTGAGCAGAAGCAAGTGAAGTTCGATCCGAAGACGGACACGGCCGGTCCGCTTTCGCTCGGCGTAGCCGCCGACAAGAAGGTGGGCACCCAGGACGCGCGCCTGGTCGTAATCGGTGACTCGGATTTTGCGACAAACCAGTGGGTCGGTATGCAGCACAATGGCGATCTTTTCTATAACACCATCGATTGGCTGTCCCAGGATGAGAACCTGATTTCCATCCGCCCGAAGGAAGCCACAAACCGGCAGCTCATTCTTACCGAAAGCCAGGCGGCGGCTCTCCAGTGGGTCGATTTGATCTTCCTGCCCGGAATCGTGATTTTCGGGGGCGTCTATATTTGGTGGAAGCGCCGCTAGAAATTTTCCTGCGAATAAGTGACGAGTAAGTGAGATGATCAAAAAATCCACGTTAATCTTTTTGCTGTGCGCCGTCATTCTCGGTGGAGTCTTTTATTACCTCGAATTGAAGAAGGGCCTGGGTTCGAAGCCTGCTGAAACCGCCAAATCCGCTTTTTCCGTCCCGGAGGCTGACATCAGTTCTCTCACGCTGACGCACCCGGCCAAGCCCGATCAGCCGGCGATCCGGCTGGATAAAACCAAAGAGACCTGGCAAATCGTCGAGCCCATGGTGACCGCAGCCGACCAGCCATCCGTGCAAGGGTTGCTCGACAACGTTACGACGGCGAAGGTCTCGGACACCACGGAGCCCGCCACTCCCGACCGGCTCAAAGTCTATGGTCTGACCTCTCCTCAGTTTGAGGTTGAGTTTCAATTGAAGAATGGCGCCAAGCACACTCTGCAGATCGGAAACAAGGACTTCACCGGAAACTCCATCTACGCCATCGTGGACGGCGGAAAGACCGTGTCGCTCTTGCCAGTGTCCGTCCTGACCGGTTCCGATAAGTCTCTCGACGACTTGCGCGATCATGCGGTGCTGCACCTGACGACCTACCAGGTAGCGTCGTTCACGCTCAAGAATCCATCCGGCGAATTGGAATTAACCAAATCGAAGGACCAATGGAAATTTACCAAGCCCAGCGACGCAATGGCCGACCAGGACTCGATTGATGCACTTTTTACCGCGATCTCCAATGCCAAGTTGACCAGTTTTGTCAGCGAAAAGCCGGAAGACCTGGGGAAATATGGCCTTGCAAACCCAGCCATCAATTTCACGTTCGTCGACGATACCGGAAAGAAGTCGACCTTGTTGCTTGGGAAAAAAGATGGCAACGAGTATTTCGCGCGAGACACCTCGCGCCCCAGCATATTCCGCGTCGGCGCGGACCTCTACACTCAGCTCGCGAAAGGCTACGGCGATCTGCGCGATAAGAAGGTGCTCCATTTCGATTCCGCGGATATCACGCGCGTCGAAATCCACAACGACCACGGGACGATTGCGGTCAACAGCAAGAGCGGCAACCAATGGGTGATTGATTCCCCCGACCAAAAAGGGAAGACCGCTGCGTCGTACAAGATTTTCGATCCTCTCACCGAGCTGCGTGCCGATCAAGTGATCGATCATCCGGAGGGAAGTTTGACCGCGAAGCTTGCGAAGCCTGCGATCGAGGTCGTATTGACCGACAAGAATGGCAAGACGCTGACCCTGAAGATGTCGAACCCAACGGGAGATGTCGTTTATGCGCAGGCGAGCGATAGCTCCTCGCTGTGCAAACTCAAGAAGCAGGATTTTGACAATTTGAATTTCCAAGCATCGAGTCTTCTCGAATAATCGCTTACCTTACTACGCCATGGTGCATTGGCCAGACGTTCGACGGGCGCCTCAATCGGCCAGGCATCACCGGCGAACTATCGCCGTGATGTCTTCTTGAACTATATTGGACGGCCATGAGCGGACCGCCACGCAAAAAACCGGTATCGAATGCTTCGAAGCCTCCGGAGCGCTTGCGCGAAAGCGCGCGCGAAGCGTCGCCGCTTGCCGGGCAGGTGGCGCTGGTGACGGGTGCCGCCAAGCGCGTTGGGCGGAGCATCGCGCTGCGCTTGGCGGCGGATGGCGCGGATCTGGTCGTGAATTACAGGCGTTCGCGAAAAGAAGCCGAGGCGCTCGTGGGTGAAATCGAGGAGATTCGCTCGGTTGCCAAAGCGGGCAAGCGTGGTGCGCCAAATGGAAAGCGGCACGCGATCGCCATCCAGGCCGACGTTTC
>DATLST010000268.1:0-14475 GCA_035534055.1 Candidatus Acidiferrales bacterium | reverse complement strand
CCGTTGGTGGAACTGGTGGAGCAAGCCCGCCTGGCGTTAGACACCGTCGTGGAACAAGTCAGCCAACAGACCATCGAAACGATCCTGCAACTGAGTGCGGAACAGATCGCCGGGCCGCGGACACCGGGACGAGCCGCGGTGAGATTCGCTGGTGCGGGAGTCAGGCCGGACGGGTGAGCCTCGCCGACCGACAGTTGAGTGTACGGAAGCCTCGTCTGCGGCGCAGAGAAAAGGGGCGCGGCGGCGAGGGAGGAGTGCCGGCCTACCAAGCGCTGCAAAAGAATTCGGCGATGGGTGCGCGGATGTTTGAAGCTCTGCTGCGAGGAGTTTCCACACGCCAGTACCGAGATGTAGTGCCGAGGATGGCCGAAACCGGGAGGGTATCGAAATCTTCGATCAGCGAAAAGGCGATCGAAGCGAGCACGGCACAGCTGGGAGAACCGCTGGGAAGAAGATGGGAGGAAACCGAGCTGTTGGTGATTTACATCGATGGGATGCAGTTCGGAACGCACCACGTGATCAGCGTGGTGGGCGTGGATGGGAAGGGCGTCAAACATGTGCTGGGGATCCAGCAGGGGGCGACGGAGAACACGGCAGCCGTGAAAGCGTTGCTGGTGCACTGGCGAGAGCAGGGAGTGAGTAGTGAGAAACGCTATCTGTTCGTGATCGACGGTGCCAAAGCGCTGCGTGCGGGGATCGAGGAAGTATTCGGCTCGGATCAGCCGGTGCAGTGTTGCCGAACGCACAAGATTCGCAACGTGCTGGAGCAGTTGCCGACCGAGCAGCACGCCCCAGTGCGTTCGCTGATGCGGGCGGCCTACAAATTGCCGAAAGCCAAAGAAGGAATCGCCAAGATGGAAAAGATGGCGGAGTGGTTGGAGCGGGACTATCCCGAAGCGGCCCGGAGCTTGCGCGAAGGTCCGCAGGAAACGTTCACGATCAACCCACTGGACCTGCCCCCGAGTTTGCATCGCTGTCTGGGGACAACCAACCTCATCGAAAGTCCGCAATCCGGTGTGCGGAAACGAACCGGGAACGTCTGCCGCTAGCGCGAAGCCGATAGGGTGATGCGCTGGGTAGCGGGGGCGTACCTGATCACCGAGAAAAACTTCCGCAAGATCATGGGACACGAGAATCTCTGGACGCTGGCTGCCGTGCTCGGTCGATCGAAGAAGTCCCTTACTCTCGAGGAGAAGTCCGCGTAAGATGCAAAACGAACCGCCGCATCAACCTTCAACTGTTATCCGGACACTCTGCGTATCGCGAGCCCAAAGAGAGAAGCTTTCAGGTCGATCCCTGTACTTAATATCTACAGCGATCAGCTGATCGGATAGGCGTTGACTATTGTTGATCGCTATAGTACTCATTGGACATGTTAATTTCGTATTTGCATCATCACGGAACGCACTGCTGAAGTTGCAGTTACTACATAAATGCCACAAACCCTGCCTTGTGAGAGTTGATGGGTGGCAAGCGTGCAAGCGAAGATAAATATCTTTCTAGCAGCCGGAAATCGCTTATTTCGAGAGTCGCTCGCCCGAATCTTTAGATCCAAATCTGATTTATCTGTGGTCGGATGTGCTCCCTGCGTGTCTGAAGGTATCGAGCAGATCTCAACTTCTGGTTGCGATGTGCTTCTTGTAGATCCGGTCAGTGGCGAGCGCTCCGATCTGTCATGGGTGCGGGAAATTGTGCGACTCGATCCGGGTCTCAAAGTGATGTTAATTGACATGGTGGACGACGAGTCTACATTTCTCAACGCCGTACGTACTGGAGTAGTTGGCTATATTCTGCAAAATGCCTCGGCAGTAGACATCGTCGCTGGGATCAGAGCGGTTCATCATGGCGAAGCGGTATGCCCGCCCCAGCTGTGCTTGCTCTTGTTTCAGTACGTTGCCGCCAACCGGAGCCCCTCGCCGAATTTTCAAATGAAGACACAGACGGGCCTGACCCGTCGCGAACAGCAACTCGTACCGCTCATTGCCCAAGGGCTAACCAACAAGGAAATTGCCTCGCAGTTGAATCTATCCGAGCAGACCATAAAGAATCATATTCATCGAATTTTGCAAAGAATGGGAGCGAGCGACCGGTTTGCGGTTGTGGAAAGGGTGCGAGAACAAAACGCCCTCCTATAACTGGGCCCATCGTTTCACGCTTCGTCTTGGTACTTTCAAGAAAAAGCCTGAGGCCGCGTGGGTACCTATTGTCCTTTTCGAGCTGAACCTGAATTGAACCTTTCGTATTCGCAGGTGCGAAGACACACTGCCGTGTCAGGAGGGTGGAATGATGAGTGCGATTCGCGTGCTGGTTGCGAACAAGCCGCGCCTAATGCGAGAGTTGGTGCTCGCGACCATCTCCGATCAACCCGATATCGAGGTCGTAGGGCAAGTTCAAGATGATGAAGAAATTGAAACCGCTGTCGAACAAACGCGACCGGACTTCCTGATTGTTGCCCTGGAGGATTCTGATCTTCTGCCACATAATTGCCGCAACCTTCTGGAACATCATCCGCATCTGAGGGTAATCGCAATTGCGCCGAACCGAAACAGCACCATTTGCTATAGGGCCTCTTTGAACATTGAATCAAATCCTATTGAGTCGTCCGAGGAAAGCATGCTGCGCGTATTGCGTGGCAAGTGCAATTAACCAAGGGGTGGAGGATGGAAGTTCCTAAGAAAGAGTCCATCGGGACTGCTCGCCGAGCGATGGTGGTGCTCTGCAATGCGTTATGGCTGGCTATCGCGATCAGTCTTAGTACCTTTCCATCACCGGCGCAGGACCAAACTGGTAAACAGATTTCGTCCTCCGACTTGGTCCGAGAAAATCTGAGCCAGGTTGCGGCCTCGGCTGGGGATATCAAAGCGGTGCTGCTCAAAGATAGTGGGCTGATGGTGGAGTTGAAGCGGTGGATTGCTAAGGACGCGGCAGACCACGGTCAGCTCATTGGCGAATCGGATCTGACGACTGATGCCATTTTCGCACGGATCGAGAACGATGTGCGATTCCGGTCTGTGGCCACGCTCTTACTACAGCGATATGGATATCTTGTTCCTGAGGTGAATCCTGCTTCCCAGCTCGGTAAGGAACAGGAACTGTTGGTCCAAGAGCGGGTGAAATGGATTTCGCAACATGAGGAACAAGCTCGGGAGCAAGAGGAGACGCAAACTGAGCAGGCTATGCAGAAGGCTCGTGCCTGCGAGGCGGAGCGCGAATCGAACTGTCCACCACAACAACAATCGCAGACATTGCCTGCGCAAAGCTCTAAACAAGAACAACAACTCCAGCAGAGCCAGCCTGTATTAAGGTCAAATCCCAATGCTCCGGAATTTCCCGTTCTTCCCGAGCCGAGCAACAATCCTCTTGAGCGCGCACAGCTCATGCAGACCGGGTCGGAGTCAGGAAGCGACTTTTCTCAACTTGGCCTTGGGGGAGGCTTCGATTCGATGCAGGCTCCGGGCGGCCTAGGGGGCGGTATGTCATCAAGTCTGTTTCAGCAATCAGGAAACGGTCAAGATGAGGAATCGGGTTTTCCCGGGATGGGTGGGAATCGCAACTTTCAGAGCTCATTCCTTGGCTTGAATGGGGGAGGCCTGGAAGGAGCATTCGATCAATTCGATCAGAATGACATAAATCCCTTCGAGATGAACGGGGCTGGGACGCTCGGTTCTTCCTCGCAGTCGATTGCCACAAAACAGCTGTTGCTAAACCGGCAGAATCAACAACAAGCGGTTCTCCGCTCAGTTGACATGGTTCGTGCGCCCAATCCGTACCAAGACATTCCGTCACTCTACGATATGTACATGCATGCGGTGCCTCGCCCGTCCACTCCGCGGAGGTTCGGGATCGATGTCTTCCAGAATGGGAGGCAGGATCCTGATTTGATTCCGATGGACCTTCCTGCAGGACCAGATTACGTTGTGGGACCTGGGGATGGCTTGGCAATTGACCTGTGGGGCGGTGTTTCCCGCAAGCTGTACCGCACCGTTGATAAGGAAGGACGAATCAGTCTTCCCGAAGTGGGCCCTGTGCTTGTTAGCGGGAAGAGTCTGTCGGATGTCCAGCAGAACTTACAACAGGTACTGCGAACGCAATTCCGTGATGAATCCGCGGATGTTTCTTTGGCGCGCTTGCGGACGATTCGGGTCTATGAAGTGGGTGATGTGACCAACCCCGGCGCCTATGACATTAGTTCGCTTTCAACAGCCCTGAATGCCCTTTTCGTCGCTGGTGGTCCTACGCCTCAAGGATCTCTCCGGCTTGTGAAACATTTCCGCGGCAATCAGCTCATTGAAACGGTCGACCTCTATGAGCTTCTATTGCACGGTGTGAAGACGGGGATGGACCGTCTCGACAACGGCGACACCATCCTAGTGCCGCCTGTGGGTCCCCAGGTTACGATTGAAGGGATGGTTCGCCGCCCCGCGATCTACGAATTGAAGGATGAGAAAAGTCTCGCAAGCGTGCTCGAGCTGGCGGGAGGTCTCTTACCCACAGCCGCGATTCGTCACATCGAGGTTGAACGGCTCGTGGCCCACCAAAAACAGACAATGCTAAGCCTAGACATACCCGATGTCGGCGACACATCTGAGGTAACCAGTAAACTCGAGACCTTTCAAATCCAGGACGGCGATCGAATCCGAATTTTTCCAATTGCATCGGGCAACGAGGACGCCGTTTACCTGGAAGGTCACGTCATTCGACCGGGACGGTACTCCTATCATCCTGATATGCGAGTTACCGACGTGATTACGTCCTACAAAGATCTACTGCCTGAGCCAGCGGGTCAATATGCAGAGATCATTCATCTGAATGCGCCGGATTTCCGTCCGAGCGTGGAAGGCTTCAATCTCGCAGACGCGCTTGCTGATCCACCTCACGCACCCGTTTTGCACCCAATGGACACAGTTCAAATCTTCAGCCGGTTCGACTTTGAAAACCCTCCTAATGTCGCTGTCTTGGGTGATGTCCGGATGCCGGGGACCTATCGAACTTCAGGCCAGATTCACTTGAGTGACGCTATCCATTTGGCAGGAGGGTTGGCCCCGGATGCGGAGAGGGAGGATGCCCAGGTCTTTCGCTATTTGCCGTCCGGCAAATCCAAGGTTTTCAGCGTAAATCTTACCCAAGCTTTGGAAGGTGATCCCGTCGAGAACATTATTCTGCAGCCACGCGACCGGATCCTCATTCACAAGAATGTGGATGCTGTGCAGCCTGCCGCGGTATATGCCGAGGGTGCGGTGGCAAATCCAGGCCGCTATCCCTTGACGGCAAACATGACGGTTGCGGACTTGATTCGCGTCGGCGGCGGACTCAAACCTAGTGCTGATACACAGGTTGGGGACCTGACGCGTTTCCAGTTGTCCAGTCAGAAGCAGATGACCGCGCAGCATGAACCGATTGAGATTGCTGCGGCGCTTCGCAACGATTCGAAGTCCAATCTGCGTCTCGACAACGGCGATGTCGTCACGATCCGCGAATTGCCTGGCTGGAATGATCTAGGCGCGTCAATCACGTTGAAGGGCGAGGTGGAACATCCAGGCACTTATGGAATCCGACCGGGAGAACGTCTCAGTTCTGTTCTGGAACGAGCCGGCGGATTCCAGCCAAGCGCCTACCCTTACGGCGCCGTTCTCGAGAGGATCGAGGTGCGCGATCTCCAGTCGAGACAGCAGGATCAGTTGATCCTGAGGGTGAAAGAGGCGCAAAGCAATCTCGAACAAATGCCAGCGGGAACTCCCCAACAGCAACTAGCGCGGGAGCAGACGCTGCAGCAATATCAAACAACTTTGACGGAATTAACCTCGACCCCGCCTCTCGGACGTGTTGATATCCGAATTTCTTCCTATATCAAGCGCTGGGCAAACACGAATGGGGACATCGAGGTGAGGGAGGGAGATACGCTCATCATCCCGAAGAAGCCGAGCTATGTGATGGTGATGGGTTCAGTATTCAACCCAACGGCCGTTTCTTACAGACCGGGCAAAAGCGCCAAGTGGTACTTGAGCCAGTCCGGTGGCCCAACCCAAATGGCGAATAGGAAGGCGATTTTTGTGATTCGCGCGGACGGTTCCGTGATTGGGGCAAAACAAAGTTTGTTAGTCGGGGATTCGTTTAGCGCCGTGCTTCTTCCGGGCGACACGGTCATGGTCCCTGAGAAGGCGCTCGGTGGCGGCGTGCCCTGGCAGAATCTGTTCACGTCGGCACAGGTGGTGTCGTCCGTGTTCAGTACCGTATTCTTCGCACTACATTACTAAATGAAAAGGAATTCGTGACGACGATTCGAGGGTGGACGAGGCTTATGGTTGGCTGCTGTCTATTGATTGCGACCGAAGCGCTGAACACGGCGTGCTATGCAGTGCCCCAGATACAAGAGCATGGTGTGTCAATGGCTCAAACGTCTGAATCCAAAGAAACTTCGAACCAGGAATCGGATTCTACAACCATGTCAGCGGATTCGGACCCTAACGCGAGATATTACGACAACACATTGGGACCACACTTGCTGAAGGATGTTGCCGGGGACCAGAAAAGGATATGGACGAGCTTCAAGCACGTGCGTTTGATCGATGCGGACTGGTTGGTTCCGCTGGGTGCAGCGACCGGGATCATGCTCGCCACTGACACGGACGTGAGCAAACATTTTTCAAGCTCGCCGAGCCGGATTAAATACAGCAATGATCTGGGGAATTTTGGGATTGGATCGCTTGTGGCCATCGGGGGAGGAATGTATCTCTGGGGACATTTCACACACGAGGATCACAAGCGTGAAACCGGGCTTCTCGCCGGCGAAGCGGCAATCAATAGCTTGGCTGTGACCTACGCAATAAAGTACTCGTTGGGGCGCCAGCGCCCGCTTCAAGGCACTCCTCCATATCAAGGAGACTTCTGGCAGGGAGGCGTCTCCTTCCCGTCCGAGCATTCCGCGGCGGCATGGTCGATTGCCAGTGTCATTGCGCATGAATACCCGGGCCCGTTTACGTCGATCCTTTCCTATGGTTTGGCTTCGGCGATAAGCGCATCGCGCATAAGCGCCAAGGAACATTTTCCATCCGACGTCTTGATCGGAAGCGCCATTGGATGGTTGGTCGGAGAAGAAGTCTATCGGCATCACCATGATCCAGCTGTCGGAGGCGGAGACTGGGAGACGTACGCGGAAACTCATGACCGAGGCCCCAATCGACCCTCCACGAGCGTCGGCTCACCTTACGTGGAACTCGACAGTTGGATTTATCCTGCCATCGAACGCTTAGCCGCGCTGGGCTACATTCATTCGGAGTACCTCGATATGAGGCCTTGGACTCGGATTGAATGCGCCCATCTCGTGGAAGAGGCCGGCGATGAGATTCGAGCGGGAGTTGGGATCCCCGATCAGGTTGAAGAACTCTACAGCACGCTGGAGAGAGAGTTTCAGAGGGATCTCGACGCGCTTGACGGAGGTAGTAGCAGGCGATTCATCCGGCTGGAATCGCTCTATACCGACGTGACTGGTATCGATGGCCCTCCACTGAACGATAGCTATCATTTTGGTCAGACGATTATCAACAATTACGGCCGTCCCTATCAGGAAGGATTGAACACGTACGACGGTTTCTCGGGCTACGGTACCGCGGGCAGGTTCACCATATATGTCCGCGGGGAATACCAATATGCTCCCTCCGCAGCCGCCTATCCACTCTCGGTCCGTAATGCAATTGCAACGGCTGACCAAAATCCGTTGCAGCCAGCAATCCCAATTACAGCCACAAATCGATTCACTCTCCTAGACACCTATGTCGCGGCGAATGCGGACGGATGGGACCTAGCGTTTGGGAAGCAGAGTCTCTGGTGGGGACCGGGCGACGGCGGAGCTTTACTGTTCAGCGACAATGCTGAGCCGATCTACATGTTTCGCGCGAGCCGGATCACAGCAGTCAGCGTTCCGCTGCTTTCTCGACTGCTGGGACCGATGAAGCTGGATGCGTTTTTTGGCAAGCTTTCGGGTAACGAGTTTCCGGCAAGCCCGCTTATCCACGGAGAAAAAATCGGCTTCAAACCTACGCAAAATTTGGAGCTCAGCTTTTCCCGCACGTCCGAATTGGGGGGCGTGGGCCGCCCGCTGACGGCAGGCGCTGTGTGGAATAGCTATGTGAGTTTCAAGTCGTCTGTGAATTACAGCGCCGCGAGGAATCCCGGGAAACGCGCCGGTGGATTCAGCTTTTCCTACAAGGTTCCGTTTGTGCGGAACTGGCTCACGGTGTACACCGATTCCTATACGCCCGACGATCCATCGCCGCTCGACGCACCTCGACGAGCGATTGGCAATCCGGGGTTGTATGTGTCGCGCATACCGGGCGTGCCGAAGCTTGATCTTCGCTTCGAAGCGGTCTACACGAACACCCCGGCCCGGGACAACCCTCCTCTCCCCGGCGGACTGTATGCGTATTGGGATCTCTTTTATCATGACTATTACACCAACGATAAAAACATCATCGGAAGCTGGATTGGTAGAGATGGCCAAGGCTTTCAAGCTTGGAGTACCTATCATTTCTCTTCCCGGAACAATCTCCAGTTTGGATATCGGCACGCGAAAGTCGATTCTAGCTTTATTCCGAACGGCGAAACAATAAATGATGGCTCGGCAAAGATCGACTGGTGGATCCACGACGAAGTGAGCCTTTCCGCCAGCGTGCAGTACGAGAAGTGGCTCGCGCCGATTTTGGCGCCGGGTCCACAGACCAATTGGACGTCATCGGTCGGGGTCACGTTTTACCCGCGTTCATGGACTTGGTAGATGGAATCGAGCCGGAAATTCCAAATGATTGCGCTTAGGCATGGCGGATATGAGTAGAGAATCTCACCGGCTGACCCAAGAATCGCTTCGGCGAGAAGATGTCGTTCTGCTCCCTCAGGATGAGGAGTCTATCTTCGATGAGGAGCTTCAGAAACGGGAAGATCATGAACGTAGGATCGCCAGAGTCCGGTTTTTTTGGCAGCGAAGAAGTTATCTGTCCAAGGTATTTAGCTGCGGGCTACTGGTTTCTTTGCTGGTTGCTTTTTTGATTCCCTCACGGTTTGAGTCAACCGCACGACTGATGCCACCCGATCAGCAATCAGGAGGTCTCGCGATGTTGGCCAGTCTCACGGGAAAAGCAGGCGGTAGCACCAACGGTCTCACTGATTTGGCGGGAGATGTGTTTGGCTTGAAGACATCAGGAGATCTCTTCATCGGTGTGCTGGGAAGCCGGACGGTGCAGGATGACCTCATCAACAAGTTCGATCTTCGGAAGGTGTATCGAGACCGGGGGTGGAGTGACGCGCGCAAAGACCTCGCTAAACACACGGACCTATCCGTTGATAAGAAAAGTGGAATTATCATGATCCAAGTGACGGATCGAAGTCCGGGGCGTGCGGCGGCGATGGGCAGCGAATACATCAATCAACTCAATTGGGTCATGACGCAGTTGAATACTTCTGCAGCTCATCGCGAGCGCGTCTTTCTGGAGGACAGGCTCCAGCAGGTCAAGGAAGACCTTGAAAATGCCGAAAAACAATTCAGCAATTTTGCCAGTAAAAACGCGGCGCTCGACGTTCCCGCACAGGGAAAGGCCATGGTCGAAGCGACAGCAGAGCTCGAGGGAGATTTGATCGCCGCTCAGACTGAACTTCAAGGTCTGAAGCAGATATATACCGACAACAATGTTAGAGTTCGTGCAACGCAGGCGCGGATTGATGAGCTCCAGCGTCAGATTCAGAAAATGGGAGGGAACTCAGACGGAGTACCGAATGCCCAAGACACGGGTTCTATTTACCCTTCAATTCGTCAACTGCCGTTGCTGGGAGTTGGTTATGCCGACCTGCTACGACGAGCTAAGATTCAAGAAGCCATCTATGAAACCCTGACGCGGCAATTCGAACTAGCCAAAGTCGAAGAAGCAAAGGAAATCCCGAGCGTAAAGGTTCTTGACCCTCCCAATATACCGGAGGAAAAATCATTTCCTCCCCGGGCTCTCTTTACCTTCTTAGGTGGTTGCATTGCTCTGGCAATCGCCATTCTGTGGATAGTGGGCTACGAACGATGGCAAGAAACCGACCCGCAGGATCCTGCGAAAGCGCTCGCCCAAGAAGTCGTTAAAGATGTGCGCGCCCAATTGCCTTGGATTTCCCAGAACGGGTCAATACGGAATGATGTGGCAGGGCTTTCACAGCACTCGACCGGCGAGACTGAGGAACACAAAACCTCAAATGGAGGCTCGGACGAAAAGCCTAACAGAACACGTTAACAACATCACTGCAAGAATAGGAGAAAAAGAATGAAGTGGGATCGACGACAGGTGCTTGTGACCGGTGGCGCTTCTTTTATTGGCTCGGCTTTAGTGGATGCACTCATTGAGCGTGGAGCAGTGGTGCGGGTTGTCGACAACTTAAGCAGTGGCAAGCGTAAAAACATCGAACAGCACTTGAAATCGGGCGCTGTCGATTTTGTCCTAGGCGATCTGCTTGATCCGGACGTCGTCGGACGATCGGTCACAAAAATCGAGACCGTATTCCATCTTGCTGCCGATCACGGCGGCCGGGGCTATGTGGATTTGCATCAGGTCGCATGCGCTACGAATTTGATTCTCGATGGGCAGTTGTTCCGCGCTTGTCAGCAAGCTGGAGTCGAAAAAGTGGTCTATGCATCGTCTGGCTGTGTGTATCCAAATTACATGCAAACGGATCCTCGGGAAATTCTCTACCTCACGGAAGACAAAGCCGGACCTCCTTATGACGCGGACAACATGTATGGCTGGGCCAAACTGATGGCTGAAATGACGTTGCAAGCCTATTACCGGGAGTCGGGAATGAAATCTGCCTCTTGCCGGTATTTCACCGTGTATGGGGAGCGCGGGCATGAAAATCATGCAGTGATCGCCATGATTGCACGCGCCTTTATCAACCAGACTCCCTTTGTCGTTTGGGGCAATGGCGAGCAGATCCGAAACTGGACCTATGTCGGCGACATTGTCTCGGGGACGATCCGCGCCGCCGAAGTGATCGAAGATGGCACAGCCGTGAATCTAGGCACGACGGAACGCACACGCGTGATTGATGCCGTAAGCGAGGTGATGCAGTACACAGGATTCAAGGCCAAAATCGAACTGCACCCAGAAATGCCTACCGGCCCGATGAACCGCGTGGCAGACAACTCGCTCGCGAAGAAACTTCTGGGCTGGGAGCCGAACGTGAAATTCATGGACGGTCTGCATCGGACCATCGACTGGTATTTTCGGACCAAGGATCGAGAGCACGTGGCCGCCATTCTAGAACAAATGCTTACCGAAAGAACTCTCCCAACGAAGTCACACGCTAAAGAAGTCGCTACAGCCGATTAGAAGTCCTCGCAAAGACAGAGCGTCTGGAGACAGGCATTGGTTTCCAAAGCTACAGTCGAAATTAACCGCGCATCGGTCCCTGTTGTGGGAGCTGGCACACAATTGGGCGCTGAATGGCTGAAGACGAATCAGTCGAATAGCCTCGGTACTGGCAATCGACAAATAGTGCCAGGTGTACGCGGCCGCTGGGTTCAAGGCGCCTACGCGCTGATTGATGTATTTTGTGTGCTGGTGAATGGCGCTATTGCATTCTTGCTGCGTTTTTCTCCTGCTGATTTGCGTCAAATCTTCGTTTCCGGACACTTTACAATTACAACGAACCAGCCACTCAGCCGCTACGGTGGATTCTTGTTGCTGTACGTCGCACTGATCTTGCTGTTTTGTCAGTTGCAAAACCTCTATCGAACTCCGCGAGGACGATTGGCTTCGGAAGAAACCGTGTCGGTGATTAAGGCCGTATCCTTCGCCACTCTATTGCTTACGGCGTTCATCTATCTCTCGGGAGTGAAGATCGTTTCCCGTTCGGTAGTGATTATAAGTTTGCTCCTGAACGTTGTCGCGCTTGCATCTTGGCGATATGCGAAGCGAAGGATTGTAATCCACCGTATAGAGCAAGGGATTGGCAGTCGTAATGCGGTCATCATCGGTGCTGGCCGGGTAGGCCAAGCCCTCGCGCGTCATTTCGATGAGAATAAGCTTTTGGGTTATCGCTTCAAGGGATTTCTCGATAGCAACCATTCAAGCGATCCTCGCACGCTGGGAAAGATCGACGACCTCACTCGCGTAGCGCGCGCGGAATTCATCGACGAAATCTTCATCACGATTCCGTCAGAGAGGGAGCTGGTGAAGCGGATCGCGGTAGAAGCGAGAGAGAACCGGCTAGATGTAAAGGTGGTTCCCGAACTGTATGACGGCCTCGGTTGGCATGCGCCTCTTCGCTACGTTGGTGATTTTCCGGTCATGGAGATTCACTGGCGGGCAATGCCGACGCTCGGATTGTTCGTCAAGAATATTTTCGACGTATTGTTTTCTTTTATTGCACTAGTTTTGTGCTCGCCTTTTCTTGCTATCTTGGCTGTTTGGACCAAGTTGGATTCGTCTGGGCCGATGTTCTACTCTTCACGGAGGGTTGGAAAAAGGGGACGCGTGTTCACGTGTTACAAACTGCGGACCATGGTCTCCAACGCGGAAGATTTAAAGGAATCTTTGCGGCACCGCAATGAACGGAAAGGACCGTTCTTCAAAATTGAAAATGATCCTCGGATTACGAGGTTAGGAAAATTCTTGCGGAAGTATAGCCTTGATGAATTTCCACAGCTTTGGAATGTGCTCAAGGGAGACATGAGTGTGGTCGGCCCCCGTCCTCATCCGCTCGATGATTACCAGCAGTACGACCTCGATCATCTGCGTCGCTTGGAAGTAAAGCCGGGCCTCACGGGACTCTGGCAAGTTACCGCACGCCGTGACCCTTCCTTTGAGACAAGCATGAAGCTCGACCTTGAATATATCGAGAACTGGAATCTCATCTTAGATCTAAAAATCCTGTCGCAGACCGTCCCGGCTGTGCTGAGGGGCTCGGGAACGTAGGTAGAAAAACACTTTGGTGCGTCTAGGGTAACTTACTCGCCGCGGTCGGTTTCTCAAAGTAACGAGCCGCAGAGATCTGGAATGAAGACCGGCTTTCGATATTTACGCGCTGTGAGAGGGTTATGGGCAATATCGGACCAAGGCTTGGTGAGCCTTGGGAATTTCCTAACGCAGATCATACTGGCTCGGAGTTTGTCCCGTTCCGAATATGGAGTTTTCACACTTTTTTTCGGTGTATTGCTTGTGCTCTTCGTTTGTCAAGGAAGTTTGATCACATACCCTCTCTCTTTGAGAGGAGCCACGGTTGGAATAGACGAACTGCAAAGACTGACATCCGGCTCTCTTATTCTGACAGTGCTTTTGGTTATTCCTCTGGCTCCTCTCGTATTTGGCACGGCCTGGGTTCTGAAAAAGCCAGAGCTGGGCTGGGCCGCATTGCTTGCCATGGCGGTATGGCAGCTGCAAGAAACACTCCGCCGCGCTCTGATGGCTCATTTGCGTCATCTCGATGCGATTTGGGGCGATGCCTTGGGTTACCTTGGGCAGGCAGTTGTACTGTGGGTGCTTGCTTATCGAGGGCAATTGACGCTCGAAACGGCATTCCTCACGATTGCCGCGACGTCGGCGGCAGCGGCATTACTGCAAGGAATTCAGCTTGGGCTTGCTTCTATTCGCATACCCGAGGTTCTGTCGTTGGCACGGAAGTACTGGCCCATGGGCCGATGGGCGCTTTTCACCGGTTTGTCGGAGACCGGCTCTCGCCAAGCCTTCCCCTGGGCGCTCGCGCTGTTATTTGGGCCGCAGGAGGCAGCGTCTTTTCAAGCTGCGATGAACGTTCTCGGTGTAAGCCATCCCGTGCTTTTCGGCACCAGCAATCTGATTATCCCTGCGGCTGCGGAATCTCGGAAACGGGCAGGCACTCGGGCGGCCTTCCGCACCTCGAGTCGGTACGGCATGGTCGCGATGGCACTCGTGTTGCCTTATTTCGCCGGATTGCTTCTTTGGCCGCATCAAGCTCTCTCCCTGTTTTACGGGAGGGCTTCGGCGTTTACGGCGCTAGGAACCGGAGTCCGTCTGGCGGTACTGGCTTATTTTTTTGGAATCTGCGGCGCTTTTTTAAGCGGATACCTCTTCGGAGTAGGCCGCCCGAAGTATGTTTTTACCGCGACTGCGGGCAGCGCTGTATTGGCATTCGTTCCGGCGGCGATCCTGATGGTTCGGTACGGCGCGATCGGCGCCATGGCAGGCTTTCTTGTCTGGATGTTTATTCGCATGGCTTGGAGCTTGCTCTTTGCACAACGCACTCTTCGCCAGGAGCGCCTCTTTTTGCCAGTTGCGGGAAGTGACTCTTCGGCAAGCCACGCTTCGTTGAAGAGCGCGGATGCGATCAGCTCAACCGTTATAGAATGACCGGCAAATTCTGGTTTCGAACCGTTTCACTTCTCATCATTGGCTATTGCCTGATGGGCCGGAGTTTCGCATATTTAGGAATTCCTCCCTGGCACCTTTTCATCGGGGAAATCGTGCTCGCTGCCTT
>DATLST010000267.1:0-10053 GCA_035534055.1 Candidatus Acidiferrales bacterium | reverse complement strand
GCTCGTCCTAAGGACCTCGATCGAGGTCTTCTTGCCGCAGCCTTTTCCCCATGGCGCTGCCGCCCCTTTTTCTCTCGCGAAAAGTCATGCGAATCACCTACGAATCCACGCAACAACCAGAAACCGCCTATCCTGCCCGATGATCCCTATGACATCCCTTGTTCATTGCGGAATCGCTGATCCTTCGGTTACATTCTAGACGGCGCGATACGGAGGGGGTACACTGCGACGGCAGGCGTGTTAAAACGTAAGGGCGGGTAAACGTTTTCTGGAGGCACCGAGCATGAAATCCGTTGTTGTTGCTCTCCGCCAGCAGAACCGTGAATGCCGCGGGGCCAAGCGCGACTCGCGGTTGGGAACCTGCCTGATTGGTTTTCGCGCGCCTCACCGACGACCAGGCGCGCGGCGCGCACCGATGATCTTGCTCCTGGCGGCGTTCCTTGGGAGCGCATCCTCGCCGGCCTGGGCTGCGCCGCAGCAGCGTCTTTCCGACGCGGAATTCCAGGTCGACTATTCCGCTTCGGGAATCACCGCCATTCACCGCGTCCACGACAAATACGACACAAATTACATCGCTCGCGGCGCCGCCCTGGGTGACCTCATCGTTCGCTACCGGGAAGCGGGCCAGCAACAATGGAAGAACGTGTCGGCCGCCGAAATGGAGCGCGCTGTCGGTCAACCCGCCTCCTCTGTCTCCTACACGATCGGTGTTCCGGTACCCACGATTGCCGAGAGCAGCCGACCCTCGGCATCCGTGCGCTCGTTCGGGCTGTTCGCGCTGGGCCGCGGGCCGGCGCCGGAGAGTTCACACGAGGAGGGAGTTCCAGCGTTCGAATGGAATGGCCGGAAGGGAACGCAGGAATGGGTGCAATACGATTTTGCGAAGCCAGAAAAGGTATGGTCGAGTGAGGTGTACTGGGTTGTGCGCTCGGGTGGCGGCGAGCCGTGTGCGCTGCCAAAAAGCTGGCGGCTGCTGTACCGCAAAGGGAACCAGTGGCATGCGGTCGCGGCGACGACTTCGTCCACGACTGCGGCGGACCAATTTGACCGGCTTGGCTTTGCTCCGGTGACGACCAGGGGATTACGGATAGAGGTGCAGCTGGCGGAAAACGCCACGGCTGGCATTTTCAAATGGCGCATCAACGATCAAGTGGCGCGAACGGTGACGCCGATCCATGATTTGAAGGTCAACGAGCGTTTCCATCTGCAAGACGGGGCGCTGGTCTGGGCGCTGACGTTGCGGAATGAGACGGATGGGAAACTGGAGGTCGGCGATCTTGGCTTGCCGCTGCCCTTCAACGAACGCTACGTCTCAAACAAAACGATCACCTACACAAGGCGGGTGATCCAACATAGCTTCATCGGGGGCGACGGCTCGTTTATTTTTTGGATGCGCGCGGACAGCGAGGGCCCATTTCTGGTGATGACGCCGCTGCGCGGCACGGGGCTGGAATATTTCAACATGCAGCCTTTCCGCGGCTATGCGGCATACATCCACTCGGCGGCCAGCGCCACGGAATTGCGCGCCAAGGGCCGGAGCTGGAACCTGCCCAATACGCTGCTAGCGCTCGCGCCCAAAGGCCAGCGGGGCGATTCGGCTGTCTACGGTTTCCGCTTCGAATGGGCCCAGGATTACGCGGGCGTGCGTCAAGTGCTTTACCAACAGCACTTGTTCGACGTAAATGTGGTTCCCGGGATGACCATTCCCACCGACCTTTCGGCCATGGTTTCGCTCCACACGCAAAACCGGATTCGCGCGATCGTGCCGCAGTATCCGCGAAGCACGCGAGTGCAATATCTTGGCGAGCGCGGCAAGGACTTGCGCGTCTACCGGGTGCGTTTCGCGCGGCTCGGTGAAAACATGCTTAAGGTCGAATACGGCCACGGGCTTTACCTGCCACTGGCGTTCTTCGTCACGCAGCCGCTGGAAACGCTCATTCAGAAACGGGCTGGTTTCATCGTGAGCCACGAACAGCACCGCAATCCGGCGAAGTGGTACAACGGCTTGTTTTCGCAATGGGACATGAAGAATCAGGTGCTTCGCGGACCTGACAATCTGGGCCATCTGCGACGCTACATGGTGGCCTGCGACGATCCGATTCTGGGGAAGGCCGAGTTCATCGCGGAAAAAAACGTCTTCTATCCCGACCCGAAGGAGATTGCGGCGGTCGAATACTACATTCGGCATTACGTCTGGGGCGGCTTGCAAGAAACCACCAACGAAAAGTTCCCCTACGCCGTGTATGGGATTCCGAACTGGAAGGTGAATCGCGATAGTCCCGACAAAGGCCCGGGCGGCCAGGAGCACGTCTGGAGAATCTACGACTACCCGCACGTTTTCGGCATGTACTACTACATGTACCGGGTGGCGAAGCTTTATCCGAACCTGACGCACTACCTCGACGCCAGCGGATATCTTGAGCGCGCCTTCGGCACGGCCCAGGCGTTTTTCACCGTACCCAACGAGCTGATCCACTGGCCGGCGTACGGAACCGGCACCTACGACGAGGTCGTGATTCCCGACATCATCCGGGCGCTGCGCAAAAATGGAGATCCGAAGCAGGCCGATTGGCTTGAGGGGCAGTGGCAAAAGAAGGTGGAATATTTCGTCAACGATAAGCCCGATCTCTTCCAGTCCGAATATCCCTTTGATTCCACCGGCTTCGAATCGACCGAAGCGCTGGCGAAATATGCCATGCATCACGTGATTCGGCCGGGCGAAAATGTCTCCGCGGGCGCCGAGGATGCCTTCCAGCGGTCGGTGAGCTATCAAGACGCTCAGCGCTTTCTCCACGAACAGATTCACTTGAACGTCGGGGACCGCGGCTGGCTGGAAACGGCGTACTACGATCTGGGCAGCGACTATCGCGGCGGCGGAGACTCCAGCTTCACGCTGAGTTACATGTCCCAGATGGGCGGCTGGGCGGTGCTCGATTATGGACTCGAATTCGCCCACAATCCCATACCCTACCTGAGGCTGGGCTACGCGTCCTATCTGAGTTCGTGGGCGCTGGTGAACGCGGGAACAAAGGCTTCCCATTACGGCTACTGGTATCCGGGCAAAAACAATGACGGCGGAGCAAGCGGCGGATTCGAACCACGGCCGTGGGGCAACGTCTGGTTCGGCAATTTCGCGACGGGCCGCGGCCCGTGGTGGTATTCGGGCGAGATCGATCTGGGCTTTACCGGAGCGTTGCGGACGGCGGCGACGATCGTGACTCGCGATCCAATTTTCGGGCTCTACGCGTATGGAGGAAAACTCGAGCGGAAAAAACGGGGCATCGCGGTGGCACCGATGGACGGTTTGCGCACCCGGTTCCATATTTTTCTCCATGGCGATCATGTCAGCATTTTGCTCACTCGTGATGGCTTCAAACGCGGTTTGCCCGTGGTTTTCAACCGCTCGTTGAGCCGCTTTGCGTTCACGCTGGAGAATCGCACGGGAGATGTTCATCGGACCGCTGTTCAAATCGCGGGATTGCCGCAAGGCGTGTATCAGGTAGATCTCGGTAAGCGCCCCTTCGAACGTTTCGCGAGCGAAGACGGCGAGGCCAATCGAATCGTCGTTCCGGTGAGGGGAGCAGTCGTCTCGTTGCGATTCATGCGCGTCGGCGCGGCCGCCCAATAACCGGCTGCGGGCCGATTCGCCGGTTGGGATGGGCCGGCGGCAGACCGAGGAGTTCTTGCTTGGGCGGGGAGAAATGGGTACATCGTTGTGTCTGGATGCCGGAAACGAGCGGGCGCGAAAAATGACTTTTGTAGTAAACGCTTTCTTGGTTTTCAAATAACGTCTCGTCTCAGAGGATACGGATCAAATTGGGTCGGAAGGAGAGAACATGACGATTTGGAATGAGGGGCTGTCGAGGAGGAAATTTCTGGCGAGCACGGCGGCCACTACGGCGCTGGAACTGCTTTCCACGCCGCTCCTGGCGTGGTCGAAGCCCGCTGCCGCCAATGCCGGAGCGCTACCGCAACAGGGTCGCCGTCCGAATTTTTTGCACGGCGTGCCGCCCAAGGTCGAGCCGTTTCCCATGAAGCAGGTCCGCCTAAGCGCCGGTCCGTTCCAGGAAGCGATGGAAATCAACCGACAATACCTGCACTCGATTCCGAATGACCGGCTGCTGCACACGTTTCGCTTGACGTCGGGCCTGTCCTCTTCCGCCGAGCCGCTCGGCGGGTGGGAGGCTCCCAAGTGCGAATTGCGCGGCCATTTCGCGGGCGGCCATTACCTCTCGGCGTGCGCGCAGATGTACGCCAGTACCGGTGACGAAGATCTCAAGAAGAAAGCCGACGCGATGGTAGAGGAGCTGGCCCTCTGTCAGAAAGCCAACAAGACTGGTTATTTGAGCGCTTTCCCCATCGAGGAATTCGATCGCCTGCGCGAGGGCCAGCCGGTCTGGGCACCCTTCTACACCATCCACAAGATCATGGCCGGACACTTCGATATGTATCGCCACACCGGCAATCAGCAGGCTCTGGAAACGCTCGAGAATATGGCGCGCTGGGTGGGGGAGTGGACTGGGCCGCTGAGCGATGATCTGATGAGCCGCGTGCTCGAAGTGGAGAACGGCGGCATGTTCGAAGTCCTCTGCAATTTGGCGGCGGCAAGCGGCAGATGGCAGCTCCTCGGTACCACGCGCCGGTTCGATCAGAAGCAGTTCTTCGATCCGCTGGCCGAGTACAAAGACGAGCTGCGAGGCCTGCATGCCAATACGAACATACCCAAGGTGATCGGCGCGGCGCGCTACTACGAACTCACCGGCGAACACCGGTACCACACGATTGCGTCTTACTTCTGGGAAGACGTCACGCAGCGCCGCTCCTATTGCACCGGAGGCAGCAATGACGGCGAATACTGGACCACCCCGGCGGGCGATTTGTCCCATACGCTGAACGAATGGAACGAGGAATGCTGCACTGGCTATAACATTCTCAAGCTCTCGCGCCATCTCTTCGCCTGGAGCGCCGATCCGCGCGTGATGGATTTCTACGAACGCGTGCTTTTCAATCATCGCCTGGGCACGCAGGACAGCGAAGGGATGAAGGGCTATTTCGTTCCGCTCGGTTCGGGCTACTGGAAGTATTACAACACCCGCTGGGATTCTTTCTGGTGCTGCACAGGAACCGGAAGCGAAGAATTTTCCAAATTCAACAACTCGATTTACTATCACGATGACCAGGGCATCTACGCAAATCTCTACATCGCCTCGGAAGTGAACTGGCCGGAGAAGAGCATTCGCCTTCGTCAGGAGACGCGCTTCCCCGAGCAGGAGGGTTCCACGTTCATCGTTCAGGCCGATCACCCGGTCGAGATGGCTCTACACCTTCGCATTCCGTACTGGGCTACGCGTGGCGGCACGGTGAAACTGAACGGCGAGACCCTTCCGGTCTTTTCCGATCCGAGCAGCTATCTAACCCTGAACCGCGTCTGGAAAAATGGCGACCGCGTCGAACTCAGCTTGCCGATGAGTCTGCGCGTCGAAGCCCTCCCCGGCGACGAGAGCATGCAGGCAGTGATGTACGGTCCGCTGGTGCTCGCCGGACGGCTCGGCTCCGTTGGACTGACCAAGGAGATGTTGTACTCAGCTTACGACACCTCGCCTCGCGGCAAACCGGCCCCAGTGGCACCGCTCAACGTTTCCCGGCCAGACAAGTTCGACTGGGTGGAGTCGTCTAACACCCCGCTCACTTTCCACTTGGTGGGTCAGAGTGCGCCAACCGAGCTTGTGCCGTTCTACCAAGTCGCTGGCGAGCGGTACGCCATCTACTGGAAGCTGAACCTTCCGCAGAGGCCGAGATTCTTATAGCAGCGGCGAGCCGAACGGCGTCTGCCCTTCAGCGGGAATCGGGTACCAGCGCGGTGTGCGGAGAAATGTACGGAACGTGATCGGCAGCGAAACGGGCGTTCAAGGGACCAAGTTGGCCGCGAATGACTGAGTTTAGCGGGCCTTCCACTTGGTCGAGCTCTCCCTGAAATACGCCGAGATACTCTTCCTGAGCCGCAGCAGGCCGGCCGGTGTAATCCGCTACCTGTTCGGTGAGTTGCCCCACACGTGACCTCAGATCGAGATGCTGCGGCGAATGCGGGCTGGGTTGGAGATCCTCACGAATCTGTGAAAGCTGTTCTTCGGTTTCCTTCGCCAGCTTCAGCGACGCAACAATCGCGTAGTCCATGCGCGTGAGCCGCAGCACGGCCCGATGATACGCGACCAGGTGGGCGCGCCGGGGCGCATGCGCGGATCCCCGAGGACCTCGAGTTCTTGCGAAATGGATTGGCCGTTTGCCTTCCAGCGAACCGTGTACCCTCCCGGCAGCGCGAGCATTCCGCGCAATGCCGGGGCGCGCCAGTCCTTTGGTGCGTCCGGCACGATTTCCTACAGCGGATCTTCGCGCAGGCTCAAGACAACAGGGTTGATGCCCTGCGCGCCCGGCCCGTTCACTTGGCGGATCATATGCCCCGCGCGATCGAGAATTTCGAGGTGAGCCTTCTCACCGTTCGCGATGGGGCGAACGAGGTAGTAGGAAACAATCGAGCCATACGGCTTATTGCCGGCAATCCACACCTGGCCGCCAACAGTGCTTGTGTCGCTCCATGGAATGTAACGATAAGCTGCCGCCGGCGGGAGTAGGTCGCTGGGCGATTCATGGCTGCGTCAATACGGCTGAAATCCGTAGCTGACTTTGCTGCATCTTCGCGTGGGCATCTCAAAAGAGGCTATCGGAATGTGAGAACGGCCTAAACTCACTTCTCTTGTTGGTATACGATTTTCTTTCCTGTCTTGACTTCGAGCACGGGCAGCATCGTCCGCGGCAGCGCCTTGCCCAACTCGAACACAACCGCCTGCTTCGTGGTGCCTTGCGTGAACTCCAAGGTCAGGAAATGGTGTTTGGCCTTGATAAACAGACTGGCAATACCGCACGGCCAGCATATCAAAGCGACGCCGATGGACGTGCCAATGCGGGTCGAAGGCTTGTTGCCATATTCCATGTCCACGATGGAGGAATATGGAATTGCAAAATCTCCCTGCTTGTAGTCGAAGCGAAGATTGGCGTTTCCAGTGATGAGCTTCCCTTTTTGCGCTTTGGGGATTTGCGTGACGGTGCCGCCGTCGTATTGCGCCTGCTTTGAGCTTACCGCGTAGGCTTGGAGCGGAGCGAGCAAGAGCGCCGCGCTTAGAACTGCGATGAGGATCGTCTTCGCTTGTTCTTTGGTTTTCATTTTTATTGTTCCGTCGCAGTCTTCCGAGAAGTAACTGTCCAAAATTGTACAGCGGCAAGCGCGTCGTCGAGCACTATCTGGCTGCTCGGTACTCTATTAGTAACGGAAAATTCCAGGCACATTCCCGTGATTTAGTTCCGTTCTATGAGCAAATCTTAATTTCCTCACGTTCGATTTCAATCGTCCTATACTATTTCCATGCGGATGGTCATTCTTCTTTGTGCTGTGTTGACCGTCTTTTCTGGTGGCGCCTTGGCGCGGCAGAAATCCTCGCCCTCTGCCGCGTCGTCTCATTGGCAGACCGGAGTCGTCATTCCAAAAGTTATCTGTGTGAGGCATGCGGGCCAGAGCTATACGCTTTACCTCCCTTCTGATTACTCCCGAAAGAAACTCTGGCCAATTGTCTATGCCTTCGATCCGCTCGCGCGCGGAAGCTTGCCTGTTGCATTAATGAAAGAAGCAGCCTAGCGATATGGGTACATCGTGGCAAGCTCGGATGATGCCCACAATGGGCTCTGGAAGCCGTTGAGCCAAGCCGCACAGTCAGTACATGAAGACACGCACGAGCGCATCGCAGTTGACAACAACCGCATTTATTTTGCAGGGCTTTCTGGCACGGCTCGATTTGCGGCAACCCTTGCGCAAATCTGCAAATGCGCCGCCGGGGTGCTTTTGGACGGCGCGGGCTTTGAACGTTCGTCGCCACCTGCGCCGCACGGGACTTTCGCTGTTTTCCTCACGGTCGGCAATTTGGATTTCAATTATGGGCAGGTTGTGGATCTCAGCGCGAAACTCGGTGAGCTACACTACGCACAGATATTGCGCCGGAATGATGGTCCTCACGAATGGGCACCCGCCGGAGTCATGGAAGAAGCGTTCGCGTGGTTTCGTTTGATGGCAATGAAGGATGGCCGTGAAACGCGGGACGCGGCTTTTGTGGAGGAGCAAGCTGCAGAGGCGGACAAGCGCGCGAAAACTCTCGCGCTCTCCGGCGATGCTTATGGCAGTTGGCTGGAATATCGCCAGGACGCGGAGACGTTTGATGGACTCTCGGAAGAAGAAGCATTCTTTCGCAAACGTGCCGACGCATTGAAGAAGGAAAAGGCAGTTCTAGATGGTACGAAACTCGATCGGAAGGAAATTGAGGAGCAATCCAGCCTGACGGACAGTATTTATGCTGGGATGGACGCTTTGCGCCAGTCCGGTACAGATGATTTCGAACTGCGCAGCAAGAAGCTAGAGAGCCAGATTTCCAATTTGCGAATCCACGCCGACCATGAAAAGAATTCGCAAAAGCTTCTGGTAGACCAACGCACACTCGCCGGTATTTCCATGGAGGCTTTGGAGACCGGGGAAAATTCCTGCAGGCAAAGAACATTGCAAGCGCCCGTACTGATCTGGAGCTTGCGGTTGCTGCCGAGCCTGATGATGTCCTGGCGCTCAAGACGGTAGCGGTTGCTCGCGCTTTGTCCGGCGATAACAAAGGCGCTATCGATGCCCTTCAGAGCGCGAAAGAAAAAAGCAAAGATCTTTCCGCATTTTCTGCGTGGCTCAATAATGAGCCTGCGTTCGCCAAGTTGCACAACCTACGTGAATTTCGAGTCCTTACTTTATTCGGCGCACTACCCTTGAGCTTCGCCAAAATGCCACCCGGGCCAAAATGACGCGATTCTCTTTTGCCGCGGCGGGGATGAGGAGCCTGCACTCGACCAAGAGCTTCTGTCAGGACCTCGAAGGCTTCTTATGGGCGGAAATGTGGGCGCCCCGGCGATGTGGATATGCGTAAGGATGGGCAAAAAGCTGTCCGGACTAAGCGACTCTATCGTCACGGTGATGCAGCCCACCGAGGCGATCGTGAGAAAAGATGCGACCGGAGACTATCGAGCGCGGTCGGTTGTTCGGTGTTCCCTTCCCGAGTCCGCGATGTATGCAGTTGTCATGGTAGTAACGGACATATTCAGAAAGCAGCCGCTTCAGATGGCATTCGTTCACCGCAATGATGTGGTCCAATAGATCCCGTCGACAGCTTTCCGCCCAGGGCGCCGGCACATCGTTCTGCCAACGGATTTCGAACGAAGTACGTACGGGTTCCATCCTCAGGGATCTCACGACTGCGGGGACCTCTTCCCCGTACTTGCCATCCGGTCGATGATCAGAAACGAAGAGAGTCCGCCCATATCTGGGCAAGCCCCTGCTGGACAGGTTTCGATGGGAGAGGGACCAAGAACTGATTTAACTTCGATTCCTTAAATCGCAAACGACTCGTGCGTGCATTGAACGCGGCCAGCGGAAAGTTGCCCCGCTGCCGGAACTACTTCTTACTCACAGGCGTCGCGGTGTCGACCCAGTATGCCTTGCGCGCGCGCAGTTCGAGCTTCGGCCTGTCCTTGAGCTTCACTTCCAGCGCATGAAGCCCTGGTTGTGGCGATTGCGGACTGAAGGCCAGGACATAGTAGTTTGGCACGTCATTCGAAATGCTTATCAGGTTTCGGGTGAGCGTCTTTGCATCCTTAAAGGCGAAGTACTCGCCGCCAGTCAGTTGCGCGACAGATTCCGGCACGTTTCGCCTGAATCCGTCCTTCGCGGCGAGGAATGCCATCCGGGCCAGTCGCAACGGTGGGAGCAGATCGCTTGCACAGTCCAGTGCCTGAACGCTGCGCCTTCCGTGCGCATCCGGGTCGGCATCTGGCGCGTGGCTCATACAGCCGCCCGGCGCGTACGGCTCGTTCGTGTAAGGAGTTCCTCCCGGCAGGGGTAGCTTAGAGGCTTCGTGTTCCACCGCTGCTTTCGTGCTCGAAAAAGCGAAGCTGTAGATCGAGGTATTTGTGTCGTCG
>DATLST010000266.1:0-36740 GCA_035534055.1 Candidatus Acidiferrales bacterium | reverse complement strand
CTCACCGGAGCAGCCGCGAAGCGACCTAACCAGATTCGCTACGTGCTCGCTCGGAAGCCCTTTAATGGATTGCGTGGCTGCGGCGCGGGGCAGGCGAAGAGGCTCCGTTCAGCAGCTCAATTCCTAGTACATCCCGCCCATTCCGCCGCCGTGGCCGCCCGCCTCGGCAGCGGCCATTTCTTCGTCTTCCTTGATATCAGCGATCAACACTTCGGTGGTCAGCATGAGTGCGACGACCGACGCGGCGTTCTGCAGCGCGAGGCGAGTGACCTTGGCTGGATCGATTACGCCAGCCTTGATCATGTCCCCGAATTCTCCGTTTTCTGCGTTGAATCCGAAGTTTTCTTCCTTCGAATCGCGCACGCGGCCAACGATAATCGCACCTTCGTGCCCGGCATTCTGGGCGATTTGGCGCATCGGTTCCTCGAGGGCTCGCTTCACAATGTTGACGCCCGTGGCCTCATCGTCCTGCAACTTGAGTTTTTCAAGCGCTGGGATGCAGCGAATCAGGGCCACGCCGCCTCCGGGAACGATGCCCTCCTCGACGGCAGCGCGAGTGGCGTGCATAGCGTCCTCAACGCGAGCCTTTTTCTCCTTGAGTTCTGTTTCCGTTGCCGCGCCAACCTTGATAACCGCTACGCCCCCAACCAGCTTGGCGAGGCGTTCTTGCAGCTTTTCCGTATCGTAATCGGAAGTCGAATCTTCGATCTGTGTGCGGAGCTGCTTGATGCGAGCCTCGATCTCCGCGGGCTTGCCGGCCCCCGCAATAATCGTGGTGTTGTCCTTGCCGATGGTCACCTTCTTCGCGCGGCCCAGTTCTTCGATCTTCACGTTTTCGAGCTTGATGCCGAGATCTTCGCTGATGGCCTTTCCGCCCGTCAGAATGGCAATGTCTTCCAGCATCGCTTTCCGGCGGTCGCCGAAGCCAGGAGCCTTCACCGCGACGCACTGCAAGGTTCCGCGAAGTTTGTTTACAACGAGCGTCGCGAGCGCTTCGCCCTCCACGTCTTCCGAGATGATCAACAGCGGCTTGCTCATCTTGGTCGTCTGTTCGAGCAACGGCAGCAATTCCCTCAACGACGTGATTTTCTTTTCGTGGATTAGAATGCAGACGTCTTCTAGAACGCACTCCATGCGCTCGGGAGCCGTGACGAAATAGGGAGAAAGATAGCCCCGGTCGAATTGCATCCCTTCCACCACTTCGAGCACCGTCTCCATCGTCTTCGATTCCTCAACGGTGATGACTCCGTCCTTGCCCACCTTTTTCATTGCCTCGGCGATGATCCCGCCGATGTGATTGTCGTTGTTGGCGCTGATTGTCCCCACCTGGACGATCATGTCGCCCTTCACGTCCTTGTGCAATTTCTTGATCTCCTCGACGGCGACTTCGACGGCCTTCTCAATGCCGCGCTTCAACGCCATTGGGTTCGCGCCGGCGGCGAGAATCCTCACGCCTTCGCGAAAGATGGCCTGCGCCAGCACCGTGGCTGTCGTGGTGCCGTCGCCGGCAACGTCGGAAGTCTTCGAAGCGACTTCCTTCACCATCTGCGCTCCCATGTTTTCGAGCGGATCCTGCAGCTCGATTTCCTTCGCGACCGTTACGCCGTCCTTGGTGATGATCGGCGCTCCGAATTTCTTCTCGATCACGGCGTTGCGCCCCTTCGGCCCCAGCGTGATCTTCACTGCGTCAGCCAGAATGTTGACGCCGCGCAAGATTGCCTGTCGTGAATCCGTGCCCGTTACAATTTGTTTTGCCATTGGACTTCGCCCTCCCGGGAGAATACAAATGTCGGTCTCGCCCACAACCTCGGGACAAGAGAATTATTTTTTGCCGCCTGCGGCTTTGGCCATCCCGCCCAATCTCGCCAGGATCTCTTCTTCCCGAAGGATCAGGTACTCCTGGCCGTCCACGTTGATATCGTTTCCGGTATATTTGCCGAACAAAACCCGGTCTCCCACTTTTACATCAATCGGTATCCGTTTACCCTTCTCGATTCTTCCGAGTCCGACGGCCACCACTTCACCCTCCTGCGGTTTCTCTTTGGCTGTGTCGGGAATGATGATTCCCGACTTGGCGACTTCTTTCGCTTCCAGCCTCTTTAATAGCACCCTGTCGTGCAGGGGAGTCACATGAACTGTCATTTTCTCAGCCTCCGTTCTCGATCAAACTCTCAAATTCCACAAAAAGCGCGCTGTGATGACTGCTGCTATGGACGAAAAGTTTCCCGATGGATCTGTCGCTCCGCTGCAAGACTATTGGCTTCATTTTTCTGGCGGGCGGCTTCCTTCTGGGGCGCTTCTTCCTTGTCCAACTTCACGGATTCGACGATGGCGGCCCCGGCCGCTGCGTCGAGCCGTTTTGAAAGCACGACGAGCCCGAAAGAGTCCAGGCCGTTGGCGCGGAAAAGGCTTACAGAATCCTCTGAGTCCTGCCACCGAGCGATAACCTTTTCTTCCGAGTTGTAGAAAGCCTTCGTTGGAAAATTGATCTCGGCCGCAGGCCTTGTGGCCGTCCCATACAGGGTCGATACGGCTCGTACCATGTCGTCGGCAGTCATGCCCGCGGTGGCCTGCTGATCGTAAGTCACTACCATCCTATAGAGCTCGCCGTTATAGAATCCGAATCGTATTTCCTGGACCGGCTCCGAAGGTTCAGGAGATTGATAAGATTGCACCGGCCACCACGTCAACTCCTGAATCAACGCCGGACGCTGATGGATCGCGCTGGCATCCGCCGGTTTTTCGTCAACTTGCTTGGCTAGTTGGATCAAATTCGTTCCCAGCGAAAAGTTCCTGTACTCGGAAAGATTCTGGGCGGAAATCAAAGTAGTGCAAAACAGTATGGCCACCAGGAGCGTCATCGTGCGTCGCATCGTTTTCATGGGAACGCCCTCAGGCAGTCACGTAATCAGGGTCTTTCACACCAGCTCCATTCGGCGGGCTTCCCGAAGGCAGCACCTTGCCGTCGCCGGCGAGTTCTTTGATTTGGGTGAGGCTGTCGCGCTTCGCTTTGTTAGGTCCTTGGAACAGGAACAGGCTTTCTTGGATATGCCTTGAGCGAGCGAAAACATTCGCGTAAGCCACGCCTAGAAATCGCTTCGACACCACTCGTGTGATTTCCAACGCATTGAATTTCCGCGCTTTCGGATTGGCCAGAATCTTTTCCACCGTCCTGCGAACCAATGCGTGTGCGTCTGCGCCGACAGCCGTCGCTCGTATGTCGCCAGCCGAGCAGAAGAATGTCCATCCTTCTTTTCGGATCTTTCGATCCAATCCGTATCCATCACAATTTTCGACAAGGTTCCAACCCGGAACGCATGATTTGGCTTCGATCCGCAGGGTTTCCGGCAAGCAAGTGCCTTCCTTGATAAGGATAGCGCCCGCCTGAATTGTGTCTCGCATTTGCTGTCTCCTCACTGGCGCTTGCTCGAAACCATTAAATTCGTGCCTTAGGGCTGATTCGCTTAAGACACACCCGATCCAGCCATCGAATCATTTTTCGAGAAGGCGCGCCGGGAACGATGGGATTGAACAACCACGAGCAACGCCGCAAGGGGAATCCCTTCATAATGTTAGTAATCATCGGCAGCTCAAAGAGTGGACATCTTGCAGAACAACCGCCGTCTCCACGTACAGATCATGATGGATGCCCCGAGTGAGAATAGCTGTTCCATTGCGCACACATTCACAATTGACGTTAGGGGCTCACTCCCTGAAGAAACTCACGCAGGTGTGCCACTGCTCGGGTCTCAAATGGCGCGGACTTCACATCATTTATTGGCGCAGGACTTGATGCATCCCTCATTTCACATGGGCACAAGTCAAGGAGCAGGTCATGCCGATCACTCCGACTCGGTCCCCTAACCTGCTGTCGATTCGTGATCTGCTAAGCGCCAATGTGGATTCGGGAGAGTGAATGCAAAAGACCAAAAACGTTCATGAGCCACAAAACCACGGCGATCACCACAACGGCATTCAGGATCGACTTGATCGATCCAGCCATCGGTATGAAACCGTTGACCAACCAAAGGAGAACACCCACTACAATCAGAACCAGCACTACATGAAGCAAAGGCATGGCCGCTTACCCCCTTTCTCGCGAGCACACACTCCAGGCCTGGGCCGAGGTGCTGTGGCGATGTTTCTATGTCCCTTTAATAGCCATTGTTCCTGTGGGCAAAGCGGTACGCATCCACTGAGGCTAGCTCAAAGATCTTTTTCGCCTCGGTCCCTTCGGACTTCCCCACAAAGCACACTTTAAGAGAAGTGATGGCCGATATCTGTCATCTTCTGGACACTCGCCTATTTTTTACGCGTTGGCGACGGGGTGTACGGCGACGTAATTGATCGTTGCGCATGCATGCTAAAAAGACGCCCAAGAAGGACTGCCCGGTGCAGATCGGTCGCTGTTCCAGGGTGTGTCAAACAGAACAGACGGGCTTTATTGGCTTGACTACAATCGACGGTCTGAGAGGACGGCCATGTCTGACTTCACACAAAAAACTCCGCCCGTAAATGGGGACTCGCCCATGTCTCAAAATGAGTCCTTACGCGAAGAGATTAGGCGTCGCGCATACCAGATCTATGCCGAGCGTGGAAGAGATCACGGGCATGATGTGACAGATTGGCTCACCGCGCGGCAAGAGGTTCTGTTGAAATATGCGCTGTTGGGCAGATGGCCGAGATCAAGATTACGCCTGAATTAGCCGGCGTTACGGATGTGTGCGCAAGAGGACAGAAATCGATGCTCTCAGGCTCTAGGATAAGCTTTGGTTGGCTCGGAGTTCCACATGATTCCCAGGGCTCAAATTGCATGTTCGATTTTTATTTATTTCGCGATGGCGGCGTGCGGTTCAGCTCAGACGCGGAGCACTGTTCCGACAAGCGAAGATATCATCGCTCAAATGGTGCAGGCCCAGGCGGATAATCACGCTCATTTTCGTCCATACGTTGTTACGCGAGATTACAAACTATTTGAGGGAAAAGATCATAACCAGGCCAAATCACGCGTTACCGCCGAGATCATTGTCGTTCCCCCGGAATCCAAACAATACATCATCGACGATACAGACGGTTCCAGCTGGGGAGAAAAAATCGTTCGCACAATGCTGGATGGCGAGGTGGCTTTCGCCAAGGAGTCCAGCCCGAGCGACATCACGCGTGACAATTATGATTTTCTGCTCGTCGGCGAGGATGAACTGAGTGGTCATCGCTGCTATGTGCTCGAACTGCTTCCCAGGCGCAAATCCAAGGACTTGCTCCGCGGTACCATTTGGGTGGACGCCCGCACTTATCTGCCTCAGCGCATCGAAGGCGAACCTGCGAAGAGTCCCTCGTGGTGGCTGAAGAACGTGCGCGTTGTTCTCCTCTATGGCTATGTCGGCTCAATGTGGCTGCAGACATCCTCGAAGGCTACGGCCAACGTTCGAGTACTCGGCCAGTCCACCATGGTTTGGCAGGACGTGAAATATCAAATCGGCGACCTCGCCTCTGGAGCCTCATTGGCACAGACAATGGTTTCCGTGGAAGAAATAGCTGATGACGAGGGGCAACGATGATATGGCGTCGGCTTGCCTGGTGCTCTGAAGCGGCGTCTCCATCGAACGACGTAACACCCGGGCCAGATCATCGGAACTTGAATCGAGGCGGAGGGAAAAACATGGAAATTGAAAAGCTGAAGGGCCGTGGACGGTTGGTGCCTACCCTGGCAACAGGCGTCGAATATCAGGTTGTCTATGAAATCTATTTTCCTATCTTGGACCGGGTACCCGGGAGACGCTTAACGCCTCATCATACCTGCCCCACAAAATGTCGCGTGCAGTCCGCCCATAATCATCTGATCCCGGATGGGCGCTATTTCCTTCATATAGATGTAGGCCAGATTCATCAATTAAAGTCGATTGACGGCAAATGGCACTACCTTGCAACGCGGTAACCAAGTCTTAGCCACACGATTCGCGTTTCCCAAATCTATCCTCTGATTAGGCCGCAGCATGTTCGATCTTTGACTACCGCACATCCGCTGAACGCCGCCCGTCGCTCCGCTGCGATGCCCATCCTCCGTATCGTTGCGAGCGAATCACAAATGGAAAATCATCGTCCGCCTGCGTGCTAGCGCGGTTGTATCGTCACTTCCACTCCCTCGCCAACCTCCCATTTGTGAATATTGGGAATTCGAAGCTCATCGTAAAGGAAATCGGCGCCGACGAGACAGATCTGAGCCTGCTGCGGTTCATCTATGAAGGACCGATCGATCAGCTTCTTTACTGTGCCTGCTAGCGTAATGATGCCTTGTGCCATGGGATTCTCCTGGGCGAAGAACTTTCAACCCAAAGATATTCTAGCGGCCGCTCAAAACAAAGTCTGTCTCAAAAAGAACGATCCTAAGAGATTCCACAGGTCGGGCAAATACACGGATGCTTCGCACTTTGCGATGGCTCTCGCCGCGCGAACGCAACAATTCGTTAATCCCATAGATATTGCGTGGAAGGATCAATGAAACTCAAAACGCCAAAGTGTTCACAACGGAACAGACGCTGGCCGTCCGTTCAACTAATCTGCTGCTAGTACAGGTTTCTTATGCGCGCGAAAAGGGCATCGGCCCAGTTCGGAAAAACGAAATCGCAGAGGTTCTCGCGCTCAGAAGCAAGGAGATGAAGACATGCTTGGAATACTCGCCGCAATTCTGATTGTTCTTTGGCTGCTTGGTTTTTTTGCATTTCACGTGACCACCGCCTTCATTCACATTGTTCTGGTGGTGGGCTTGATACTGCTTGTGCTGCATTTCATGAGACGCAGGCCAGCACGCGTGTAGAACGCCGGCATGCGATAGCAAGAGCTGTCGTCCCGGTGGCAGACCGATAAGGGGGCGTTGGCACGCAGCGAGAGGCAGCGACCGGGCATTCGGACGGACGCGGTTTGAAGTGGTTCGTGCACGCACGCGTCCTTATTGAAATGCAGTAAAACAGCCGTCTTCTGCTCTTATAATCCGCCTTGTCATCGCAAAAGACATGAAGCGGTGAAGCAAGTTCGGATATACAAGGCGAGATATATACCGAGCGGACAATTTCATTTCATGAGGAATGAAAATCACAGCTTGTTGAGTCCATCCAGCGCGGCTACTTTGTAGGCTTCCGCAAGCGTGGGATAATTGAAAACCGTGTCGCGAAAATATTCTATCGATCCCCCGTAGGAAAGCACGGCCTGGCCGATGTGAATAATTTCCGTGGCGCGCTGGCCGAGAGCATGCACCCCGAGCAGCTTGCGAGTATTGCGGTCAAACAGAAGCTTCAGCATGCCGGTCTCGTCACCCAGCATCATGCTCTTTGCAAGTTCTGCGTATTTTGCCACGCCCACTTCGTACGGCACTTTTGCAGCCGTGAGCTGTTCCTCCGTTTGTCCCACCATGGAGATTTCCGGGATTGTATAAATCCCATAGGGAAATAATTCCGGCATCGTTTCGCATGACAGTCCAAACATATTGCAACTCGCCAGTCGCCCCTGCTCCATGGAAGTGCTCGCGAGCGCGGGAAATCCGATCACGTCGCCCGATGCGTAAATGTGTGGAACCTCGGTTTGATAATAGCGGTTGACGTTCACTTTGCCGCGCGGGTCCGGCTTCAGGCCCGCAGCATCGAGCCGAAGCTGGTCGCCGTTAGCCTGGCGTCCCACGGCATACAGTAGTCCGTCCGCCAAGATTTTTTTGCCACTCTCGAGTTCCGCGAATACGCGATCGCGCTGCTCATCGATGCCGACGCGCGACACCTTTTCACCCAGACGGAACACCGCTCCGAGCTGCCTCAGGTGATAGGCGAGCGCTTCGACGATTTCCCGGTCGACAAAATCCAGGAGTGTGGGGCGCTGATCGATCAGCGTCACATCCACGCCCAGCGCCGCCAAAAACGATGCATATTCCAGGCCGACCACGCCCGCACCCACCACGATGAGCTCGCGTGGCAGCCGTCCGATCTTCGAAATCTGATCGGTGTCCAGAATGCGCCTGCCGTCGAAAGGGATTTCCGGATTGTGCGTGGGGCGCGTGCCGCACGCGATCAGGATGTTCTGGCCTCGGAGGGCAATCTTCGTGCCGTCGCCTTGCACTTCCACCGTGTGCGGATCCGCGAACTCCGCCGCCCCTTGAAAAATGGCGATGCGGTTTCGGTTGAGCTGCGCGCGAATCACTTCCGTCTCTCGCGCAATGACCGTCTGGACGCGAAACGCGAGATCCTGAACCGATATTTCGCGCGTGCCGCGATAATTGTTCCCGTAGAACGCCTTCACCGCGAGCCCGGTCAATTGAAAAATCGCTTCTCGCACGCTCTTGCTCGGGATCGTGCCGGTATGCACGCACACGCCGCCGATCATCATCGTGCGATCGATTACCGCCACCCGCTTCCGCATTTTCGCGGCGCAGATGGCGCCTTTTTGCCCCGCCGGGCCGCTGCCAATCACAATCAGATCGAACTGTGAGTCACTCATTTCGCCAATCCTCTGGTCCCATTCAGGCCGAGGACGATTTAGTTAAGGTGCTTACTTCCCTGCGAATCGTCGCCAACGGAAGTCTCGCCTGAAAGAAGACTAGGAAAGACGAAACGCAAAACCAACGTCCACGGGATATTTTACAGGAATATGACCTTCACGGAGAGATTACGGATACCGCTGGGGCGCAGGAGTTCTTCGCTCGGCGATCGGCACGCACGACATTACTGACGCATGGCTTCGGTGTCTCCGATTTGGCCAGTGTGCTTCACGCCAAGACGATTAGGTCGATCTCCACGCCGGCGTCGCGAGGAAGCCGCGCGACCTCCACCGTCGAACGTGCCGGCGGATTCTTCGAAAAGTAGCGCCCGTAGACTTCATTCATTGCGGCGAAATCATTCATGTCTTTCAGATAGACTGTGGCCTTGATGGTTTTCTCCAGCGACGACCCGGACGCTTCCACAATCGCCTTCAGATTTTCCAGCACCTGCGTTGTCTGAAGCGCGATATCGCCTTTGATCGGCTGCCCGGTCGCGGGATCGATTGGAATCTGGCCGGCGGTGTGAATGAATCCGTTGGCTTTAATGGCCTGCGAGTAGGGTCCAATGGCCTTGGGCCCCTTTTCCGTCGAGATAATTTCTTTCACCTGACCTCCTGAAAGACTTCCGTTTGCATGCTCGAACCTGGAATTGGGACAACTGGTTGATAAAGTCTGCCTGGAATGATCGACAGAACCGACACCGGAACAGGCAGCGTTCCTTCCTTATTATTTTGGCGTGTCGCTTCCCTGACCTTCATAGCGCGCCCGGAAATCGGCGGGAATTCCCTTCTCGTTAAGCCACGTACGGAACAGTGGCGCCAGATCTTTCCCGCTGGATTCATCGAGTGCGGAACGCAAAGCATCGTAGCTGGTTTCCTGGCCGCGCAGCAAGCTGACCATGCGCTTCAAACCGTTTCTCAAGGGCACTTCGCCGCAGGCATCTTCCAACGCAACGAAAAAAAGCGCCGCCTTTGCGAGCGCGATGCGCCGCAGTCCGGGCGGATCACTCATCATCGTGACTCCGAGCGGCTTTTCATTCGCCTGCTTTAATCCCTCGTCGTACTCCCGCAAATAGTCCTGGACTCTCTCGCGTCGGCCCGATTCTCCGTGCTGAGCTTCCTCGATCACCACGGTCGCGTATTCCGGCAGGCCCTCGCCCATGCCCAGGGCCGCGTCCGGAGAAAAGAACACCTCATCGCCGAACCAATTGTGCGCCAGCGCGTGCGTCACTCGTTCGAGAAAGTCGTCGCTGTCGACTCCCAACGTCAACGCCGCCGGATCCACAAGCGCCCCCCCTGGAAAAGCCAAGGCAGCCGGCCCCGGCCCTCCGGCAATATGCCCGCGCAGGCCGGTTGCCTCCACCACGTGCGGCTCGCGGATATTCTTGTCCAATGGACCGAAATCCGCTTGCAGCACGTTCCAAGCATCGGTGATTCGCTTGATGGCCGGTGCGGGATCTTGCCGGAGCGGATCGAACGTCCAGAAAATAGCTGAGGTTCCCTTGCGTTCCGGCGACGACGCAACGTAGCGTCCCGCCACCACAAACGGACTTAGAGTGTCCTTGCGAAGCTCGAAGCGGTACACGATTTCCGCTCCTACGCTCTTCCGGCCGGTCCTATTGCCCCTCGCCAGCACGAGGAAATCCGATGGAACGCGAATGGTATAGCTTGTGCGCGCCGGCCGGCGCGGATACGGGGCCAGAAGATGTCTAGGTGGCCTCGGCAGGGCAGCCCAGCCGCGTGAACCCAGATGAAAATTGTTTTTGCCAATTGTGATCCGGGCGCCGAAATCTTGCGGCGAGCGGAAGGTATATTCGATCGACAGCTCGCGCTTCTGCTTGCGCAGCCAGACCGGATCGAATGGAATGCGGAGAGCGTTCGGTTCGCCGGGTTGATATTCCTCAGGCAGGCGGGCCGGTGCCACGTCGCGCCCATCCACTTGCACGCGCAGGTCTCTTCGGCCATAAGCTTTTTCGTCCGGAAAGGTCACATCCGCGAATGTCAAATCCGTGGTGCCTGAATTTTCGAATGTGTACTCCAAGCGTACCTGCAGCTCGGGGGGCTGTCCGGGAACGAAGTGCACTTCGCGCGACTCTTTCAGGATTCGATAGCCAGGGGTGATGGGCACCATGCACGCTGCCGTGACTAGAATCAGGGAGATAGCAATTAAAGCGGCAAAAAGCGAACGCGGCGCCATGCGATCCAAGATAGGATGATTCTACCGGGCCAGCCGAGGGCAGGAAAGCTGAACTTGCCGAGCGTCATGCTACGAAGAACGGAGGCAGACTCAAGACCCTTGAAAGCGGCGCAGTATTTCGGCGTCGTTGGCGCCCCGGCCGCGCGATGCCAGGATCGCGCTCGTCTCGGAATCCCCGATGCCCCGGCGTGCCAGCTCTAGAAGCGTGGAATTCCGCAGGCCTGTATTCTTCATCTCCGCGAGAGAAGCTCCCGATAGCACGGTTTTGCCTTCGGCATGGTGACGAGCTACTTCTAAGATGATGTCGTCCGAAAGACTTGCCAGCCGCATGGCCAGCAGTTCCCCCGATCCCAAGTCCAACTGGTTCAACTTCGCAAGCTCCAGAACGGTACTCCCGCTCACTCCCGCTCGCATTAAGCCGGCTACAGTGTCTCCTGCGTTGAATGCCTTGCCTCGGGCGCGAAATATCTGGAGAATCTCGACGCAACCTTCATCGGATAGCCCGCTCTGGCGCACCTTGGCGAGTTCGGCGACTTCGGGGGCGGTGATCTTGAACGCTTTCACTTTCTGGATGCTGTCATAGCTCATTCCGGCGGCATCCAGCGGAGAAGTGTCAACAAGAGCAAGGCGGTAGTTGCAGCCCGAGCTGAGAAATACGCACGTGGCCAGGAGGAACGCCCAGGCAAGCTGCGCGTGCACTGCTCGCCCCGGCGCGCGGGAAAAACGGTTTGCCAGGATACCCTCCATCCATTTCATTGTACAAATTTCCATCAGGCCGGCGGCGCGGCGGCGGGGGGAATGTCGCGGAATGGTTACAGGGGTGGCTAGACTCAGACGTTATAAACGCGCGAGATATCGAAAACGCCTGGAATGCGTCTGATTCCGGCCAGAATACGCTCAAGCTGCTTCCGGTCCTGTACGTCCAGCGCCACTTCGATTCGCGCGCGGGTATTATCCTCGCCGCCACTTTCGAACGTCCGGATGTTGGCGCCGGTCCCGCTGATCACGCCGGTAATGCCAGCGAGCATGCCCGGACGGTCCTCGGTGAAAATGCGCAGGCGAACCGGAAACGTCGCGTGGCTCGACTCGGCCCATTCGACCGGTATGCGCCGCTCGGCTTCATACAGCAGGTTTTCGACGTTGGGACAATTCTTGCTATGAACGGCGATGCCGCGGCCACGCGTCACATAGCCGATGATGTCGTCACCGGGAATCGGGTTGCAGCATTTCGAGCGGTACACCATCAGGCCGTCATGCCCGCGCACGACGATCGCCGCATCGTCGACGCCCAGCATATGCTTGATCGTGGAGGTCAGCTTCGGCTGCTTTTCCTCCCCTCCGGCTTCCGGGAGCGGCTGGCCGGTTGCCTTAGCCAGCACCTGCCGCGCGGACCATTTGCCGTAACCGAGGTCGGCGTAAAGATCCTCCACCCGCGAACAACCGTATTCGGACGCGACCCGCTGCCAGTCTTCCTCCGAAATTTTCTTCAGTGCCAGCCCCGCGTTGCGCGCTTCTTTCTCGAGAAGTCGGCGTCCCACATCGGTCGCTTCGTGGCGTTCGTGGAGGTGGATCCACTGGCGAATCTTGCTGCGCGCGCGAGAGGTGTGGACGATCGAAAGCCAGTCTCGCGAGGGCGCATGGCCCTTCTGCACGACGATTTCCACCACGTCGCCATTGGCAAGCGCGTACCGCAGGGGCACCATTTCTCCGTTCACCTTCGCGCCGGCGCACTGGTGGCCGACCTCGGTATGAACGGCGTAAGCGAAATCGATGGGAGTGGCGCCCCGCGGCAGCACCACCACGCGTCCCTTCGGCGTGAATGTGTACACCTCTTCCGGATAGAGGTCCACGCGCAGCGTCGAGAGAAATTCGCTCGGCTCCTGCATCTCCTGTACCCATTCGATCAGGTGGCGCATCCAGGTGATGCGCTGATCGTCCGGCGACGACGTGTCGGCTCGTCCATCCTTGTATTTCCAGTGCGCGGCCACGCCCTGTTCGGCGATGCGGTGCATTTCCTGCGTCCGAATCTGCACCTCGAACGGTTGTCCCGAGTGAATCACCGCGGTGTGGAGCGACTGGTATAAGTTGGGCCGCGGCATGGCGATATAGTCCTTGAACCGTCCGGGAACGGGCCGCCAAATCTGATGGATCACGCCCAGCGCAGCGTAGCAGTTTTTGATCGTATCGGTGATTACGCGCACGGCCAGGAGGTCGTAGACTTGGTCAAGCGTCCGTTGCTGCTTCTGGATCTTCAGGTGCAGCGAATAGAGCCGCTTCACGCGCGCCTGCACTTCGGCTGGAATGCCGTTCTCGACCATTTTGCCGCGAATCATGTCCTGAACTTCCACCAGGAATTTGTCGAAGACCTTTTGCTTCGTGGCCACCTTTTTCTGTAGCTCGAAGAAGGCTTCGGGCTCCAGATAGCGAAAAGCCAGGTCTTCCAGCTCGCCGCGCATCAGCCCCATTCCCAGCCGGTTGGCGACCGGCGCGTAAATATCCAGCGTCTCGCGGGAGATGCGCAATTGCTTTTCGGAATCGAGATATTCGAGCGTGCGCATGTTGTGCAGGCGGTCGGCCAGCTTCACCATCACCACGCGCACATCGTTCACCATCGCCAGCAGCATCTTGCGCACGTTCTCCGCCTGGCGGGCTTCGGGAGCCAGCAGGTCGAGCCGGCTGATTTTCGTCACTCCTTCAACTAGTCGCGCAACATCCGGACCGAATTCGCCGGCGATTTTTTCGAGCGGGATTTTCGTGTCCTCGATAACGTCGTGAAGAAGCGCGGCGCAAAGCGACGTCACGTCGAGCTTCATATCCGCGAGCAGATGCGCCACTTCGACCGGATGTGAAAGGTACGGCTCGCCGGAAAGGCGCACTTGAGACTTGTGCTGCTCGGCGGCAAAATCGTAGGCGCGGCGCAGAAGGACGAAATCGTCCCCCGGACGATTCTTCCGCACCTTATCGATCAGCTCCACGAAGCGCAAATCGACCGTACGCATCGCGGCATGACTGATCAGCGGAGACTTAATAGCGGGGTCCATCTTCAAGCCCGTATTCTACCTCGACGTATCCCTCGCGGCATCGGCTTCTGCCACCGGGAGAGAAACCAGTAACGAGGCATGTGCTTTGGCATTGCCATTCGCCCTGCGGTTACCATGACTTGTTTCCGTCTTCGCTGGAGCTTTTAACTATTGGATTCCGGAAAGCGAGCGGGGGATGTTTGACCTGCTCTCTCAAGCACCGCCACACGAGATGGCTTACAGCAATCAGAGAGCGTCATTCGACGACGCGGAACGTGTAGATCTTGCCTTGCGGGGCGGAATTCGAATTCACCTGAGTCTCCGGCGCAAGGAATCCATACTCGCCGACGCTGAGGTTCGGCAGCGTCATTTTGTAAATCTTGGGACCGACAGTCGTGAGCGTGAATGCGACCGTAGCGCTTCCGGCGCCGGACGATGCATTCGAACTGCTGTTGTGGAATTCCCGATGGTCGCCCTTCTCCCACAGGTGCAGCAGTTGAAAATCGGACGCCGCGCTATCGTCGGCGGACACTACATAAAAATCGACGTCCAGCGGGACCATGTTTAGAGGAGGCCATGCGACCGTGAACTGGCTGTGAGGGCCGCTCACCGCTCCCGTGAGCGATCCCTTGCTCATTCCCAACGTGGCCATGGTCTTGATGCTGTTGCCCGTGCTGCGCCACTTCACGATTTCCGGTTCCAGCTCAGTCAGCTTACCGCCCTGTATCGCGAAGAATCTTGTTGCTTCCGGAGAATCGGAAGTGCTGGCGGCAATCGCCTGTAAAGCGGCGGTCCCGTTGATGGCTTTCTTCGCAATGGAGATGGATAGCATTGCTTGGATCAGCGACTGGTTGACCCCCGCATTCTTGAGAGCCACCATGGCGGGAACGGACAGGTCGAAATCGACGTCGCTCGCCTGAATGTACTTGATGATTGTAGGGTCCTGGAAACCAGCCCTTACCATCTGCACAACATCCTGATTGGTGAGGGGTCGGTTCGATTGTGCGGATGCGGCCACAGCGGTTATTGCCAGTAAGACTGCGATTACGATTCCGCCACACCTCCATCGCATCTCGCCCGCTTCCCTTCGAGGGTCCGGAACGCCCCTAATTCCGCCGCACACGGCAGTCCATGCGGCATGAAAAAATAACCGGCTGTTTATAAGAGGCTTACGAAAGCGCCGGTCGCCACCGGTCCGAAATCGTCACCAATTGCTGACGCTTAAGGACTCACTGTGTCCGGTTTTGTCAACCCGAACCCTCACGGCAAGATCAGCCTCCGCACAGGCAGAATCACAACACCAGTGAAGAAGTCTCGCCACCCGACAATACTGTCGCACTCGCCGCTCTAGCGTTTCGCCGGTCCCAGCTTCTCCGCCCAATCCAGCCAGTCTTTCTGATCTCTTTGAAAAGTAGGCTGCGCCAGTTCGTTCGCGATGATGAGAAACGGTTTGCCCTGTTCGAGGTAAGCGGTCTTTTGAAGGTTCCCATCGGGAGAAATCAGAAAGAAATAGATCTCCGACGTCGTCTGGTGCTCCAGAATCACGGCCGGATGCTGCGGATCTTTGGCCTGCGTCAGAAATAAACCTCTTCCCACTCGCCGGCCGCCGATCGTCGCAGGTGCAAGCGTAAACGCTTTCGGCTCGGCTTTTTCACCCGTGCAGACGGAGAAAAGATTGCACACTTCCTCGGGAAGCTTGGGGGCGTTATAGGTACGCCACTGAATGTCATCCTTATGTCCGACGACGTCCTTAAAAAGATTTCCGGGCTTCGCTTGTCCAAAGAGCTGCAGGGAGAAAGCCAGCATCAAGAAACAGGGAACGAGGGCGATGCTCCAGCGGAATCGTGCATGATTCATTTGATATTCCTCCTGTGTGCAGCCCCCAAGGGGCCGACCCGTGATCGTTGTTGGCACGGCGAAGGATTGAGAAGGATAGCTTGCCGGCCGGGGCCTTATCATATCTCGGTTTTGACATCGCGCAACCCGCGCGGCGCGCTTTTCTCGCGGGACCGAGCGAAGGGCGAATGAAATCCCAAACAAAAAAACCGGCGAGCCTCATCGGCCCGCCGGCAACGAAAAATCGAGCCCGAAAAGCAACGTTATGAAGTCGGCTGGGGAGGAGGATTCTCCATCCTCTTCTGTTTGATTGCCTTTACCTTATCCACTAAATCGTCGGCCAACTTCAGGTCGCTGTCGCGCGCTTCCGAAGTGGTCTCCATATCCGCCTTTTGACGATAGAGAAGATTCAGGTACGCCATGGCGTCGTCATAATCCGGCTTCAACTCAATTGCCTTTTTCAAGTCCGTGATGCCCTCATCGACGGTCTGGCCATACTTCGAGCTGAATTCCTTGGATACTGCCTCCGGCATCGGATCGCCGTCTTTGACCGGCTTTTTCGAGGTGCTGTTGTACTCGTCGCGCATATCCTTGTTGCCGCGGTATGAAAGCGTCCAGTCGATCACGCCGACCCAGTAGTAGGGCTCCGGATCGTCGCCCTTCAGCTGAATGTGTTTTTCGTGATAGGTCTTCGATTCTTGCATCTTTTCTTCGTCAAAAGGCGTTCCGGCCATGTTGTAGAGAACCGAGCCGATCCCGTCGAGCGCTGAAAGATTATTCGGATCCTTGTCGAGGATATCCTTGTATTCAGCGATCGCCTGCTCGCCATACCGGACATTATCGGCGGATGGTGCGCCGGGAATATATTGGCTGGCGTATGCCGTTGCCAGATAGAGCTGGGCATTGGTCAGCGTCGGATCGAGTTCCTTGGCTTGCTTGAAGTCTTCGATGGCCACATCGAATTGGGCGCCCTTATAGGCGTTGACGCCTTTGTTCAGCAAGTCGCGGGCTCGAAGCTTATTGCAGCCACTCGCTGTAAGCGAGACAAAGACGACGACCAAAAGTAAACAGATTTCGGGCTTGCGCTGCATCCCCTTCTCCTTGAATCGAGTGTCGGCTATGCCCGGCGTACGGGAACATTGCCTGAGCGGAACGGTCCCATCAGGTCGTGCATCGATTCGAAACTACTGTCCCGCCTCAATCTTTGCCGTAATGAGGCCCACGTGATCGATGCCTGCCCCTCGCATGATGTCAATGGCGTGGGCTACTTCCCCGAACTCAACGTCATCGTCACCCTTGACGAAGGCCACCTTGTCGGCTCGCTGCTTAAATATATCCGACAGCCGGTCGCCAAGCTGGTCCCACGTTGTCGCATCCTGATTGATCATCAGCTTGTTATTCGGCATCACTTGGACGACGATCGTCTTGTTGTCGTCAGGCTGCTGCTTCTGATTGGGCGGGGGAGGCTGCGGAACGAGTGCGTCCAGCCCGTTCGGTGTCTTCGGTGTGATCACCATGAAGATGATGATCAGCACCAGCAGCACATCGATCAGCGGAACGATATTGGGCTCCGAAACCGGTCCACCTTTACTACCACCAACTGCCATTCCCATGTCGGTGCTCCTTTGTTACTGGTATTACTGACCCGTGCCGCCGGCGGGCGGCGGAGGCGGCTCGGTCTTGCCAGTCTGGATCTTCTCGGTTAGAAGGCCCAGATTGTCCACCCCGGCGGAGCGCACCTCATCCACGGCTTTGACCACGTCGCCGTACTTCGCGCGAGCGTCGGATCGAATATACACGGTCTTGTCAAGGCGATCGGAAATCAGATCCTTGACGTCGTTCGTGATTTCGTCCAGTCCCACCTGCTTGTTGCCCAGAAACGTTTTCCCGTCCCTGGTGACGGCGATGATGACGGCGTCATCCTTGTCCGCATTCTGCATGGCGCGGGCATTTTCCGCCCGGGCCATGTCCACTGTCACGCCCTTCTGCAACATGGGCGTGATCACCATGAAAATAATCAACAACACCAGCATAATGTCCGCCATCGGAATTACGTTTGGCGCGGCCATTACCGCCGGTGCTTTAGGTTTAGGCATGACTTACTTCTTTCCGCCCCGGCGAGTGATGAAGTAGTTGATCAACTCCATCGAGGAATTGTCCATCTCCACGTCGAAGGCTTCCACCCGGTTTGTGAAGTAATTGAATGTCCATACCGCAGGGACCGCCACCAGCAATCCGAGCGCCGTGGTTACAAGGGCTTCCGCGATACCGCCGGCCACTGCCGATAGGCCGGTCACCTTCTGCGCCGAAATCCCCTTGAACGCGTTGATGATGCCCATCACGGTTCCGAACAGGCCAACGAACGGGGCGGTCGACCCAATCGTTGCCAGGCCGGAAAGACCGCGCTTCATCTCCGCATGCACGATCGCGACGGATCGCTCCAAGCCGCGTTTCGCCGCTTCGATGACTTCCTCGTCGTTTACTTGCGAAGATGCCGCCTGGAACTCGGAAAGGCCCGTCGCCACCACCTTGGCGATGTGGCTCTTCTTGTTCCGCTCGGCAATCGAAATCGCTTCGTCGAGCTTGTTGTCCTTCAAAGCCCCGGCGACCTGCTGTACGAACACGCGGGACTGCTTCCGCGCCGCGCTGTACATCAAGGCCCGGTCGATCATGATCCCCACGGACCACGCGGACATAATGAACAGGACAAAAACTACCGCCTTGGCGGGCCAGCCCATGCTGTGCCACATGCTAACCAGATCCCAGCCCATCGCCGGCCCTTCTTGAAACATGATCAGAAACGTTGCAAGCATAAAGTTTGTTCCTCCTCCATTTTCAACCACGATCGCGGCAGCTAGATTTTGCCGGTCGCCATTCCTGCTTACTCGGCCCCAACCCAATATCGAATCCGGAGCCGCGCCTGCCTAACCAAGAGTAAACACAACATCGATCGTCGTATCTACTTCCACCGGATCGCCGTTCAGCATCGTGGGGCGATAGCGCCATTCCCTCACAGCGTCCATCGCCGCCTTCATCAACAGAGGCGGACCCGAGACGAATTGCAACTCCTGAATTGTGCCGTCCTTCGCAATGATCGCGTGCAGGACCACCGTGCCGGAAACATGGGCCGTCTTCGCAATCGGCGGATAGATGGGCGTAACCTTATTGATGAGGGATGCGGCTTCCACGTTGCCACCGACCCGGATACGTTGAGGGGTCACGGGCTTCGGCGGCGGAGGCGGCCCGGACGGCCCGCTCCCAATAATTCCTCCCAGCAAAGCTCCCGTTCCCCCGTTGACTCCCGAGTCGCTGTTTGTGTAAACCACCGGGGCTTCATCCTTCACGATCGCCACGGTCTTCGGGATTACCGTGGGCGCGACCATCTTGCTGATCTGGATGATCTTCGGGGCCCTGATCTCCTTCACGATAGGCTGCGGCGGAGGGGGAGGTGGCGGCGGAGCCGGCGCCACCAGGAACGTGCTTAGCATTCCCTTGGGGAGCGCCTCCGTGTAGATCAACGGGATCAGAATCAGCACGCCCAGTATCAAACACTGCACGATGGCTGAAAGGGCCACCGCCCACGGCTTGTGAGTCTTTTCCATCTTTCCAGAGACAACGAGTTGATCGAACATAGCTACCTCCTGGCGGCTGCCACCACGCGCTTGTCGGCTGCGGACCCGGTCCGGGAACTGGCGGCGCTCGCCGGTTTGCCCCTGGCGGGTGTGGCTCCTTGACCCCAGTGCTTATTCCAGAACACTACGATGGGTGCTGCAATCCCAAAACTGGAGTACGTTCCTACCACAACTCCTATCACCATGGCAAAAGAGAAAGAGCGAAGCACTTCGCCACCCATCAAAAACAGGACCAGGACCGTCAAAAAAGTCAGACCACTTGTCAAAATAGTTCGCGAGAGCGTCTGGTTGATCGAGGTGTTCACGATCTCCTCGAACGATTCTCGACGCATCAATTTCAGATTCTCCCGCACCCGATCGAAGATCACGATCGTGTCGTTCATCGAATAGCCCACTAACGTCAACAACGCCGCGATCACGGTCAGCGATATCTCATAATGAAAAATCGAGAAGAAACCGAGCGTGATCAGCACATCGTGAAAAACGGCGATCACGGCTGCAGCGCCATAGACCCACTCGAAGCGGAAGGCAATATATACCAACATGCCCAGCAATGCATAGAGGGTTGCAAGCAGCGCTTGGCGGCGCAATTGCGACCCCACCTTGGGTCCCACGATGTCCACGTTTCGGATGGCAAAATTGCTGGGCGAGAATCCGCCATTGAGCGACGCTAAAACCGCCGGGGTAGCCCCATCCACGCTCTTCAGCTCGTCGAAATTCGTGATGATTCCGCCGTGGTCCTTGTCCCGGGCATCCACGAGTCTCTGCGCGAGTTGGTTATACCGCTCCCCCGCGGTCACGCCGAGCGACAGCGGATCTTTTTGCGTGAGGTAGGCGGAAAGGCTTGAGGCCGACACTGTGTTGAAATCCACCTTGCCGCTGACGCCGCTACCGAAAGTCTTATGGAGCACGTTCACGATTAACTGCTTGCCTGCGTCCAGGGCCTGATCGTTCTGGCCCTCTTGCTCCAGCCCTATCACCACGTCGTTCTTCGAGCTGGGATCGGAAATATCGCTGATTAGCTGAATTGTGCTGTTGGCCAGCCCTGCATTTTGAAGGCCGGAGCGGATCTTGTTCATCGGCGGCGGACCGGAGAACCGGACATAAACCAGCGTGCCCCCCCGAAAATCGATTCCGTACCGGAGGCCGTGGTTGCGAAGCACCGAAATCCATCCAATCGCGAGAAGTAGCAACGAAAGCGCGATGAAGTACTTCGTCCACTTCATCCAGTTGATGTTGACGCCGTGGAAAAATTCCATCCCAGTCCTATCCGACTTAATTTGACACCGCGTTGCCGTGTTTTGTGCCCGGCCCCGCGCCGATCGTATCGCTGACAACCCGCGCGGCGTTTCCTGCCGGAAGCATCGCCGTACTCGCCGCTAAATGCTCAGTTCCGCTTGCCGCGGCATGCGCGACAAGTGGAAGTCGAAAATCGCCCGCGACACATAAATCGAAGTAAATATGTTTGCAATCAAGCCGATCACCAACGTCACCGCGAACCCGCGCACCGGCCCGGTGCCGAAGAGAAATAGAAAAATAGCGGAAACGACGGTCGTGACGTGCGTGTCGATGATGGTCAGGAACGCGCGGTCGAACCCTATGTCCACCGCCGTCGCCGGCGCCTTGCCGGCGCGCAATTCTTCCCGGATGCGTTCAAATACCAGTACGTTCGAGTCCACGCCCATGCCGATTGTAAGGATGACCCCCGCAATTCCCGGCAGCGTCAGCACCGCTCCGGCATAAGCCATAAAGGCCACCAGGATCACCAGGTTCAGCGTCAGCGCCACCACTGCATTGACACCGCTCAGTCGGTAGTAGATCAAAAGAAAAATCATCACCACGATGATGCTTCCCACCGAAGCCCGCACGCCTTCGCGGATCGAATCCGCACCCAGCGATGGACCGACCGTGCGCTCCTCGAGGTATTTGATCGATGCCGGCAGCGCGCCGGCCTTCAACACCAGGGCCAAATCCTGCGCCGACTGCTGGCTGAAATTTCCCGTAATCTCGCCCTGGTCTTCGATCCGGCTGTTGATAACGGGCGCCGTGTACACCTTGTTGTCGAGGACGATCGCCATGCGATGGCCTACGTTGGCCTCGGTAAACGGACCAAAACGCGCGGCAGCCGCGGTAGAGAGCTCGAACTCCACTTCGTATTGCCCCGGATTGTTCGAACTCGGCTGCGGGTTCGCGCCACGTAGATCCTGACCCGTAACAATCGGCGACCGATCCAGCAGGTAATACACTTGATCGGGTGTTTGCCCCGCCGCTGCATCCGAGCTTCCTGGAACGATCTCCGTTCCCTGCGGCAGCACGCCGCCGTGGGCCGCCAAGGCAGCGGCTTCGGAAGGATACGTCTGCTCGTCCGCGACGCGCTTGAGCTGGAGCTGCCCGCCGGCTTGAATCACGGCCTTCGCCCGGGTCGGATCCCCTTCTCCGGGAAGCTGGACCAGGATTTCATTGTCCGCCCTGCCCGTGAACGCGATGGTCGGTTCGGTGAGGCCCAGCGCATTGATGCGGCGCGTGATGGTTTCCAATGCCTGATCCATCGTCTGGCTGCGCAGACTCGCCACCACCGACGGCTTCATCGTCAGCAGATAGCCGCTCGTTTCTCCCGCGGCCGGGGCCATGCTCCAATCGGAGAATTGCGAATTGATCAGATCGCTGAGGCTTCCGGAAGTGGCGGGATCCACGTTGCGCACCAGAATGTGCGTATCGTCTACCCGGCGAATTTCGCCAAAGCCGATATTCTTGGTATGAAGCTGCTTCGTCAAATCGTCGAGCGCTCCATCGCAGCGCTGGCCGATGGCTTCCTGTACCTGCACCTGCAGCACCAAGTCGCTGCCGCCCTTGAGATCAAGCCCCAGTTTGATGCGGTCCGCCAGGTTTTGCCTCACCTGGGTCAGAGTAGTTGGGAATTCCGGCATGCCGATGAGGCCGAAGAAGCATAGAAGAATCACAATGGTAATGAAGACGAACTTCCATTTGAGCTGCGACACCATGATGCTTGCCTAATTCTCCTTTGGTGGCTCGGTCTGAAGCCCTGCAATGGCGCTCCGCGACACCTTGATCTTCACTTGCTCCGCAATTCGCAGTTGCACCGAATCAGACTCGAGTCCCACGATGGTGCCGAAGATGCCGCCGTTGGTGACCACTTTGTCGCCATTCTTTAGCTCCTTCAACATCTGCGCCGTCTTTTTCTGGCGCCGCTGGGCCGGCATAATCATCAGGAAGTAGAAGATGATAATAATCAGGATGAGCGGGAGAAACAGCGCCAAGCCGCTCGGCTGTGAAGGTGCCTGCACTAGAAGGGCCAATGGCCCTGGAATCATTATACCCAAAGACAGCATCGAGTTCTCTTTTCCGTCGCCGGGAAGCCGGCCCGAGCCTGCGCGGTTCTAGAACCATCCATCGAGATGCTGCCCCGCCCCTGATCGCGCCTAACATCCGCTATTCTTTACTTATGCGAGACGTGCCTGAAGGTCAGAGCGGAATCTTTCAAGCGTTCCAAAACGGATAGCCTCGCGAATTTCACTCATGATGTCAAGGTAAAAGTAAAGGTTGTGGTGGGTATTCAAGATCGTCGCCAAAAATTCCCCCGTAGAATAAAGATGCCGCAAATATGCACGCGAGTACCGCTGGCAGACCGCGCATTTGCAATTCTCGTCGATCGGCCGGGAATCGCGCGCATACCGGGCATTCTTGATCAGCACGCGGCCTTGTGACGTAAACAAGCACCCGTGGCGCGCGCTGCGCGTGGGCAGCACGCAATCCATCATGTCGATCCCGAGCCGGACGTAGTCCGGAATCTGTTCCGGCTTTCCCACTCCCATCAAATAGCGCGGACGATCTTTCGGCAGACGCGATGCCACCACGTCCGCCATCTCGCAAGTCACGTTGTGCGATTCGCCCACCGCCAGCCCCCCAATCGCGTAGCCCCGGAAATTGAGGTCCACGAGCGCGTCGGCGTTTTCTCTGCGCAGCCCCGAGTGCGTGCCGCCCTGCACGATGCCGAAAAGCATTTGCCGCGCGGCGTCGCCGTGCCTGTCGAAATATTCGCGCGAACGCCGCGCCCAGTCGAGCGTGCGCGCGGCCGCTTCTCTCGTGCGCGATTCATCCGCCGGCGCTTCGATGCACTCGTCGAGCGCCATGATAATGTCCGCGCCGAGCGCGATCTCAATCTCCAGCGCCTTCTCGGGTGAAAGAAAATGTTCGGAGCCGTCAATATGCGAACGGAACGTGGCTCCCTCGCCGCTCACCTTGCGGAAATCGCTCAAACTGAACACCTGAAAGCCGCCCGAGTCGGTGAGGATCGGGCGCGGCCACGCCATGAACGCGTGCAGCCCGCCCATTTCGCGAATCAGACCGTGGCCCGGGCGCAGATACAGATGGTACGTATTCGCCAGAAGGATCTGCACGTTCAAATCTTCCAGATCCTTTTGCGTTTGCCCCTTCACGGTTGCCGCAGTGCCCACGGGCATGAACGCGGGCGTTTCGATCGCGCCGTGCGGCGTCGTCAGGAGCCCCAGCCGCGCGCCGGTTGGGTCCGTGGCTACAATTTCGAACTGGAATGGCATCCGAGGGAGTGTATCAGGAGACGTTCTCTGCGGGAATTTGCGGGACGGCGGCCAGCAGTGCTTGCGTGTAGGGATGTCGCGGCTCTCGAAGCACCTGATCCACCTCGCCGCACTCCACAAATCGGCCCGCCTGCATCACCGCCACGCGAGTCGCCAGTTGAGCCACCACGGGCAGGCTGTGCGAAATCAGGATCAACGTGAGCGAAAATTCCCTCTGCAAGCGCGAGAGCAGCTCCAGCACCTGCGCTCCCACGGACACATCGAGTGCCGAAACAGGCTCGTCCGCAATCACCAGGTCCGGCCTCAAGATGAGCGCCCGTGCAATTCCGATGCGTTGGCGCTGTCCTCCCGAAAATTCGTGCGGGTAGCGGCCGAGAATCTCTTCGCCGCCCAGGCCAACCTCTTCCAGAAGCTTCGCCGTACGCTGTCGCCGTTCGCCGCTGGAAAGCCGCGGCTCATGGATCGCCAGCGGCTCGCCCACAATTGCGCCCACGCGCATGCGCGGATTGAGCGATGCCACCGGGTCCTGAAATACCATCTGCATCCGCCGGCGCAGCGCCCGTGCATCCGCGCCGCGCGCTTCGAGCCAATCCTGTCCCCGAAACCGAATTTCGCCCGAATCCGGTTCGATGAGCCGCATCAGCAGGCGCGCCAGAGTCGTTTTCCCGCAACCGGATTCTCCGACGATCCCCAGCGTCTCGCCCCGCTCCATCGCGAAGCTCACGCCATACACGGCCACCGCGCGGCGGCTGGAGTGCGTGAGAGCCCCGGTTGAAACAGGAAACGATTTTCGGAGGTCGCGCACTTCAAGTATCTGTTCTGCCTCGCTCATGGAATCAGTTTGCCAAACCTATGGCATCGGCCATTTTCATTCGCAGCGTCGCGTATTCCCGCAGGGCGCTGGAAAAATAAGACGCCCTTGTCGGTCTCACGCCCGCTCTTTCTCGGCTGCGATCAGAATCATGGTGTTCACGATGTGCAGCGAGCATCCGCCGCCGCTGTCTCCGCCCTTGGCGCCTCCGGAAATAAATTGCGGGTGGAATCCCGCCGAATCGTCCGGGATCGTCGCCTCCACCATCCGCCGCGTCTCGTCGTACTCGTGGTCTCCGCGCGCATGCCCGGCGACGTACATCCAGTGGTCGAACTCGCGCAGGTCTTCCACGGTCTCGATGGAAAGCACCCGCAACCCATTCGCCGCGAAAATCCCCTCGAATTCGCTCCGCGCCAGCGTTCGCGTGTGCGAATCGTCGCGAATTCGCTCGATGCGATTGTTGAGCTCCGCGGTTCGCGCATCTTCCGATGCGCGAATGTCGATCACGCCCACGCGGCCGCTGCCTTTCACCACCCGAGCCATTTCGCGCAGCGCCAGCGCCGGGTCCGGCAGGTGATGAAAGCTGTAGCTCGTGACGGCAATATCGAGCGTGCTATCGGCAAATGGCAACGCTTGCGCATCTCCAACCAGGAAATCGATGTTCGCGAGCCGCTCGGCATTCACCGAGAGCCGCGCCCGCTCCAGCATCGCCGGCGTCAGGTCCAGCCCGCAGACCCAGCGGACGTGCCGCGCGAATCGCAGCGCCAGGCTCCCCGGCTCGCACGCCAGGTCCACCACGCAATCGCTGGGGCTCGCTCGGACGGCGCGCGCCAGCCACTCCGCTTCTCTCACCCTGTGCGCGATAGCGTAATCTCCGAAAGCTTGTGCGGTGCGCGTGAATTGCTCGCGGATAAGATCCTTCTGGCGCCGGTCGTTTGGAGAAATCATCGAGCTAGGATACACCGCGCGCGGTGGTTTTCACTGGCGCCGCGGGCAGGAAGCAGCTCGGGCATGGCCGCGTCGCATTCGGAAATGTGGAGCGGGCAGCGCGGCGCGAAGGCACAGCCGGGCGGCAGCGCATCGAGCGAAGGAACCATGCCGGGAATCGGCGCCAGCTTGCCGCGCTCCAGCCGAGGCGCTGCTCGCAGCAGACCCGCCGTGTAGGGATGCTGCGGATGCCTCAGCACTTCCGATACGGGCCCTTCTTCCACGATCCGTCCGGCATACATCACCGCGACGCGCCCCGCCACCTGCGCCACCACGCCAAGATCGTGCGTGATGAAAAGCAGCGACAGTTGAAGTTCCTGCTGCAATCTTCGGAGAAGATCGAGGATTTGCTTCTGCACCGTCACGTCCAGCGCCGTCGTCGGCTCGTCGGCAATCAGCACGCCCGGCCCCGCCGCCAGCGCCATGGCAATCATCACGCGCTGCCGCAATCCGCCGGAGAGTTGGTGCGGGTACTGGCGCGCGCGCACCGGCGGCTCGGGCACTGCGGCGCGTTCCAGGGCCTGCAGCACGCGGCTGCGTATCTCCCTTGCGCCTATGCCCGGCTCATGTACGCGAATCGCCTCCGCGATTTGCGCGCCGATGCGCATCACGGGATCGAGCGCCGTCATCGGCTCCTGAAAAACCATTGCGATTTCGCGGCCGCGCAGCGCACGCATTTCTCCCGGGCCTGCGACGAGCAAGTTGCTCGCGCTCTGCGCCCCCCGCGCCCCACTCCCGCGATGGCCGTTCCGGCTGTGTAGCTGCAGCCTCGCCTCGCCCTTGCATCGTGCGCCCGGCGGCGTCAGCCCCATGAGTGCGAGTGACAGCATGGTCTTGCCGGAGCCCGATTCGCCGACGATGCCGAGCGTCTCGCCCTCGCCCAGCGCGAACGACACTTCGTTCACCGGCCGCACCCAGCCCGCCCGCGTCGGCAATTCGACGGTAAGCCCTCGCACGTCTAATCTGATCGCCATACGAAGATCATAGCCGGACCCGTGCGGACCGGCCAGAATTTGAGGTATACATTGTCCATGCGTGCACAAGAAAAAGATTGTCCCGTTTGCCACGCCAAGCCGGTGTACGCGGCCAAGATGCCCTATTGTCCGCGATGCGGCTGGCAGAAGAAACAAGCCGAGGCCCAGCTCCGCTTAAACTTGAAGATTGCTCCCGCGATTTTTCTGCTGTTGCTGGGCGTGCTCTTTCTCCTTTTCTACCGGGGCGGCGGCACGCATCAGAACCGAGTCTTGATCGCGGTGTTTCTCAGCTTCCCCGTGCTCGCGTTCGTAATCAGTTACACCATTACCCGGCGCAACCTGAAAAAATTACTCGCCCAGCCTGCGCCGTCACTGCAACCCCCCGTTGCACCGGTGGATTCCGCGCCGGGTGCGCCCGCTTCGTCCCTGCCGCAATATGAGGAGCTCCTGAAGACTTCTCCTCCGCGCAGGGTGCGCATGACCAGGCGCGGAAAATTCAATCTCTCCTTAATCCTGATCATTCTGTTCGTCTTTCTCTCCATTATGCTCGTGGCGCTGGTTCGAGCTTGGAGCGCCGCGCATTCCTTCGCGGGATTCCGAACCAGGGAATGGGGCATGGCCGGATTCGCCACGGTGCTCTTATTGATTCTGCTGACACAGTGGCATACTCTGGCGCGCGAGCGAGGCTTGTTGGAAAGCGGCGCGGTGGTTCCCGGCAAGGTGTTGCAGAAATGGAGCGGCCGAAGCGCCTCAACCGTCTCTTATGAATTTCAGGACGACTCCGGACAAAAACATCGCGGCGCCGGAATGGACTACACTCGAAAAATCGACGAAGGTATGACGGTTCCTGTTTTCTACGATCGCCGGAATCCCAAACGCCAGGTCGTCGCCTGCGCCACGTACCACGAGGTCATCCTCAACGAGACCCCGCCAGCGTTCATCCCATGAACTCAGCGTCCATATCCATCCGCAGGAATGTTATGAACGCCGCGCGAAAGCTAAGCCCTTTCGAGCGCATGGGCCAAGGGTGCCCTCGTTAGACGGACCGCCTTGAAAGGTGAACTGCGAAACGCACCCTTAACTACTTCAGCGTCGTCGCCAGGAAAGCGACCATCCTCGTCCAGGAATCCGCCGCGGCCTCCGGCCGATATCCCGTCTTGTTCCCTGGATTCTCAAACGCGTGCGGCGCGCCATCATAAATCTTCGCGTCGATCGACTTGCCATCCGCCCGCAGCGCCTTCTCAAACTGGTGCACCTCGGCGGGTTTGATCACCTGGTCGTCCGCCCCGAAATTTCCGAGCAGCCTCGCGTGAATCGCCTGGATCGACGCAGGATCGGTCGGCATCTCGCCGTAATTTACGATGCAGGCCGCCAGGCGCGGTTCGTGTTCCGCCAGTTGAAGCGAATATCCGCCGCCCATGCACCAGCCCACCGAACCGATTTTCGATTTGACGACGTCCGGCCGCGACGCCAGGTAGCTGTAGGCCGCCTCGAGGTCTTGCACGGCGCGGTCGCGTGGAAGCGTGCGCGACAATTCCGCGGCCTCTTTCGGATCGGAGGTCACCTTGCCGCGGTACAGATCGATCGCAAGCGCGACGTAGCCCTGATCGGCGAATTTATCGGCCTCCCCTCTCACCCAGGGGGTTTGCCCCCACCACTCGTGAATCACCACCAATCCGGGATGGCGCCCCGGCGTTCCCGGCGTCGCCAGATACGCGGAAACGGTTTCGTCGCCGCTCTTGTAGTGGACGGTTTCCGTTTTGGCGGGTGCGGGCGCTGCCGCTGCGATGGTTGCCAGGAATAGCAATGCGGCGAGGGCAAAGCTCAATCGCTTCATGGATTCTCCTCCAAGAGGCTGGAATTCTCGATGGCATACGCGCCTCGGCGTGCAACCGGAACCTTTTTGAGGATCGAAATAACCGTGGCTTGACGCCCAGCCGAACAGATGGCTAGTAATCGTTGGCCGAGCCTTCCAGGAAGGCGCGGAGTTTGCGCGAACGCGACGGGTGTCGCAGTTTGCGCAACGCCTTGGCTTCGATCTGCCGGATGCGCTCACGCGTCACGGCGAACGACTGCCCCACCTCTTCGAGCGTGTGCTCGCTGCCGTCGTCCAGCCCGAACCGCATCTTGATCACTTTTTCTTCGCGGGGCGTGAGCGTCTTCAGCACCGACGACGTCTGCTCCTTCAGGCTCAGATTGATCACCGCATCGGACGGCGAGACCACCGCCTTGTCCTCGATGAAGTCCCCCAGGTGCGAATCTTCCTCTTCGCCGATCGGAGTTTCGAGCGAAATCGGCTCCTGCGCGATCTTCAGGATCTTGCGTACCTTCGCCACGGGAATATCCATGCGCTTGGCGATTTCTTCCGACGTGGGCTCCCGGCCCAGTTCCTGCACCAGTTGCCGTTGCGTCCGCACCAGCTTGTTGATCGTTTCGATCATGTGTACTGGAATGCGGATCGTGCGCGCCTGGTCGGCGATCGCGCGGGTGATGGCCTGGCGGATCCACCAGGTGGCATACGTCGAGAACTTGTATCCGCGGCGCCATTCGAATTTGTCCACCGCCTTCATCAGGCCGATGTTGCCTTCCTGAATCAGGTCGAGAAACTGCAAGCCGCGGTTCGTGTATTTTTTCGCGATGGAGACCACCAGGCGCAGGTTCGCTTCGATCAGCTCTTTTTTCGCCTGCTCCGCTTCGGCTTCGCCCCGAAGGATCACCTGTAGCCCGCGCTTCAGCTCCGTCGAGCTCACTTCGCTCGCGACTTCGATTTCCTCCAGTTCCTGCCGCCGGGCCTTCAAATCCTTGCGGGCCTCGGCCTGCACCTCGGCCTTCGACGCATCCACGCGGCGATCGAGCTTCACGATCTCGCGTTCCAGGAAATGAACCCGCTCCACGGTTTGGTGGATCTTGTCGATCAGTCGCTTCTTTTCGAGCAGGTTGAAATCGAGTTCGCGCATGCGTGTCGACATTTCCACGCGGGTGCGGCCCAGCTCGTAGCGGGCGTGCAGATAGGGCCACTTCTTCGACCGCGGGATGCGCTGCAGCTTGGCCGCCTGCTTCATGGCCACCAGGTAGAGCTTCGCTACTTTGTCGATCTGCTTCAGCGTGTCCCTGGTTTTTGCTTCGATCTTTTCTTCGGTCAGCTCTTCGTCGTCGAACTGGACGATTTCCTTGATCGACCGCGAACCGTTCCGCAGGTCTTCGCCCACCTGCAGGAGTTCCTTCAGAATCAGCGGGGCGCGCGTGATGGTCTTGAGCACCAGCAACTGCCCGCGCTCGATCCGCTTCGCGATGGCCACTTCGCCCTCGCGCGTCAGCAGCGGCACGGTGCCCATTTCGCGCAGGTACATCCGCACCGGATCGTTCGTTTTCTCGAGTGTTCCGGGAGTCAGGTCCAGCTCGCCGTCTTCCGACGCCGTCGGCTCTTCCTTCACTTCCAGCGGCTCGGCGGAATCGGCGGCCGCCAGCGCCGCCTTCGCGCTCGACAGATCCTCGTACACATCGATCCCGTAGCGCTCGAACGTCGAGAGCAGGTCGTCGATTTCATCCGACGAATGCACCTCAGGCGGCAGGATATCGTTCACCTCATCGTAGAGCAGGTAGCCGCGCTCCTTGCCCATCGCGATGAGCTGCCGTACCTGGTCGTATTTCTCCTCGAGTGCAACCGTCACGCTATTTCCTCCCTGGGTGAGGCTTAGCGGCGAGCAGGCGCTTGTTCATAAATGTAAATTGGCCGGTGTCGTACACCCCGGCCTGTCCTTGTATAAGTTGCATTGGAACGGATGATGAGATGATCTTTGAAACTTTTCCTGGCCTCTGCCGCCCGCACCCGTATTGCCCTATACCCGCCGACACACCTATATGATGCTCGGCATGGGCCGCCCGTTTCATCCAAAACCCACCGATAATACATGATAGTGCAGCTTACCGTCAAACCAAACGCCCAGCTTAGCATGGCAGCACATGGGATTGTGTGGCCCCCGTCTCATTTCGGAACCGGCAGGCCCTCTTCTTTGTCGGCTCACATCACAGTGCCAAGCTCAAGATATCGTGTGGGCAACCGTTAACCCTAGACAAGCCGTCGCCTTGCCAAACCTAGCCTATTGCCTTGCTACCGCGCGTGGCAGGACCGGATTCCCTGCTTTTCTAGGTACTGCTGATGGTATTCCTCGGCTCGATAGAACGTGGATGCCGGCTCGATCGCCGTCACAATCGGTCTCTTAAAAATGCCCGCCTTTTCCAGCGTGGCTTTCGAGTCTCGCGCCTCCGCTTCCTGCTCGGCGTCGTGAAAGAAAATGGCGGACCGGTATTGCGTGCCAACGTCGGGCCCTTGCCGGTTCAGCGTCGTCGGATCGTGGCTCTTCCAGAAAGTTGCCAGAAGCTCGAGATACGACACTTCCTTGGGATCGAATTCCACTTCCAGCGCTTCGGCGTGCCCGGTCGTGCCCGTGCACACATCTTTGTAAGAAGGATTCGCTTTCGTGCCTCCCGTATAGCCCACCGTCGCCGAAGTCACGCCCCGGACCTGCCGGAACGCATCCTCGACGCCCCAGAAGCACCCTGCCGCAAACGTTGCCTTCGCCATGGCTAAAGTCCCTCCTCGCCTGCCGATGCCATCATGTTGCCACATCCGGCGCATCTGGTCGAGTTCCCGCCCTGCCTGCGCCTTCGCCGCCCGCTCTCTTTTCCGGCGCCATCCTGAAGTGAGCCCGCAGGATCATCCGCGCAAATGAATTCTCCTCGCGGAACGGCCACCAGTGCGGCCAATTCTGTTCGTTCCACGCTCGCGCATCTCTTCTGTGCGCCGCACCGCGGGCCTGCAAATCCAAAGACAGCGGGCTCTTGCCGGTGATCAGACGCGCCGACCGGTCGCAGGTGAGATAGAGCCAGCCCCACTGCAGCAGGACGAGCAAGGGGTTCTGGAATTGCACGATGTACAGCAAGTGGGCGAAAATCCAGATCAGCCACCCGGGATGCCCGCGAGGCGCAGCCGGTTCGAGTCCGCCACGGCGGCGGCACGGCCGATCGTCGCGAGTTGGGCGAGAGCGGTAGCGGCCGAGAAGCGGGCTGCGATTCACGGGGAGAATTCTTCCGAGGAGCGGGAGTTGTGAGATTTACCGGGTCCGTGTACATTTTAGGATCATTTCAATTAACAACATGCGCCAGAAGCTCGCCTCCGGCATTCTTTTCCTCCTCTTCGCATTCGCTTTTTTCCTGAGCGGGTGCGCGCAAAGCAGCGTGACCGTTTCCATCTCTCCGAATTCCGCGACGGCCGGAGGGGACCAAACCGTGCAATTCACGGCCACGGTGACGGGCAGCAGCGCGGGCGTGATTTGGTCGGTGGACAACATCCCCGGAGGGAACGCCACGGTTGGCACGATCGACGCGCAAGGCCTTTACACCGCGCCCAGCTCGGCGGCCTCGGTGCAAGTTGCAGCGACGAGCCGCGCCGATCCCAGCAAAAGCGCCCAAGCCAGCGTCAGCGTGGTTGTTTCCGGGCCCGTCACACCGACGAACAATCCCCAAGTAGCGGTGTATACAATTACCGTGCCGGCGGGCGCGAGCGTGGCCATTCAATTTGGCCCCGATACGAACTACCGATTCACTACGTGGACGCAGCCGGCGCCGGCGGAAGGAGGGCCGGTGAGCATCCTCGTGGGCGGAATGCTCGCGAACGCGACGTATCACATGAGAGCCAGCGTTGCGCTGGCGGATGGCTCCAATTTTCTTGACGCCGATCACACGTTTGTCACGGGAGGGCTTCCGGCAGGCTTGCAGGCCATGGTGCGGGCGAATACGACGCCGGGAATGACACCTCAGGCCGGCGTGGAGCTCGTCAGCTTGCTGCCGGCCACGCCCTTTGCGAGCGATCTTGACGGAAATATCATCTGGTCGTACACGGGCGGGAATTCGCCGGGATCGTACGTGCAGGTCATCAAGCTGCTTCCGAACGGCCACTTTATCCTCTTGTTCGCTCCCAACACTTCCGCGTTGTTCTACGGTCAGGTTCGGCCGGGCGGAATCAATTTGATCCGCGAAATCGATCTGGCCGGAAACACCATCCGCGAGTTGAACATCGGCAATTTCAACGCCAGGCTCGCATCGGCGGGTTTTTCCGTGACGGCGCAGGATTTCCATCACGACATTCTCCCCCTCCCCAACGGGCACTTCATCGTGCTGGCAAGCATCACCAAACAATTCAGCAATCTGCCGGGCTTGGCGGGAACCACGACGGTATTGGGCGACATCCTGGTCGACCTGGACACCAATTGGAATCCCGTTTGGGTCTGGAACGCATTCGATCACTTGGACATCAACCGGCGCCCTTACCTCTTTCCCGACTGGACTCACAGCAACGCCATTTTGTATTCGCCGGACGACGGCAATCTCATCCTGTCCATGCGTCACCAAAGCTGGCTGCTGAAACTCGACTACAATAATGGAAAGGGAGCGGGTGACATCCTGTGGCATCTCGGATATCAGGGCGATTTCGCGCTGCAAGGTGGAACCGACCCGACCGATTGGTTTTACGCGCAACATGGGCCGTCGTTTTTCAGCCCGAATACCACCGGGCAGTTTTCGATGGGCGTTTTCGACAACGGCGACGATCGCGTATACCCGCCGGGCCAGACCTGCCAGAGCTTGGGGTTGCCGCAGTGTCCGTATAGCTCGGTCGTGGCGTTGAAGATCGACGAAACCGCAAAAACCGCGACGATCGTGTTTCACGACAAGCCCGCGCCGGCTTTCTCCTTCTTTGGCGGCAACGCGGACCTGCTGAAAAACAGCAACGTTCAATTCGATGAAGCGGCAACGCCGTCGCAGCAGGCGGATTTATACGAAGTAACACAGACGGACCCGCCGCAAACGATCTGGCACATGCACTGCAACCAGTACGCGCTTCGCGGCACCCGCTTGCCCAGCCTCTATCCGGGCGTTCAGTGGTGAATGGGCTGATAAGGCTTCCTGCGTACAGGCTACAGCCGATAGGAGGCGCGGAACGCGAAGGCTCGCGCGAGATAGGCGCCGCGAGAGGAAGTCGTTGCGCGCCAGTCGAGCGACTTTTAGGGTTTCCGAGCGCGGCGGTGGCGCTTCCTGTGCGTCGTCCATTGATGCACGCGAGTCACAAATCGAAGGGCAGCGGGCTCTTGCCGGTGATCAGGCGCGCCGACCGGTCGTAGGTAATATAGAGCCAGCCCCATTGCAACAGCACCAGCAAGCGGTTCTGGAACTGCACGATATAGAGCAGGTGGACGAAGATCCAGATCAGCCACGCAGGCACGCCAGACAGTTGCAGCCAATTCAAATCCGCCACCGCGGCGCCCCGTCCGATGGTTGCCAGGTTTCCCTTGTTCCTGTAGTGAAATGCGCCCGCCCTCTTCTTTCCGCGTAACCGGCGGTCGATCGCTCTTGCGACGTACCGCCCTTCCTGAATGGCCGGTTGCGCGACGCCCGGCAGCGGCTTGCCGGTCTGGTGGCTGTAGTTCGCCAGGTCGCCAATCACAAAAATCTCCGGATGCCCCGGCACGGTCAGGTCCGGTTCCACCACGATGCGCCCGGCCTTGTCGAGCGGCGCGCCCGTTCCCTGGGCCAGCATTCGTCCGAGCGGCGACGCCAGCACGCCGGCGCTCCACAGAATCGTGTGCGTGGGAACATCCTCGGTCTGCTCGCCTTCCCGGATCGTCACCGATTGCTCGCGGATGTCCGTCACCAGCGTCCGCGTGCGGATCGTCACGCTCAAGCGCCTCAGCATTCCGCACGCCGCTTCCGAAAGCTTCGGCGGGTACGACGGGAGCACGCGATCGGTGCCCTCCACCAGAATGATCCGCGCCTGCGACGGGTCCATGTCGCGAAAATCGTTGCGCAGCGTGTCGTTGGCAATTTCGCCCAGCGCCCCGGCCAGTTCCGCGCCCGTTGGGCCGCCTCCCACGATTACGAATGTCATCCACGCGCGCCGCTTCGCCGCGTCCGTCTCGCGCTCGGCCGCCTCGAACGCCAGCAGAATCCGCCGCCGCATGTGCGTGGCGTCGTCCACCGTCTTCAAGCCGGGCGCGAATTTCTCCCACTCGTCGTGCCCGAAGTACTGATGGATCGAGCCCGTCGCGACCACGAGCGTGTCGTATTCCATCGCACCGTCGCTCAGAATCACCCGCCGGTTGGCCGCGTTGATGCCTGTCGCCTCGGCCAGAAGCACCCGCGTATTCTTCTGCCGCTTCAGAATGGTGCGCATGGGCGAGGCAATATTCGCGGGGGAAAGCGAGCCCGTAGCCACTTGGTAGAGCAGCGGCTGAAATAAGTGGTAATTGCGGCGATCGAGGAGCGTCACTTGCGCCGGCGCGCTTTTCAGGTGTTGCGCCGCGCTCAGGCCGCCGAAGCCCCCGCCAATGATCACCACTCGATGTGGATTCCCCGTCGACATTGCCAAGCCCTGCCATCCGCGCTTCGAACGCACACCAGCTTATTGCCCGCTTATTGGATGTCCGCGCGCCGCGGAAGACGCTGGTATCCGCTCCGGCTTGCCTATGCGATCGAGACTACATCCGGGGCTTTCCCGGCGCGCGCTTCTCCCTGTTTCGCAGAAACTCTTCAAAGGAGAGCTTGCTCGCCAGCTCGTGCAGGAGCCGTTTGCGGCGCTCGGGCTCGGTCTTCCGGGCGAACAGTTTCTCTCGCTCTCTCCCCAGTTCCGCGAGCCACGGCTCGTATTCCGGACCGAACTGCTCCTCGAGCTGCTTTCGCAGCCGCTGCGCCAGTGCGGGACTATGCCCGCCCGTCGAAATGGCGATCTGCAGCGAGCCTCGGCGAACCACCGACCCGTAATAAAAATCGCAGTGCGGCGGATCGTCCACCACGTTGCATAGCACGCCTCGTTGTTGCGCCTGCTTGTAAATTTGTTCGTGCAGCTTTGCCGACGACGTTGCCGCCACTACTAGGAATACCCCTCGCAGGTCCGCCGCCCGGAATTTGCGCGCCTCCCATCGAATTTTCCCCTCGCGCGCCCATGTGCGCACTCGCCGCGTCGCATGCGGAGCCACCACCCGCACCTCCGCCCCGGCGCGGAACAAGCCTTCCATCTTTTCCTCGCCCACGGCGCCCGCCCCCACCACGAGGCACCGCCGCCCCGCAATCTTCAGAAACGCCGGAAATAGACTCACGGAACTCATGTTCGCATGAAGGACAAGCATACCGACTTTTAATAGTGAATCAGTTTCTGGCTTGCAGGTTACGCGGATATGTGGGGGAACCAGACGGCGGGAATACATGTATTGATCCCATGAGGCAGAACTAGCGCGAGCGTCGTCTGCTGCAAAGCGGCTACATGCGCTTGTTTCCTAGCGTCGGTATGCAGCTGATAAGCTGACACCGCGAAACCCGCAAGAAGCCCAAGAAAAACCACGACATAGAAAGTACGGCGGTGGCCCTTGTGGCGAACGCTGCACGACTTCACACGGGCCTCAATTTTTGTACTCAAGTCAATCCGGTCAACGAACTTCGAACCCACACTCTCGGACTCTATTATCACCAGCGCGTCCACCGCGCCCGCAAGAAGTCGGTCATAGTATCCAAGGTCGAGAATCCACACGGCGCACCAGAACACCATCAGCAAAGCAAAAGCTCCCGTGAGAAGACCCCACCGCAACTCGGCTGTGGTGTCATTCCGTGCGATGACTGCGGCGAGCGCAGCAAATGCGCCGACAGCGCCTAACGATTGGCTCCGGAGTCTAATGATCAGGTCGTTGAAATGCATTGCGACCCCCTCGTACTCTTTCCAAAGCTGGAAACTGTCAAACACGGCGGCTGGCTCGCCGGTCTTTTCCACGATAAAATCTCCCTGTGTGTAGCTGCGCGTCAGGCGCGCGGACTCATTCTTACACTCGCTACCCCGGACTGCAATCGTTCGTCAGCTCGAATTCACTCCACGTTTATTCTTGACCGCGCTTGGCGCAACGACGATAGAATCAGCCGATGAAAAAAGTGGCCATGTTCATCCCCTGCTTTGTCGACCAACTGGCCCCCGAGGTCGGCCTCGACATGGCGCGCGTCTTGCGCCGCCTCGGCTATGCCTTGGACTTCCCCGAGGCGCAGACCTGCTGCGGCCAGCCCGCCTTCAACACCGGCTACTGGCAGGACGCCCGCCCTCTGGCCGAGCGTTTTGTGCGGGTTTTCCGTAGCGCGGAGATGGTCGTTTGTCCTT
>DATLST010000265.1:0-4134 GCA_035534055.1 Candidatus Acidiferrales bacterium | reverse complement strand
CAGGGCCCGCCGTCCGACGCGTTCCACCAACCCCACCCAGCGGCTCACCGTACCCCGAGCGACCCCGAAAACCCGAGCCGCCTCGGTTTGCAAAAGACCTTTCTGAACGGCTTCCACAACTCGTCGGCGAAGATCTTCTTGCGCTTCCGCCGACAGCAAACGACATCTTGCTTTTCCATGCCCCGCACACTAACACATTACGTTCTTAACATCACCTATATCGTGCTCTGATTAGTAACTTAACAGCACGCGTCGGGGGTACGTGGTTCGACGCGAAGAGCCGGCGGGGCGGCGCCACCGTGGAACACCACGCCGAAGTCAGGGTAGGAGCGGACGAAAAAGCGCGCAGTTTTTCTCGAGAGATTTTGACAGCGGACGCCGCGTGTGGTCAGATGGCGGCGGAGAAACCCATTGCGGAAATATCGTCTAGCGCTTTTGATCGCGGCGCTCTTTGTGATCTTCGCGACCATCGTTTCGATTTTTTCGACCGGCGTGGGGTTGCTGGTCGATTGGATGTGGTTCAGCCACACCGGCTATCGCGAGATTTTCAACACCATCCTGGCAACGCAGATTGCGCTAGGCGTCGGCGGCGGAATCGTGTTTCTGCTGCTCACGGGACTCAACCTGTGGGCGGCGCGGCGCGTGGCGCACCGCTCGGGATATCTGACGGTCACCCGGACGATCGAGATGCCCAACGCCGAGAAACTTCCTCCCTTCTTTCGCGGCCTGGTGTGGCTGGCGCTGGCGTTCATGGCTTGGGAGGTTGGGCAATGGTCGGCGGGGCACTGGAACGCGTATCTTTTCGCGGCGCATGCGGCGCACATGACGCAAACCGATCCAATCTTCGGGATGAGTTTGAGTTTCTACCTGTTTCGACTGCCGATTCTTTTCTTTCTGTACCATTTGGCGTTGATCATCCTGGCCGCCAGCCTATTGACGGCGGCGGTCCGGTACTTCATCGAAGGCGGGATTTGGATTACTCCGACTGGCGCGGGAATCGGCCGGAATGCACGGCGGCACCTGATGGTTTTGGGAGGGCTTTTCTTCCTGCTGTTCGCTTGGCGTGCGCGGCTGGGCATGTACGACCTGGTGTATTCGCCGGCGGGATTGGTATTCGGCGCCGGGTACGCGGATATTCACGTGTCCTGGCCGGTGCTTTGGCTCCAGCTGGTGCTGTGCGTAATCGCCGCGATTGCTTTCTTTGCCGGGGCGCAGGAGGGACGCATACGACCGGCCGGATACGCCGTCGGAGCGATCATCGGCGTAGCGATTGTGGGCGGATGGATCGCACCCGCGCTGGTGCAATCGTACCTGGTGGCGCCCAGCGAACTGGAGAAGGAACAGCCGTATATCGCGCGCAACATCGAGTTCACTCGGCGAGCCTACGGGCTGGATCAGTTTGACGAGCGCAACTTTCCCGCCATCCAGGACCTGACCGCCGCGTCGATCGAGAAAAACACGGCCACGATGCGGAATCTGCGCTTGTGGGATTCCGATCCGCAGCTCACCACGTTTCGGCAACTGCAGGAAATCCGCACCTACTACGATTTCGCTAACGTTTATTACGACCGCTACAACATCAACTCCGAGCTTCGCGAAGTGTCGCTTTCGGCCCGGGAGCTTTCCGCACAAAGCCTGCCGGATCCGAACTGGGTGAACCAGCACTTGATTTACACGCACGGATACGGGCTGTGCATGGGGCCGGTGAACGAATCCACGCCGGACGGCTTGCCGGTGCTTTTCATCAAGGATATACCTCCGGCATCGTCGATTGACCTGAAGGTGACGCGACCGGCAATCTACTACGGGCAGCTTTCCAACAATTATTGTTTCGTGCGGACCGGCGCCAAAGAATTCGATTACCCATCCGGCGAAGATAACGTCTACAACGTATACAAAGGTTCGGGCGGCATCCCCATGGGCAGCTTGTGGAAGCGCCTGCTCTTTGCGCTGCGTTTCGGCAACGCGAACATACTTCTTTCGGGCTACCTGCAACCGGGCAGCCGCATCATGATGTACCGGCGGGTTCTGCAGCGAGTGGAGACGCTGGCGCCGTTTTTGTCGTACGACAGCCATCCCTACCTGGTGGTCGCGGACGACGGTTCACTGCAATGGATGGTGGACGCGTACACGACCTCCGGACAGTATCCTTACTCGGAGCCAACCGACGGCGTGGGCAACTACATCCGGAACTCCATCAAGGTAACCATCAACGCCTACGACGGGCGGGTGAAGTTCTACGTTAGCGATCCCTCCGATCCGCTGATCCAGACGTACGAGCGCATCTTCCCGGGCGTCTTTGAGCCACTATCGGATATGCCGGCGGACCTTCGCGCGCACATCCGCTACCCGCAGGATTTTTTCGCCATTCAGGCGGCCAAGTACGCGCTGTATCACATGACGGACCCAAGCGTCTTCTACAGCAAGGAAGACTTGTGGCGGGTGGCCACGCGCTCGGTGAATGGAACGTCCACGCCGATGACGCCGTATTATGCGGTGATGAAATTGCCCGAGGTGGGGGAAAAGGAAGAGTTTATTCTGATGGTTCCGTTTTCTCCCGCGCGAAAGAACAATATGATCGCGTGGATGGCCGCCCGCTGCGACGGAACGGATTACGGCAAAGTTCTGGTGTTCACATTTCCCAAGGAAAAATTGATTTACGGGCCGGAACAGATTCAATCGCGCGTGAATCAAAGTCCTTCGATCTCGCAACAGCTCACACTATGGAATCAGGGCGGATCCACCGTGATTCGCGGCACCTTGCTGGTGGTTCCGGTGCAGAATGCTGTCCTGTACGTGGAACCGCTCTACCTGGCTTCTTCGGGGGGCTCTTCGATCCCGGAATTAAAGCGCGTGATCGTGGCCTATTCCGACCATGCGGTGATGGAGCCTTCTCTGGCAGACGCTTTGAACGCCATCTTTGGCGGCCAGCCGGGCGAGCCGGCGCAAACGGCTGCAGCCCCTCTCACCGGTGGGCCGGCAGCGTCTTCGACGCCTACAAAGACGATTCCCGCGTCGATCGAGAGGCTGATCCAGCAGGCTAACGAGCATTATGAAAAGGCTCAGCAGGATTTGCGCCAAGGCGACTGGAGCGGATACGGCCAGGAAATTCAGAAGGTCGGGCAGATCCTAAAACAAATGCCGGCGAAACATTAGTAGTCGCGCGGGACTACGCGCGGTAGGGCCACGCGAGGTAGCGTGACGTTGACACACTGCGCTATGCTTCTGCGGGTATGCCGACAAGCTGGCGGATTGTGCGGTTGCTAGCTACGACGATGCGGCCATCGGTGAAAGTGCGCTGCTCGTTGATATGGTCATCCGTCCAGCCGGAAGCGTAGAGCTTTGGGAGGACGTATTTTCGACAAGCATCAGCTTCCGTAAGTACAGGCATGCCCCTGGGATGACTGCCTAATTGAAAGTGTCGATCCAATTTATCTGCGCTTAACTCTCACAGGATAGCATTCGAAGCTGGAATCGTCGTTACTAATGCGTACTGATCGTTCTTCGCCTCGGGAACAAGCTTTTCGGCCGGGATGAGCTGCCAGCGGCCGTCGCGCAGCGCTCGCGCCTGGACGGAGAGCCGTTTGCGCAAGAGAGCGAGAGCGCGATTCGCCTGATTTTCCTGGACAAAACTCAGGACGGAATTGAAAAGCAGCAATACACCGATGATGATGGCTTCGTCCAGCTTGTGAACCAGAACCTCCAGCACAATAGTGGCTTCGAGCATCCAGGGAACAGGCGCCCAAAATTTAGCGAAAAAGGAGAGCAGCGGATGGCGCCGTTCTTCTTCAACTCGGTTCGGGCCATGCTGGCGCAGGCGCTCTTGCGATTCTGCTGTTGTCAGGCCCGTCGGTATTTCAGTTCGACTCAGCCCGTCTTGTTCCATGAGCACCCGATTGTACCGTTGAACCGCTCCCGCGCTCGGGTGAAGAGGGCTTGCTGCTGCACCCCATGAGCTTTCGATCAGGGAACTGATGCCACACATAGATGTGATATCTTCAAAGCGGATGGCCCGGGAGGCAAGCGATGAAGATTCTTCTCGCAGTTGATGGCTCGGTACACAGTGAGGCGACAGTTAAAGAACTGATTACTCGGTCGTGGCCTCTCCAGACGGCGGTTCGGGTTATTTCGGTG
>DATLST010000264.1:0-11200 GCA_035534055.1 Candidatus Acidiferrales bacterium | reverse complement strand
GCCAAAGACAGGATCATTTCGGAGAGCTGATAGTCATGGTTGCGCCTGGGGTACCGCAAATGCCGTGTCAGAAAGCGGCGCAATTGCAGCACTCGTGTGAATTCATTAAAAAACAGAATTCCGCCATAGTGTGTCAGACCCCCATCAGTAAAGGCGATTTTGATATTTCTAGGTGAATAGCGCATGCTGACTAAACTCTAACAGATAGTGTGGATTTAGTCAGTGCTCACACACCTTGAGGAAACACCGTAAAACACGGGGTAAAACATAAATTTCACCGCGATTTTCACGCCGGATTTAGGTCTGATGGTGATGTTGGTGTTTCCGCCACGACACGCGTGGCCGGTAACTCTATAAAGGAATCTCTTGATGGGTTGTCGTCAAGAGGCGGAGATAACGTGCGAAGAGTGATAAAGCGACTCTTGCCTGAAGGAGCCAAGCGCGTCTTGCACGGGATCATCAGTTGGCCGCTATGCCAATATTTCCGCTACCTCCCTTTTCTTCTTGGAAAGAGAACCGTCTGGAGGCTTGTAGCTCCCCATTTGAACTGGCTCGAAGGTTACGTTCAAGCCAAAACTATTTTCGGCAGTACGCTGTGCGTGGACACCAGAGAGACCGGAGGCAGGTATACCTACTACTTCGGAATCTGGGAGCCGAATTTAACCAGATGGATTCAGGAGCGTTTCTCCCCCGGCGATACTTTTATCGACGTCGGCGCGAACATCGGTTACTTCTCCCTGCTGGCAGCTAAACTGGGCGGTAAAGCCGTGGCGATTGAAGCAGCGCCACGTACGTTCGGGATTCTCACAAAGAATCTGGCAGCCAACCACACGGCGAACGCTCGGCCCGTAAACGCGGCCGCGTGGGATCGGGAGGACTCGCTCACTATGTTTGTTGATCTCGATATCGTAACTGGAAATACTAGCACTCTGATCCCTGCCTGGGCCGACCGATGGCAACTGGAAGGGCGCTGCCAGGTACCGGCAGCGCCTTTGTCGGCCCTGCTTAAGCCGGAGGAGATGAGCACAGCACGCTTAATCAAGATCGACGTGGAGGGTGCGGAGTGGCAGGTTATCTGTGGAATGAAAGTCTTGCTGGAGAAAGGCCGTAAAGACCTTGAGGTTATCATCGAAGTTACCCAGCAAATTCTGAAGGCAGAAGGGCAAAGCGGCGCAGACTTACTTGCCTTCTTCGAGCAGCGAGGTTTCTTTGCATATCGCATCGAGAATGAATACAGCGTGACGTCCTACCTCGTAGACTCCATTGCGAAACGGCCCCAGCGCATTAAAGCGATACCCACCGATCTAGACCAAGTTGACCTGATCTTCTCGCGCACCGATGCACTGTCACTTTGATCGGGCGAGCAGTCGACCGGCCCGCTGCGGTCGGAGAAGCAGGCAAATCGGCAAGGAGCGGGTTTCATGAATCCCAAGGTATCCGTCATTATCCCCACACATGACCGGGCGGCCAAGGTCCAGAAGGCGATTGAAAGCGTCCTGGCCCAGACATTTTCCGACCTCGAAGTCATCGTGGTTGATGACGGATCGTCGGATGGCACGGGGCAGATCCTTGCGGAGATTTTTGGCGGTCGGATTCGCTACTACGCTCAGACCAATCAGGGTGCCAGTGTGGCACGGAACAAGGGGGTGGAGGAAGCCCGAGGCGAATGGATCGCTTTCCTGGACTCCGATGATCTCTGGGAAAAAGATAAGCTTGAGTGGCAGTACAAAGCTTTGGAGCGATTTGGCCCTCAGTGTGGCGCGTGTTATACGGACGTCCGATTTTACAACCACCCGGAAATACGCACCATGTTCCAATTGGCGGAAGAGAGCTATCGTCATGAAGGCACGATCGGCGTCAACACGGACGTGCTGAAACTGCTGGTGAGGGCCGGGGGCGCAGGCATGGCGGTCTGCCTGTCCTCCTGCCTGGCACGCGCCGATGCGGTAACGAGAACGGGAGGATTTGATCTCAAACTGCTGTATAGCCAGGACAGTGAATTCATGTTCCGGTTAGCTCTGCTCACGGGTTTCTGTTACGTCAATCGCCCGCTCGTCCGGTTCGATCGATCGCCCGCGGAAATTCGCCATGTGGGAGTGAGCAAGGAATGGAACAAGGTGGAATTCAAGCTTCAGGATAGTCAGCTCAGGTACGAAGGGCTCTTGCGCTTGAGCGAGGCCCTGCCGGCGAATGTCCGAAACCTGATCCAAGAGCAGCTTGGCTCAGTCCATAGCGCGTGGGCCAACTGGTATCTGGAAACGGGACAGTACGGAAAGGCGCGCAAATCCGTGTGGACAGCAGCGCAGATGGACCTGACGTTCAACATCGCAATGAAATGGATGCTGACGTGGATGAGTCCCCGACTGGCGCTCCGAGCTGTACGCGATCACCAGGAAAGAACGAAAGATTCTTCACGAATCGCATGAGAATCTGTGTGGTAGAGGCGCAAGCTTTAGGGACAGCGATTCGTCGTTATTCCTGTTCCAGAACCGGACTGGGTTGGGGCCGCAAGGCGGGTCGAGGCCCACGCTGCGTTCCGCTTGCGCTCCTTGCGCGGCGCCCGGTGATTCGGCTGCTTTGAGGCGTTCATGACCATTTCTAAAGCCCAATCATTTCGCAATGTCGTCTACGCCAGCTTTACCAAGGGTGTCACGCTGGTTTGCTTAACCGCGACGAGCGCGGTTGTGGCCAGGAATCTTACTCCCTCGGATTATGGGGTCGTTGGGTTTGCGACCATCATTATCGGTTTCCTGGGCAGGTTTAGTGATGCAGGCGTAGGCACCGCGGTTATTGTCCGGCCCACACTCGATCAGCAGAGCCTTCGGACCGCCTTTACTCTGAGAAGCATCCTAAGTTTCGGGGCGGTTGTTGTGGCTTTTCTGATCGCTCCGTTCGCGCACTACTTTTTTCAGCATCCGGCAACTGGCAATGTGATTCGTGTTTTGTCCTTGGAATACTTGGTGGGCACGATCGGATTCATGTCGCAAATGACTCTAATAAGGGAACAGAATTTCCGAGCGTTGATAGTTCCAGGTGTTGCGGGCGCCATCGCCCGGTGCATCCTCGCAATCGCGCTAATCTTGTGTGGGTGGAAGTACTGGGCGGTCATCTGGGCCGACGTAGGCGCGAACCTGACCTTCAATATTGGCACACAGCTCGCGAGAAAAATGCCCATCCGTTTTCATTTCGATTGGACCGATACGCGAAAATATTTACGGGTCGGCCTGCCTTTGCTGGGAAGCGGGATACTGGTCTTCCTTTTACTGAACCAAGATAACTTCCTTGTCGGCTACGCTATGGGGAGCGCCCAACTAGGCTACTACGCGCTGGCGTTTTCATGGGGGAGCTTCCTTTGCTTTCTTGTTTACGATACAGTAAATACTGCGCTCCTGCCAGCATTTTCCGCGATTCAGGGTGACATGGTCGCGATGCGGCGATGGTATCTCAAGACAGTGGATCTGGTGGCGTTCGTCGCGGTGGTCGCCAACACTGCACTACTCGCAAACGCACACTTCTTTCTGGTGACGCTCCTGGGCAAAGGCACTGACAAGTGGTTGCCGGCGGAAATGCCTCTCAAGATTCTCTGCGTCTACGGAATCATGCGGATGATCACCGAACCGGTCTGGAATTGTATTCTAGCCCGCGGGCGATCCAAGATACTAATGCACGCCAATGCCTTAACCGCAGCAATTGAGCTACTGCTGATTTTGCTGGTATTACGAACCGGCAGGATTGAACTGGTTGCGGCTGCGGTGCTGGTCGCGTACGCGACTCAAGCGATCGTTTTTTTGCCCTATTTGCGCCGGGAATTCTCCGTCGGCTTCGGGGATCTCGTCGCGCAATTGTGGCCGGTGATCCCTGCGCTCATTGGGGGTTATGCGATCACATCCCTCCTGCCAGATTCGCTCGGAGGGACCTTCTTTACGCTTGGTTGCAGAGGACTGTTCACTGCTTTGGTCGTGGGGTTGATACACGGACTGTGCACCCGCTTCCGCTGCTTCCAGGAGGCGGGAGGAATGATTTGGCAAAACCTCGCTCGTGTCCGAGCGTAGGCACTGACGGAATTTCGGGAGCGTTGCGATCAACGCTGGATCGTCCAACGCTTGGGCTACCTCAACGCAATCCCGGTTTGCCGCCAACAACTCCGTGAACTTTGAGCCGTCGCATGGGTACATTCAATTCGATGTCGAAAAAACCCGGCGCCAAATATAAAACGTTCGACGACCCGCTCTCGATCATCCCACGCCTGGCAACACGGTTGAACACATTGTGGATGAGAGCGACTTACCCGTTTGCGAATTTTGGGCATCGCGTGTCGATCCACTACTCGTGCGACATCTGGCGCGCCGGAGCGAGGTACGTTTACTTCGGCGATGACGTATACCTCGCACCCGGTGTTTGGCTGAACGTATTGCCCGGTACCGAAGATTCCTCTTTGAAAATTACGTTCGGTAGGGGTTGCGGGATTGGAAGGAGATCTATGATCTCTGCTCGCAATTCGATCTCTCTGGGCGAAGATGTGCTGGTTTCACCTTCTGTATTGATCATGGACCACAACCATGAATACTCGAATCCCGACGTCCCGATCTGCGAGCAACCGGCGACTGGGGGGGGAAGGATTGAGATTGGTCGGAATTGCTGGCTCGGATACGGCGCCGTGATTTGCTGCGCAAGCGGCGAATTATCCGTGGGCCGGAACAGCGTCGTAGGAGCGAACGCGGTTGTCACAAAAAGCTTTCCGCCGTTCAGCGTGATCGCTGGAAATCCGGCGCGGCTTATCAAGCGATATGACGCCGCCTCGGCGCGCTGGGTTCGAGTGGCTAGGCAGTCTGCGGAGGAACATCCCCAAGGATCCTGTGATGCAAATAGGAGTAGTTGAAAAAAATCGTGATGGAGGAAATTGTGTTGCACCGAAAGCGCTCTGCAGGGCCAAGCACTACGGGCGTTTGTCCACGCCGCCCGATCTAAATTGATCAAAAGATTTGTGACCCTGAGGGGCAGCACCGCAACTACAATTTATGGACACCGCATTGCTCGATTATTTTCGCTGCCCGGAGCAGTTCGTCGATCTGAGCGTCAACGGAGATTTGTCCAACGAAGCGGGCTTCTTCCAGTTCGGCGAAGGAATCACCTGCTATGGCCATTGTGTTGGCGGCTCACCATCGCGGCACGTTGGGCATCGCCTGACGGACGCGTTACCTCGCATTCGGCATGAGCAAGGGCCGCTTAGCTTGCCGTTCGATTTCACTGAGGTCGTGGACAATCTGCGGCTTGAGCGATACCCGTCGAATTTCCGAGCCTCGCTGGACTCGATCACGAGCGGTAATGCGGCAAGGCGCCTCTACTATTCCTTGCGCCCGTTTCTCCCGGTGCCAGTACGAAAGCATCTGCAGCGTGCTAGCCTCAGTGGATGGGAACAGATCGCATTTCCCCGTTGGCCGGTGGACTTCACCGTGGAGTCCTTAATGGAGCGCGTCCTGGCTCTCGTGGTGAAAAGCCAGGGAATGACGAGCGTTCCCTTTATCTGGTTTTGGCCTAACGGTGCTCCTAGCTGCGCAATCATGACACACGATGTGGAAGGTGCCGTCGGACGCGATTTCTGCGGCGCGTTGATGAATTTGGATGATTCATTTGCCATCAAATCGGCTTTTCAGATCGTGCCGGAAACGCGATATGCCGCGCGGAATGGATTTCTTGGCCGCTTTCGCGATAGGGGCTTTGAAATCAATGTACACGACCTAAACCATGACGGCTTCCTCTTTCGCGAAAGAGAGACATTCCTGCGTCATGCGAAGGAGATCAACCAATACGCGAAAGAGTTTCGCGCGGAGGGATTTCGGTCCGGCGCGATGTACCGCAATCAAGATTGGTACGACGCCTTCGAGTTTTCCTACGATATGTCAGTTCCAAATGTGGCCCATCTCGAGCCGCAGCGGGGGGGATGCTGCACGGTCATGCCGTACTTCATCGGCAAGATCCTCGAGTTGCCTCTGACGACGATCCAGGATTATTCGCTCTTTCACATTCTGGGAGACTACTCGATCGATTTGTGGAAGCAACAGATCGAGCTCATCATGCAAAGACACGGTTTGGTCAGCTTCATAACCCATCCCGACTACCTCATGAAAAAGCGCGCGCAGAGCGTCTACCTGGATCTGTTGGCTCACGTGGCTCGCCTGAGAGCCGAGAAAAGTCTATGGATTACGCTTCCGGCGGAAGTCAACCGGTGGTGGAGAAATCGCAGCCAGATGTCGCTCGTGCAGGACGGCGACAAGTGGCGCATCGAAGGACCGGACAAGGACAGGGCTCGGATCGCCTATGCGAGCCTTCAGGATGACCGCGTTGTGTATTCGTTAGACGTTGAGTCCGGTCCCCCTCGTCAAAGTGAGGTTTAGGGCGAGTATGGAAATCGCGCAAGGTGAGAGACATGCGCCTGCCACCCCTACGCGCCACGCTCGTCGATGGTATTTCGCAGATTACCCTAGATCTTTTGAACCTTAGCAGTATTCTCGCGCCTCCGAAAGTCACCGCATAAATGTCGCCGATTTTTAAACTGATCGTATTCAACCCCGCCGTACGTTTGCCGTGATGTCAGCTCATGCGTCGTTGATAGTGCGAGAACGTCGCGCGATTTCTCTCCGACAGGTGGAAATCCGCAATAACGAAGCTTGGTCTCCGCAAATGTTCGTGTGCGAAAATCTCAGATCCCGACGAAGCGCAAGGCAAAGGTACCCATGTCGGTTTACAAGATTGCACCGCTGCACGATCCGCGATGGGAGAATTTCTTAGGCAGCGAGCTTCACGCGTCGATCTTCCACACGACTGGGTGGCTGGAAGCCCTTCGCCGGACTTACGGATACGAGCCCATCGTCTATACGACGTCTCCGCCGAGCAGCGAACTTCGCAACGGAGTCGTCTTTTGTCAAGTTGAAAGCTGGCTGACCGGCCGTCGGCTCGTCTCGCTGCCGTTTTCAGATCACTGTGAACCGCTGGTCGATGATCCGCAGGAACTGCCGCTTATTCTCGGCGCATTGCGAGAGGGAAGGGAGCGGCCGCAGACATGGGATTATATTGAAATCCGCCCGCTTCACCACCGCGACCTCAAAACTAGCTTTCACGAATCCACGTACGATTACGCGGTTCATCGACTCGATCTTTCCCCAAGCCTGAGCCAGCTTTTCGGTAACCTGCACAAAGACTCGACGCAAAGAAAGATCCGCCGCGCTGAACGGGAAGGTCTTCGGTACGAGGACGGGCGATCGGAATCGCTTCTCTCGATCTTCTATCGGTTGCTCATCCCCACTCGGCGCCGCATCGGCGTCCCGCCGCAGCCATTGCAATGGTTTCGCAACCTGATCGAATGTCTGGGAGAGGCGCTCCACATTCGCGTCGCATTCCAGGGTTCGCGGCCTATCGCAGCGATCCTCACACTTCGTTATAAAGACACTCTCCTCTATAAGTACGGCTGCTCCGATGCACGACTTCACAACCTGGGCGGGATGCAGCTGTTGCTCTGGCGCTCGATCGAAGAAGCAAAGTGCGCTGGTTTACGCACATTCGACTTCGGACGTTCAGACTGCGACAACGCGGGCTTGATTCTCTTCAAAGAGCGCTGGGGAGCGATCCGTTCTACCTTAATTTATTCGAGGTATACCACGTCTGTTAAATCACGCGACAACTACAAGCCGCGCGAAGCGCAGTGGAAGCTGCGAATCGCCAAGCGGTTGTTGTCGCATGCTCCCGGCAAGGTTCTTTCGATGGTCGGGGACGCCTTATACAAGCACATTGGCTAGCGGATGATCGACCATCTGGCGCTATCGCCGATGCCGTGCGGATTCAGCGCCGCAGGAGCAGGGAATTGAGGTGGTAGAAAAACATTTCTACATAAGGCGACATAGGCCTGCCAGGCTTCCCGTGCAGCCATATCTAATAGCATTATTTACATAAGCTTGCATAAGATTTGAATGGCCCGTTGTTTGCACTGATTGGGCTCTTACGTATCAGGTCGAACCGAAGAGGAATGCATGCCCCGTGCAGGCGCGCCGAGCGTTGATGGAAACTCGCGGAAGGTGGGACCGAGGATTGGTTTCATTGCCAATAACTGGAAACGTGATGTATGAGTCTGCGGCTGACGTGTCCGCGGCACGAATTGCTGCTCCGGAGAGCGACACCACTGCACGCCTCACGCGCATTTGGCAAGAGATGCTTGGCGTTGAATCCATCGGCCCCGAGCAGAACTATTTTGATCTGGGCGGCGACTCAATCCTGGCAGTTCAACTTTTCATCCGAATCGAACGGGAATTCGGCGTCAAATTACCTTTGGCGACGCTGTTCGATGCCCCCTCAATCCGCGAGCTCGCCGAGGTCCTCCAACGAGAAACGTCCGCGACGGGCTGGTCACCGCTCGTGGCAATCCAGCCGGGTGGCTCGCGCCCCCGTTTATTCTGCATTCATGGAGCCGACGGAAACGTTCTCATCTATCGAAACCTTTCGCGGCATCTGGGATCTGACCAGCCATTTTATGGTTTGCAGTGCCGCGGCCTAGACGGTAGTCGCCCGCCGCTAACAAGAATCGAGGACATGGCCGCTCTGTATATCAGGGAGATTCGGAGGGCTCAGCCGCACGGTCCCTATTTCCTCGGTGGTTATTGCATGGGTGGGACCATTGCGTTCGAGGTGGCTCAGCAGCTTCAGGCCGCTGGAGAGCGAATCGGCTTGCTGGCATTGTTCGATACTACGGACTGGTCCAAGATTCCCGCGCCGTCGTTCTGGGGCAAGAGCTATCGCGCCGTCCAACGGCTTGTGTTCCACGCGGCCAATTTCCTCCGTCTTGATTCCCAGGGTAAGGCCAAGTTCTTGTCAGAGAAGGAGAGGGCGTTCCGCAATCGGATCCCTGTATGGCGAGGCAGGCTTCTCGCAACGTTTGACAAGCATTCACGCGCGAGCACCTCACAATCGCGTGTATCGGGACAGATCTGGCGAGCAAATGACCTCGCTTGCGTGAATTACGTCCCGAAGCCGTATACCGGCGCGATCGCAGACTTCCGGCCGATGAAGCAATATAGGATGTATGACCAACCAAGCGCCAAGTGGGATCGATTGGCGCAAGGCAGCCACGAGGTCGTTATCCTGCCCGTGTATCCCGCCGGCATGCTTGTCAATCCATTCGTTGAGCACCTAGCGGTTGCACTCACAAAATCCATCGATGATGCGATTCGCAGTTGCCAAGTCAGTTAGGAAGTCCGCTCGTTCATGATCGACGAAGCATTGGAAACGGTTGGGAGCGCGACGCGCGAGAGAAGTACGAGCGGGACGATCGAAGTACTCACGCCGATTTGGCAGCGCGTGCTCGAACGCTCATCGATCTGTCCCGAAGACAACTTTTTTGATCTCGGCGGCAATCCGGCGTTCGCTATGAGATTATTCACCGAAATCGCGGAGGTGTGTGGCCGCGAGCTGCCGCCTGTAACAATTTTCCGCGCGCCTACGATCGCCGCTCTGGCTGCGCTTTTGGACCAGCGCGCGACGCCGGTATTCCCGTCAACCGTGTTGCTCAAGGCGGGTGCTGAGCAGCCGCCGATTTTCATCGCGCACGGCCTGGGCAGCAGCGTGATGGAATTCTTCGATCTCGTAAAGCAGATTCGAACATCTCGCCCGATTTACGGATTCCAGGCCAAGGGCAGCGATGGTGCAGCACCACCTTTTGCTCGCATCGAAGACATGGCCCAATTCCATCTCGATGCAATTAGGAACGTACAACCGCGCGGTCCTTATACCCTGATCGGTTATTCGCTTGGGGGTGTGGTCGCGTTCGAAATAGCGCAGCGCCTCTCCGCAAGTGGGGAAGAGGTTGCATTGCTGGCCATGATTGATTCGTACCCGCACACCGAACCCCTGACACTTTGGAAGCGCATTCACATGATCGCCGCCCAGCTCCGCTATCGCGTTTCGGATCTCATGCGATCGTCGGTGAATCGGACCGTTGATGCGCCACTCAGTCGTGTTAAGGAGCGGGCGCGTTTCAGCGACTTTCTAGCGTGGACTCGATACCGGCCCCGTTTTTACAATGGAAAAATCACTTTCGCGCGCGCCGAGAGCTCCCATTACCCCGATCCCGTAGCAACCTGGTCGCACCTTGCATCCGGTTTCGAAATCGAGACTGTCCCCGGCGATCACCACGGAATCCTAAGAGCAAACTCCAAGAGCTTGGCATTGGTACTTACTCGCCATTTGAAAAATGAATTCTGAGAGCAATGATTCGCAGAGCGGTCCGGAGAACGCATTGTCGAGTTGGATCATAAAGACCCTCTTGCCACTTTCGATGTCGAACACAGGCCAATGCCGCACGATCGGGTCTTTGACGGAGCACGCGCGAAGTGGGGAAGAAGAAACTGGCGAGTAGCGATGACCGGAACCCGATATTCCGGATGGCCGGGGTCACAAAAGCGGACGGAATGCCTTTCGATCGGCCCGGCATAAAGTGCCGCAATGAAGTTAGGAAGGAGCAAATCACATGGTTCGAAGCCTGGTAGAAGGGATGATGTTCTTCCGCGATCGAAACACGACATTTTTCAATCCTGAGTCGTTCCCCTGGGTCGCGACGATAGAGGCCGAATGGATGGAAATTCGCAAAGAGCTGGATTCGCTTCTCGTGCGCCGGGAAGAGATCCCCAATTTCCAGGATATTTCGGACAAGCAGAAAGTTCTGACCGAAGGCGAACAATGGAAGACTTTCTGGCTTTATGCGTATGGCGAAAAAGCCGAGGAGAACTGCGCCCGATGTCCAGAGACCGTGCGGCTGTTGCAGCGTATTCCTGGAATGAAGTCGGCAATGTTCTCCATTCTCGCGCCCAGAAAGCACATCCCCGAGCATCGCGGGATGTACAAAGGCGTGCTGCGCTACCATCTTGGATTGATTATTCCAGGGCCGGAAGGCAGCTGCAGGATTCGAGTAGGAAAAGACGTGCGTTCCTGGCAGGAGGGAAAGAGCCTGATCTTCGACGACAGCCACCCGCACGAAGTCTGGAACGACGTCGATTCCTATCGCGTGGTGTTGTTTGTCGACATGCTTCGCCCGACGTTCTTTCCGGCGTCTCTGTTGAACCGGATGATTGTCTGGATGATCGCTCGGACGCCCAGCATCGCGGGACCGATGGACCGCGTGCGGAAGTATGGCCGCGCCGCCGGGAAACCGGTGAAG
>DATLST010000263.1:0-14019 GCA_035534055.1 Candidatus Acidiferrales bacterium | reverse complement strand
GCGCATGCTCCCGAATCACCGCCCTCTGTCCGCGATACGCCTGGTCGCCCCAAACCTTGGTCTCTTCTCCGTGCAGCAACTCCGGCAGCACCGTTGCATCCGCCACGTTCGCCGGCGTCACCACCGCCGTGTGAATGAGCTGTACTGGTTGGCGTTGCCTGTGTACGACGTCACGGTGTCCACAATCACCAAACGGATTTTGGTATTTCGTTCGAGCGTCCGACGAATAACGGGTAGGTCCGTGTCGAGAGCAACCTCTCTCTTGGACCCATTCAGCGTGACAGAATCCACGAAATGAATCTTCGACAAATCGGCACCAGCTTGCATAAGGCGTGGTACAGCCGTGGTGTTGAGCGAATCTTCCGCGACCAACATCAAGACTTCCACGGGTCCGCCGAACGGATTCGGTGCCCCGTCTGGGAACGCACGTCCAGTAGTCAATCGAGCAGCGATGTCATTAGTGATTAGCGATTTGCCCTTATCCGGCTCACCAACCAAACCTGTAATAGTGTCGGCAGGAATTCGATTAAGCCATAGCCATTTCTGACTACCCGGCTTTACTTCCGAGCCCCTGACAAGCGATAGCTCGCTCGATTTCGTTTGAACCGCCGCTGCTTGAGAAGTCGTAGCAGTGCCAGCGGGAACGCCGCCGACCAGCACTAAATCATTCTCTGGATGCCCTGCGGGATAACGAGCGATTGACGCTGCTATCACGGCAACATCTTGGTCCGTGAGCGGCGGAATGCAGCGTTCCGAATTTATCTTCGAAAGGTGGTCTTCTATGCCTTCACGAGAAAGCCTGATGCCTCGCAATTTGCCTGCGATATGGGCGAGCGTTGAGTTTCTTTGTCCGTCAGGAATCGGGCTTACACCGTCATCCGTAGCCGCTTTCTTCGCTTCGACACGCTGTGCTTTAATCCACTCAATGAGCCAGTTTGGTGCTTCGGCAACAGGCACATCGAGAAGTATTTCGTACGGCTTGTTCGTCTTAGGATGTATGGACAATGCGCCGACACAATACTGATTGTTGACCCGGACGGAAAAATCTGCGTGCTTAACGTACGGCTGCGCAATGTTACCCATCGCGATGCTTTCCGTTGTTTGTTTCCAGTAATAATGCTCTCTACCTTTTTGTGACTGGACACGGAACGTGGACGGAATCTTTTGCCCGGTTTCGGTTTCAATTCGCTCCGTCACAGACGAGACGCCGGGTGGAGGTGTATCTTGTTCGAGAAACCAAATCCCACCGATGCGACCCTGCGCGACAACACCCACATTGGCATCTGCTGAAGCCTGGTCCCACCTATAAATGGTCTTCATGTCGGTTGTAGCTAACGAAGTCCAGTTAGAATCTATCGGTGTTTTGTCGTGCGGATGAAGCCTGATGACGGGCGCGTCAATCGCCAAACTTACGACGGCTCGATTTATAAAAGTCAAAGCGGTCATTGCGCACCGCCATTGACGGAAGCCACAGGAGCGCTCACAAGGATTCGAGCGTTTATCGCACGAGGGTATCGTCCGTTGTTCTGAGCAGGTGCCGTGTCGAAGTGAACAATCACTCCTATAGGCGGTGTCAACATTCCATCAGGAGCTTCCACCACATCTGCGGAATGCAAAAAATAAATTTCTCGAAACGTGACTGCTACGAGCCCGTAACCACGCTCCGACCAAGACAACAATTTTCCAGTCTTCATAAACCACCAAAAAGAAAACAAAAAGTAGGCAAGGCATACGCCGAGACCTTGAATCTGTGGCTTGTTTTCTCGGCGATAAACCTAATTGCTGCCTGTACGACTGAGGCTTTTAAGAGGTATTTTTGCCGACTTCTAAATTTTTTCTTTCAAGCTACTTCGCGTGAATCTTACCATCCAAGATATCGTTCAATCGCTGCGCCCCTTTCGGGCCTCGATCTTCGGCTCGCATCGCGGCTTCCACATCCTCGATCCGAAATTCTGTCCGCCCGTCTCGGAAGCGCGGCATCATGCTGTACAACCTTGTTTCGTACTTTATACCATCTCGATACTCTGCCATCTCTGAACACATCCTGGCCTACCGGCCCGTTGAATTCCCTCTACCCGAACACATTACCTGCCGCCGGTTCGACTCGATGGGGTTTACTACATCATGCTATTCTTACTGTTGCTCCGCTGCTTTTCTCGCGGCCAGCTCAGCCAGGGCCACGTCGATAACGGCTCGGTTTTCTTGACCTGCCGGACCGTCCAAAATAAAGTGCATCGCCTGCGGACCGAGAGCGAGATACTCTTCGAGTGTCAATCCTCGTTTGCGGCCCAGACCCTTAATTGTTGCGGGGTTCAACTCCAATTCGTTTCTAACGGCTGCTGCCATCGGTTCCTCCTTGAGGATTCTCCAACGCCCACGACACTATGTTTTCGACCGTGTCGTGCAGAATACTTTTATCGTTGACGACCACGGTCTTGAAGGAACCTTCTTCGCGTGCAATCAAAATATCGCGGAGCACGATTGCTCGCCGAAGATCAACCGGGACGGGGGCCAAGTCCTGCATGAGGCCGTCGAGAGCGTGAACTGCTTTCCAAATTTTCGCCGCCGTCTGGTTGTCACAAGGCTTTTGACGGTTCGTCAAGGCACTCAAATGTCCCACACTGATCCCGCACAACTGAGACAGGGTCGCCAGGGGTACGCTTAGTTCTTTTATTTTTTGCAACGATCTACTAAATTCGTCAATCACGAGCACTGCTTTATTCGATGAACAGCTACTTTCATTTCGCCAAGGCAAAAAATTTTCGCCATCCTAAAGAAAAAGGGCGACCACGTCGCCGCCCTTCGGGGATGATGAACATGGACGAAATTGGCGTTTCGGAGGAGAAATACTCCCCTCACTTATAGAGAAACTGTACCCCTTAACGCCGCCGATTCGCTGAGAGTGATTGAATCGACAGTACTTACGCCTTTTCCTGTGGATTATTTGAGCTGTCTACGATAATCGGCGTGGTACTTTTCGTAGTTCGGCGACATCCACAGGACAAAACACAGACGTATGCGCCGTCCAAAGCGGCCTCTTCTCAAACATCTGTCACGCCCGAAACTGCCGAATGCGCCGTGCAGAAGAGCTTCGCTCTTGATCTAAGAAGCTTCCCACGAGACTGCGGCTTTGGCGTCTTATCAAAAGCACCACGCCTTTCTTGTTTAGCCACGAATGTTTCATCACGCTCGAAGCGATCCGCTGGAGTACCTTTATCCTCTGGATCACAAGAAGCACCTCGTGGCACAACACGCCTGCCGTGAAATTCTTCGGACTGCTCGGTATGATATTCTTCGGACTTTTGATAGCCCGCGTCGATGTTCACGAGTGCCTGGATACTCCTTCCGCCAGTACTCTCACGCTGGTATCGCTCTGGTGCATTGAGCACTGCGTCGATGGCGGCTGCGTTTGCGGCTCGCGTGGCGGCGTCTTTCTTGCGCGCTCGATATGCTGCGGTCTTCGCCAAATCGTTCGCGTGGCGGCGAGGGCGACCACGCCGCGCAACCTGCTGTTTGATTTCTCCGGGGTCGGTAACGCTCGACAGTGGAGAACCGGCGAGACCTTTGAACGCGGACAGGCGAGGCAAAGGCGTCGCTTTGACTGGCTGTCCGTTTTGGTCGAGATCAATCAATCTGTTTCTACCCCACCATTTATTCCTTCCTCACACTGCCAGCAAAGATTCTCTTTATTGCGGTGACAATAGTCTTGCCCACAACCGGCGCATTTTCCTTCATTTCTCAAGCTGCTGTAACGTCTCGCGCTGGCCTGGTCTAAATCTACCGACGTGAGCAGGCTTGCTTCAGCCATGACACGGGCTGTTTGCAGCCGCAGTTCATAATCCCGCACTTTCTTGATGCTCTTACACGCCTTCAACTCCTGATACAGAGCTGTCCTACGAACCACATTCGTCTTCGCTAACGCCAGACAGATAATCAACGCTTGCTCTACCGCATCAACTGATATTGCCTCGGGGCCTGTGGCTCCTTCTAATACATAACTGATTGCTCTCCAAAACCCGAAGTCGTAGGCTGCAAGGATCAGATTTTTAGATAACAGCCAGCGATGCCCCGCTTCAACCATTGGCAACGGTAAATTAGTGTTTTGGAGCACATCTTTGATCGTGTATTTTCCATCCTCGGTTATATTTTTCGAGACGCGCTCGTTATGCTCGACGATTGCGCCTGCATAGTTCGGTTGGATTCGATCAAGCGGCGATCCGACCGTTGCTAGCGGTAAAGAAAGTCTCGACTTGCCTTCTGTAGTCGATAAGGAAGTTGTTGCTGGCGCAACCTTCGCCGCTTTCGACTTTTTTCCGTTGCGTCGTATTTTTGATCCCACTGTCTTCGACACAGTTTGCACCCCGTCCGATACGTTTTTCGACACGGCGGAAGTGGCAGTCCGTGCAGGCGGCACAGGTTTGGAGATGGTACTTCTTGCTGGCGGTGCTGCGACCTCGCCACCTTCCTCGATTGGAATTCCTTCAAACATTCGGTCCTCCCACTGCTTGTAAGTTTCATGCACCTTTGTCCCTCCTTGTTCCGACTCTGGTCGGAGCGTTCGCCATGCCATACAGGCTCACGGTTTGCGTCACTCACGATCACTTCTTGTTCGAATCCACCTCGGTCTCCTCAGCAAACGGTTAACACGCAAATTAACCTTTTGCCCTCTCTGCTAGTCCTCTCCGACAGGCAGCTTCCAGTTCTTCGGGGGCACCGTGTCGTACAGGCTCGCGGTTTGCTTCACTCACGTCGCACGAATATACCGAGCCGATGCGATTCCATGTGACGGACATCCACGACAATTGCGGACCCTGCGGGTAGAACGTTTGTGGATCTCATGCTGCCACCACTTCCCGAGCCGAAACAAAACGCTCGACAGCGACAGGACGATAGCGAACAGTCTTGCCGAAGATAATGTAAGGAATGGACTTCTTACGACGAAGACGTTGAAGTGTCTTGAGGGATATTCCGAGGATTTCACAGACTTGGTTCGAAGTTAGAAGTCTAGGCGGTGAACCGCCCGAAGCACGAAATTCGCTAGGCAAAGTTGATGCGGATGATGATTGCGTTGGCATCGTTTCTCCTTTTAGAGCCTCAGTTGAGGCTATGACCCAGTTGGGGTCGATTTACTTTTAGGACTCGAAAACGAATCAAACCAGTGTACCGGAACTACGCGCACATGTCAAGGTCTTTTTAGAGGAGTTATAGTACTTTGCAGGTCCACGTCCTGACCTGAAAAGGATTGAAGGGCATTAGAAAGCATCTGAACCTGAGCAGGAGCAAGTTGGGGAGAGACCTTTGATTGCTCGGCCATAATCCCTTGCTGCTGAGCCAATGCATGAGCGAAGTCCGACGTTTCTTTATTTGCCTTAGCTAGCCCCTGTTCTGCTGTGGCGGCCCGAGCGGCTTCCGAAGATACTCTCGCTTGCAGTTTAAGTCCCTCGTTTGTCGCCGTCACAGCCCGGTCATTGGCTTCTTGGGCTTTCTGATTTGCGGTAGCGGCCCCCTGGTTGGCTTGAGCGATCTTTAAATCGGCGTCGGCTTTGTACACAGCAAGGTCTGCGTCTTTTAGAGATGAAACTAGGTTTCCATAGCGTATGGCCCCCATTGTTCCGCAAAGGCTAACAATAGCGGCCCCTATGGCTATGAATTCGGTTATAAGCATCCTTCGTTCGCGCTTCCCTGATTCTATACGGCGTTATTCGACGAACACGACCATGGCAGCAACTAATGTCAGTGCCGCTCCTGCTACGTAAACAATGTTTGACCAGTTGAGGCGCGAAGAAGCAGAATCTAGGGACGAGAGAAAGGTCATGGATACACTCTTTCTGGCGATCATCGGCGTACTACTGATTGCCTTCACTATTTACATCATTGCCTCAGTTCGGACTGAGCGCAAAGCACGTACAATTCATAAGTAACTCAATAAACTAATAAATTGTGGGGATGCCCGCGAGGAAAATACACCCTCCGATAACCAATTGCAAAGTTTTGGATTAGTTAGGATAGTCCAGTTTACACTCCAAAGTCGGCATAGAGTTCGCCGCCCCCCGATCTCACCGCGTCGGTTTCGTCGCTGTCGGCTGCAAGATATTTTTGTGTTGTAGCAATGTCACTGTGTCCGAGATATTGCCGCGCTACTTCGATGCCGTGTTTTTTCGCCATGTTCGACCCGAAGGTGCGTCGGAAAGCATGCAAGGTGATTCTCTCTTCGATTCCCGCTGCCTCGGCAACCTCGCGAACGCGACGGAGTAAATTCGTATCGGGTTTGCAAACTCCCGTTGGAAATATCAGCGCACACTGAGCAGCGGACATCCGTGCTTTTCTTGCCTTCAGCCTGTCGAGAAGTGCGGGAGGCAGAGGAATATCGTGCGGACGCTCTTCTTTATCCTTCGGTCGCCATTCCCACGGACGATCTGCGGTGCGGAGTTTTTCGGACACATTGACGGTACCCTCTCGAAAGTTAATGTCGGACCATTCACAGTATGCAACCTCTTCGTCGCGAAATCCTGTGCATACCAAAAATTGAATCAAGTCTAGGGCATCGTCGTTGTGCGTCTTTTTTGCGGTATCTAGCAAAGCCTGAATGGTCCGCTTGCCGTACTTCGCGGGTTTTTTCTTGGGCTCTTTTGGGACCTCGCTGTAGTTGAGCAATCCCTTATCATCAGGTGTCTGTCTCTGGTTCTTGCGAAGTTTGATGCCGTACTCTCCTAGAAAAGTTCCAAGCCGTCGCATACGGCTTGCCAGAGTCGCATCGCGGCTACCGTGAGCTTGCTTCCGAAGATTCTTGCGGAGCCAAACCAGATAGGCGAGCAAATCATCGCGGCTGATTTTGTCGAGACTCGTAACACCCCGCTCGGCGCAAACCGTGGCGAAGTCTCGGACGGTCCGCGAATACATCTGCACGGTGTTTGTATTATTGCCTGCTGCCTGCCGTCGTTCCAGATACTTTTCAATTGCGTCGTTGATCGAGTTGGACGCGCTTGGCTGAGATTCCACGGCGGTGTTTGTCGTAACTGTTGAAACTGTCGGAAGCGTTGGCAGGAGTCCCGAGCGAACACGCGCATTGTTCGTTGCGTGTTCCAGTTCAATATTTTGGTAGGCAACAAACGCAGCGTCCGCGTCTGCACCAAGTGGCTTGACAATTCGTTTGCCGTCCAAAGTAAAGCGGACATAAAAAGTGGTCGAGTTTTTCGGCGGAACTGGGCGTTGTTTTTTTATCGGGACTTCGACAAACGGGAATCTTCCGTCGATACCTTTCACCCGTGCCAGAAACGAAACCTTAGCTCTCATATGCCGCTACTATTACAACAGTAGTAGACTATCACATTGGCAACAGATTGGCAACACACTGGCAGCAGTAGGGTATAGAACCGAACAATAAGCAAAGGTTGTGTATATGTAAATTATTAAGGGGCAGATACTTGGGATTATCTGCCCCTCTAAGTCGCGTTCCTTTGATTCGGTCTAGGCGTGACCGAATCATGGGGTCATCCATCCTAGCTTCCCTCTCAGAGGCAGGTGGGAACGACCCGCGCTATCCTGCGAATGGGCCCCTTCCTCCCCATTCACCGGACAGTTCGGATCGTGTGGAACGCGACCCGCACCCGTGTTCATGCAAGCGAGGGACCGATTCGTTTGCCCATGAATTGCGTCCCGCGCATTCATCTTTTCAACCAGTTGACGTTTTCTTCGGCCGTCTTCCCCTCGTTTCCTCGGTTCAGTTTGGGAATCCGGTCCCGCATTGGCACGCTGCCAACCCTGCATCTTGGCCCGGCACCGTATGCATCGCCCATCCTTGATGATTGCCCGCAGGCTCTCTGCTGAATCAACAGGATTGGGTTGTCTCCCGAGGAACTCTGCCGCATAATGGCTGATATCACCTGCTTATGAAGAAATCCTTTATCGCGATCTTGGTATTGGCCGGTATCGCCGGTTTTGTAGGCTTACTGATCGGTATGGCACGTGCGCGCCATGTGGCGGCGAGTACGCCATCGGCTGTCCATGACGCAACCGGCGTAAGCTACAAACAGAGTCAGGACGATCCTCCGAATGCGAACACAGACAATGTCATCCTCTTTGCCAGCAATCCCATGAAGGCGCCACCGTTTCTGGTAAACGATCTGTCTGGCAAAGTTATTTCGACCCCGCAATTGCGCGGCAAAGTCGTAATTGTGAATTTCTGGGCTACCTGGTGTCCACCCTGCCGGGCGGAAATCCCTCAGCTCACCGCACTGGCAAGTCGTTACAAGGATCGCTTGGAAATTATCGGAGTGGCGATGGACGATGACACTTCTCCCGCTGAGGTGCGCGCTTTTGCGGCAAAGGTTGGAATCAACTATCCCATCGTCATGGGCAGTCAAACAATTGCCGCGGAATATGGCGGAGTGCCGGCGCTACCGACTTCTTTCATCGTCGATACGAACGGACGTGTCGTGCAAAAGCATGTGGGGCTTAACCCGCCGGGCCTGTTCGACACCGAAGTCCGTGCGCTCCTCGGCCTGCCCATCAACGCGAAGGTCGCAACCTTCAAGGACACGGGACAAATCTTTCTGAAAAATGCCGCGCTTGCCACGGAACTTCCCGGCGTCGACCTGAAAGGTCTGACACCCGCGCAGAGGGCCGCGGTCCTGAAACGATTAAACTCAGAGACCTGCACCTGTGGCTGCGGGCTCACTCTGGCCGAGTGCCGCATTAATGACACTTCCTGCCCAATCAGCGCGAAACTCGCGACAGAGGTAGTTCAAGAGGTCAAGTCCGGCCCGCCGCACGCCCTTCACCCAGCTTCCGCAGCCAATTAGCGCATCTAAGAATACGCTTTGCAAAGCGAGCGGCGGCATTTTCAGCTTATGTGCTTTCTTAACGGCTCGAATTATCAGGGGTAGTTTCGTCTCCAGCCCCCCTGATTCGCCTGATCTCATCGACGAACCACGCATGGACTCGTCGCCTTTGCCGGTGCAGTCGTTAGCGGGCGACTTTTCCCCGCAAGCGTTTCTGTTTGCCTGACTCATTGCCTGACGCCTAAACCACGCGCGTCCATGTATGATGTCGGCTGCTTCGCGTGTAATGAAAGTTCTCCGATGCATTCGGTCGAAAGGAGATTCTGGTGAAGTATTCCCATCGATTTGCCGAATTTGTCCGGTTCTTGGCTTTGATCGCGGCCGTGGCCATTGCTGCGCTTGCTGCAACAGGCGTGGCAAAAGCCGACACTCTGACCATTAAGGCCCAGGGCAGTTTCTTCGTTGGCGGGCAAACGATCTCGACCGACGCGCTCACCGGCACGCCCACGGGATTCCTGAACTTTGGCATCAATACAGGAAGCATCACGGTCGACCAGATGTACGTGCAGTATCAAATTCCGGTGCGGGAAGAAAAGCACGTTCCCGTGGTCATGCTGCATGGCTGCTGCTTGAGCGCCAAGAGTTACGAGACCACGCCCGATGGCCGCATGGGATGGAACGAGTATTTCCTGCGCCGGCACCGCGCTGTTTATCTTCCCGATCAAGTGTCTCGGGCGCGCTCCGGATTCGACGCCACCATTTATAACGAAGTTCGATTGGGCAACCGGCCGGCGAGCGACCTGCCCGCGATCCGCACTGCGAGCCACGAGATCGCGTGGCCTTTTTTCCGCTTTGGGCCCGCCGTCGGCAAGGCGTTCCCCAACGAGCAATTCCCGGTGGAGGCATTCGACGAGTTTGGCAAGCAGGTGATTCCGGACCTCAATGCCGAGCTACCTGAGGCAAACCCCACATGGGCGGACTTGTCGGGACTTGCGATCAAACTTGGCGGCGCTATCCTGATGGGACATTCGGAGTCCGGCTTTTTCCCGGAGCGCGCCGCGCTGGTCAGTCCGGCCGACATCCGGGGCATTATCAGCATTGAGGGAGTCTGCACGACCACGCTGACGACCGGCCAAATTGCCGTACTTTCGCGAATCCCGATCCTGGTCATCTTCGGCGACCATCTGGAGGATGTTCCGGCGTACGCCGCCCGATGGAAAGCCACTTTCGATTCCTGCCAGCAATTTATTCAGCAGATCCATGCGGCAGGAGGCGATGCAACGATGATGCATCTTCCCGATTATGGGCAGTTCGGCAATAGCCACATGCTGATGCAGGATAAGAACAATCTGCAAGTCGCGGATCTCATCTTGAAGTGGATCGACGGGCACGTCGAAAGCAAGAGGAAGATCGACCGGCCGCGCCGATAAAACTCTCCGCGAGGCGCTTACGGGCGCTGCAATTCAACCGCGGCCGAGGGCGATCCCGCGATCGCAATCGATTGAGATTGGGCGGAATGTGAGTTATGAGGCGGGTGAAATCAATCGCCGATAGGCGCCGAGTTTCCTTCCCCCCACTCGGTCCCTTTGCAAGCGAGCACGGGAGAGACACCGCATTCGCGATTGCACTGAGCCAATTCAGAAACCCGTTTCGCCCGTGCTATTATTCGCGCTCGGGATATCCGCTGTTTCCGCCGCGCGTGTTCAACGCCGAAAGAATGTCCGTTTTAGTGAGAATCCCTTCGAGTTGTTCATTGGGGGACGTCACCAATAGCATGTGTTGCCCATGTTGAGCCATCAACAGCCGCAGGGCTTCCAGCACATCGCATTCCGGGGGAACCCGGATCACGCTACGGTCCATGATGTCGGAAACCGACATCTGTTCCCATTTTTGCGGCGCGACCTTGCTTAACGCGCTCACTGAAATCGTGCCCGCCAATTTCTCGCCCTGGTAGACTGGATATGCCGCGTGTGCATGATGGGCTCCGATGCTGTCCGCAAATTGCCGCAATAACAATTCCGCCGTCGTCGAAATCACTTTCGCCTGCATCACATCGCGCACCATTACCTTCGAGAGTTCCGCCACTTTCACGCCCTCGTGCAACCGCTGGTCGCCCGACACCGAGGCCTCGCCTGAAACAGCATAGGCGACTGCCGCGGCAATCAGCGAAGGAATAATATAAGCGTGCCCCCCCGTGGCTTCCGCGACGAAGACCACCGCCGTCAGCGGCGCCTTATATCCGGCCGCGAGGAAAGCCGCCATGCCTACCGCGGCGTAGAGATTAAGCGCGGGGCTGTGCACGATCGATTGCCCAAATGCCGTCCCGAAAGAGCTTCCGGTCAGGAAAAGCGGCACGAACATCGCGCTGACTCCGCCAACCCCCAGGGAAAACAGCGTTGCGGCAAGTTTTAAAACTCCGAACACGACCAGCTCGAGCGAACCGTGCGATTGCTGCAGGATCAGCGGCATCGCTTCGTAGTTCGGCCCGATCGGAACCAGATTCCCCTTGAACATCGAAACAAACACCAGGCCGCACACACCCGTCAGAATTCCGCCCACGGCCATCTTCACCCAGTGCGGCACCGAGGACTTTACTGAAAACGTGCGCACACGACGAAAAGTAATATCGAAGACCATTGCTACCAAACCGCACACAATGCCTAGCACGGCCGACCAGAACAGATCCTTTCGCGTGTACGTCGCCGCTGTCACGAAGTCGAATAGCGGTTTCGCCCCTAAAAACGCCGCCATTGTCGCGTAAGAAGTCACGGATGCGATCAGGGCTGGCAGCAGCGCCTCATGCGCCAAGTCATCCTTGTACGGCATTTCCAACGCAAAAATAATTCCCGTCAGCGGCGCACGAAACACGGCGGACATCCCCGCGGCCGCGCCGCTGATGAGCATGAGGCGGCGGTCGCGTGGTTCCAAGCCGACTTTCCGCATTTTCGTCCACATCCAAGAGCCGATCGCGCCGCCGCCGTAGATGCTCGGCCCTTCCAGCGCCGCGCTCCCGCCGAAACCCACCGTCGCGATCGCCGCCAGCAGTTTGGGCACGAACGACCGCATCCGGATGTCGCCCTGGTGCTCGTGGTACGACCGGATGATTTCTTCCGTCGAGTGTTCGTCCGGGTCCGGCGTCAAATACTGCATGATCAAGCCTGCGATAATAAAGCCCACGGCGAGACCCGGAATCATTGCAATCCTGTGCCGAAGATAGAATTGCAGTATCGGAGGCCACATCCATTTCAGGATAATTTCGGCAATCAGCGTGATCAGCAGTCCGGTTACCACGCCCAATACCGGTGAGATAATCAGCCACTTGTGCAGGTCGCGGGAATACGTCGCCGTCATGTCCTCGTGCACGAGCGAGACGTATTTACGCAGCAGCGGATGATTGAGGAATTTCGACTGGACCTTCGTCACGCGAATCTCTTCGAGCTAACTTCACGAATCAATTTCCCGCGCACTTGCAAGACCGGTCTCACGCGGCCCCCATGGCTATCTGCCTTATTTTTTTCACTTTCCTTCTTGCCGCCAGCACTCAATTTGTTCGTCGCTTTCCCGTGAGCCGCGGAACCTGCAGGAGTCCCGTGCCGCCGTGGAATCTCCCGAGCTCCCTGCGATGGAGTGCCACCAGGTCTCTCAGGATTTTTCGCCCCTTGGGTGCGAGCTCGACGCGCACGAAGCGGCGATCGCGCGCAACGATCTCCTTGCGAACCAGATTTCGCTGCGACGCGCGATTCACCAACCCCACGACCGCGTTATGTCGTTCCTGCAAAAAATCCGCCAACTCGGAGATGGTCGCCCACCCGCGTCCTGTGAATCCAGCAACGCCCAACATCAATTGATGTTGCTGCGGTGTTACGCCAGAGGCACGCGCGGCGTTTTCGCTGAATCGGAGAAATCGCCGAAGCTGGTAGCGAAAGTGCGCGAGTTCCCGGGCAATGGACGATGCCGCATGCTCCCGCGCTAGACGAGTTGGTCCTGTCTCGCTCACGGGGCGCAGTATATCACGGCATGATATACCGTCGCTACTTTAGTCAGGTAATCAGGTGGGGCTGTGTTATCAAGATGCCATCCGGCCCAAACCGGAAACAAGTCGGCGAACAGGATGGCCAACTTCGGCACGCCGACCAAGTCAGACGTCTCCGCCGGTTCACCGGACTCTTGGATTCAAGTTTCCGTTTGCGGGGCTTTTCTTCGTTTAGCTATCGGTGAACAGGTTTCCGCGGGGATGTCCCTTTGCCAGCGGAGGAGGAGCGCCCGGCTCGTTGAAATCTTTTGTCCAATGCCAATTCCGAATTTCCGGCATGTCTTGAAAATGCTGCCGGATATAAACATGGTGCTCGTACAATTTTCGATTGAACATGTCGATCGCGTCCGACACCTGCGAACGCAATCGGGGCACGTGCTTGAGCGCGTCGATGGCCAGATGGAACCGGCTCATCTTATTGAGTACAACCATATCGAATGGAGTGGTGGTTGAGCCCACATCATTAAATCCGCGCACGTGGAACCGAGCCTCGTTCGCACGGCCGTGCACCATGCTGTGGATAAGCCAGCGATAGCCATGAAATGCGAAGATCACATCGACATCCCGGGTAAACAGCGCGTTGAATGAGATATTGTCCATGCCGTGGGGATGATCGTCGGGACTCATCAGTACGCTGAGATCGACGACGTTCACCACGCGCACCTTGATGCCGGGCACGTACTTTTGCAGCAGCCAGGATGTCGCGCAGGCTTCGATGGTGGGCACATCGCCGGCGCACGCCAGAACGATGTCCGGCTCCGTTCCGCCATCGTTCGTCGCGAAATTCCAGATCGACGCTCCCTGGGAGCAGTGAGTGAGCGCTTCGTCAAACGTGAGCCATTGAAGTTCCGGCTGTTTTCCACAGGTAACGACATTGACGTAATTCCGGCTGCGCAAGCAGTGATCGAAGACGTTGAGCAAACAGTTGGAATCCGGCGGGTAGTAGACTCGAATCACCTCGCTTCGCCGTTGCAATGCGTTGTCGACGAAGCCCGGTGCCTGATGGCTGAAACCGTTGTGGTCATTTCTCCATGCGTGGCTCGTGAGCAAGACATTCAAAGAGGCGATCGGCCTGCGCCAGGGATATTCTAGGCATTGCTCCATCCACTTCGCGTGTTGCGTGACCATGGAATCCACCACCTGGGCGAAGGCCTCGTACGAAGACCACATGCCATGCCTGCCCGTCAGCAGATAGCCCTCGAGCCA
>DATLST010000262.1:0-7759 GCA_035534055.1 Candidatus Acidiferrales bacterium | reverse complement strand
TGATGATACTTCAAGAACGACTGCAGTCTCTTCAATCGAAAGCCAGCCGCCCCGGTTGTGCATCGAGGATGCTCAGTTTGCCGAGCGCGGCATCCAGCGCGCCAGATCCACATCTGCCTTCCCCGGGGACGCGATATCGGGATCGAGCGCGAACCGAGTCTCTCCCGCTCCGCGCTTTGCCGCCAGGCGGTTCCGCACGTAATCGAGCAGAATGATACCTACACCCAGGCCAGCACGCTAGCGAAGAGACAGGCACAAACCAAAGTTGTCGGGATGATCTTTCCAAAGCAGAATCAAACGACTGCGGTGGGAGGAGGGAATTGATTCCGCTTATTGTTCCTTTTTTTTCCACGCTCGAACGCCACGCTTTCCGCAACTGCTAGAAAAGAATGGCGGGGACGACGGGACTCGAACCCGCGACCTCTGCCGTGACAGGGCGCTATGATGTGTATTATCAAGTACTTAGAAGTAAGTCGCGGGAACATCTAGCGCTGAAAGGAATGGAGATACACAGTAGGGAATTCTTATTGTTCCCGGATTGTTCCCGCGTTTGGCATGATGCGTCGGAATCCGAAAACCAAATTTTGCGGACGGATTGGCCCGACGCACAAAGAGTTAGAGTTAAGGTAAGCAGGGGTGGGAAACGGTCTGGAAGAAACAGCGAGGAGATGTGTGCCTGCAGTAACTAAATTCCGAAGAGAACTGCGCTAAAGCGGGTCAAGCGAACTGCGACAGGCGGATAAGTCTCGGTAAAAAGACGACCACGAGGGATGCTGCGGAAAATCTGAGAGGGGCACCAAGTTAGCGCGAGTCCGATTCCTGAGGTTTGAGGATGAGCCTCAAGCCGGCAACACCTAGGAGCCCCAGGGCGAGTTGGAGAATGACGCCTGGTTCGGGGACGGAATCATCATCTTTTTTCTCTCCATCTTTATCGCGGTCGTCTTTATCGTGATCTCCGTCCTCATCTTTCCAGAAGCTAAGCGAGTCGACATTGAAGCAAACGGCTATTGAATAAGTGACTGAGATTGAACCTACGAAGCTTTGGGGCAGAACCTGAGTGACCCCGTTGCGTGAGCCTTGATGCGGACTGGTTGAGAGAGCGTTCGCTCTCAGCGGGGCAATGGCCAGAAAAAGGAAGATGGTCGAGGAAACGATGGCCCATTTTATCTCGCGGCGCAGATGGTCGATCTCTTTGCTTTGTGGCCGGGACTCGCGTTCAAACTGGTTATTCGAAGGCACGTTCACCTGTTTCGCTGGAGGTAGGGGCGTCAAGCCGCCATGGGCTGCAGCAAGAAAAAAAAGATGCAAGAAAAACATGGGGCTCCGCTTGCACGGAGCCCGTCAATGGGGAGAAGGTGTTAATCGCCAACTTTGTTTAGGCTGTCGCGGTCCGCAGCCGGGAGGCAAAGGGTATCCCGAGCACTAGCGCAAACAGCAGCGAACCAAGCAGAGTCAGCACGTTCGGTTCGGGTGAGGCCACGAGCCCCTTGGCAATATTAGTTCCCCCAGTATCACCCACCTGGAATCCGCCGTTGATCGGGCCCATGCTGCTCTGCAAATAGAACGTAAAGTTACCGCTCGTGCCTAGGGGTGTGAAGTTAACAGTGATGTCGCCATTGTTAAAAACGAAGCCGGCGCTAGCTAGCGTTGCCGTGGACTGGTCCGTGACCACGCCATAGTTCCCGTTGAAATTATCATATGTAAAGCTGACGTCGCCCCAGCTGATGGCCGTCGTATTCAAAGCCTGCGGGGTGATGGTAAAAACGTAAGAGTAGATGCCGCCGTTAAGGTAAACCGTTTCGCTAAAGTTCGCGTCATGGTTGTTGCCGGTGAGGTTACCGCCCGCTGTACCTACTACCGTCGACCCGAAATTACAAGTATTGGGTGTCAAGGTACAGTTCGTCGGTGTCGCTCTCGCTGGGATTGTGGCAAAAGCCAGCAAGACCAACACCCCGAGAGACGCTATAGCAGTTCGCATGGTTTTCATGGACCCTTCTCCTCCGGATTTGATTAAGAGCAATTTGGATGCCACAGCAAGCTTGAGGCTAATTCTTCGCATATTTATCACGCTCATTTACAATGACTTGCGGTGAGGCTGTACGCCTGCGTCACCGGAATGGGCTCAACGTCTTGGAATAGCCAGCAACAACACTTCACAGGTTTGCAAGAATTCTGTAAAAGTAACAATTTCTTGCAACTTCATTTGTGTCGACCGAGTGCGTCGCGTAACGTCATTCGCGTTCACCGAGGGCGCGGCGTGCGTCGGCGGCATCTTGAGCGGTTAGTTGCAATCTCAGAGCTTGCTCGAGTATTTGGTGCGCGCGGGCGTGGTTTCCGGATTTCAGAAGGATCATTCCCAAGTGATATTGGACTTCCCCATCACCTTGAACGCGGGCTGCGGCATCCCAAGCGAACGGAAGGGCGGTGGCGTAGAGACCCTTGCGATAGTCAATCCAGGCCAGTGTGTCAGAAATGTTGGGATCGCCGGGCTGAACTTGCTTCGCGTGCTCAGCCAGACTCAAAGCCTCGTCGAGATTTCCACCGTGTTCGCATTCGAGCCAGGCGAGATCGTTGAGCGCGACCGCGAAATTCGGGTTGCGAGCGAGCGCGTCCTGATAGGCTTTCTTGGCCTGATCGACCTGGCCCGTGTTTTCGTACGCGGTCGCCTCAAGAATATAAGCCGGCAGCAAGTTGGGGTTGTGGCTAAGACTGCTCTGGGCATCGGCGATGGCCTGCGAATAATTGTGCTGGCTATCGTAGATTTGGGCTAAGCGCGCGTAAACTTCGGGGTCCTTTACGTTGGCGCCGTGTGCCAGCGCCCCTTTGTAGGCTTCTTCGGCCTGGGCCATGTTGCCCTGGCTCTGGTAAATGTTTCCTAGTAGTTCATAGAAGGCGACCTGTAGCGGAGCGCGCTGAATCTGCTGCTGAATGCGAGCGATGGCTAGATTGGGCTTGTTCTGGGACAGGTAGAGCGTCCATAGGTCTTGCATAGCCGGGACAAAATCAGGCTGCAACTTGAGGGCGTTCTCAAATCGGCTGGAGGCGTCGGCGAACTTGCGCTGCAGAAATTGCGAATAGCCGAGACGTTCCTGAATTATCGGATTATTGGGATCGGCGGCCGCCAAAGCGGTCAGTTCTCGCTCAGCGCTTTGCGGCTCATGGAGGAGGAGTTCGGCATTTGCGCGCGTCAAGAGGGCGACGAGCAAACGGGGATTTCGCTTTAGCGCCTCGTTCGCATAAGAAAGAGCAAGCTTGCCGTCGCCACGCTGCACGTAGACTTGTGCCAACGTGAGGTATGCTTGAATCAGGTTCGGGTCCCGCGCCAGGCTTTCTTTCAGGCTGTCAATCTCGCGATCTACTTCCCCCTGTTGTCCATAGGCTATGCCCAACGCGTAATGTGCCGGCGCCATTTCAGGCGCATCGTGAGCCAATTTCTGCAGAACAGTGATCGCGTCCGGTACTTTATTGGTGAGCAAGAGCAGACGGCCTTGATACAGGCGCGCGTCGGGGTCGGACGGATTGTCTTTCAGGAGGTCCTGATTCAGTTTCTCGGCTTCATCTGTCTGCTGCAAGTCGAGATCTATTTCGATGAGCGCCTTCCGTGCCTTCATGTAGCTGGTGTCTCTGCCGAGTAAATCGGTCAAAATGGTTCTTGCTTCTTGTGCTTGCCCGTGGCTGACGTAAAACTGGGCGATTGCGAGCGATGCTTCCGGGGAGTTGCCGGTATGGGTGCGGAGTCGAGCAAAAAGAGCCGCCACGCTAGCGGGATTTCCTCGTTGAAGATCAAAATCAGCCAAGGCGAGGTACGGCGGAAGCGATTTCGGATTCTTTTGAACGGCTGTCTGCAACGTATTGGCTTCTTGATCGAGTTTTCCCTCGCCGCGATACAATGTTGCCAAATTCAAATACGAAGGGACTGAACTGGGATCGATCGCGGTTGCCTGCTCGTATGTTCTTTCAGCCTGGGCGTAATTTTTCACGAGGACATATGTATCGGCCAAGAAATTCAATGTGCTGACATTGCTTGGCGCCAGCTGGTTTGCTCGAATGAAGTCTTGCTCCGCATCCTGGTATCTTTTCTCCTGAAGCGCCAAACGGCCTTTGAGAACCAGTCCGTCTATGTTGTTCTTATCGAGTTTTAGAATTTCGACAATTTGCTGTTGGGCATCCTGCAACTGATTCCCAGCCAGATCCAGTTGTGCCACCTGAATGCGGGCGTTCACGTTCCGCGGATCTATTGCGATGGTTTGATTGAATGCTCGATACGCCTCGGGCCACCGGCGAAGCTGCACATAACTCAGTCCAAGACGATATTCGGCGTCTGCCGATCGAGGATCTGCTTGCAGCGCCCGTCTGAACTCGAGGCTGGCCTCGTCGTATTTGTGCTGGTCGAAGTACTTCTGGCCGGCCTGAATATCCCGCTGTCTAACGACTGTCGGATTGCGGTTGCAACCGTTGAGGACGCAAAGACCCAATGCTGCAATCAGAGTTATAGTCCGTAGTTTCATAGATGCCCCTGGGACCAAGCACAATTCGCTTCTTCTGGCCAACCGAATTTCTTCATGCGAGACGTTTGTTAGTAATAAGGAGCGGTACACTGTTCCTGCTATACGCGGAGCTATACGGTTTGCTTCTTGAAGGGCGCTTCAATGGGCTTGAGACTTGCGGCTGCCTCGTGATGCGCAGCGGGCGTAACGAACGCGGGATGTGCCTCTGACTTTCGCAATTGCCAAAGCAATAACCCGAGAATGCCGCATGCGATCAGGTAGAAGAGTATGCCGCCATCTCGATGAAGATCGCCGGAAATGAATCGCGGGTCAACATATACGGAAAGCAATGACAAGGTAGCGATTCGGAGGCCGTTTTTGAAGAGGCTTAAGGGTAGCACGGCGAGATTGAGGACCAGCTTCTTCCATCCTTTGCGAAGGAAAATGTCGCTCGCCACCAGGCTCGCGATTAACAGCGCTATGCTTGAACGAATCCCGCTGCAATCGTAGGCGATGAAGATGTTTAGATTCGTAGGCAAATGAAACACAAGCCCCTCTCGTACGAATGGCATACCGGTCAGGTTGAGAAGGAAGGCAGTCACCACTGCCGATCCGTCCTGTAAGGAGCTAACCGTCCGACCCAGAAACCAACTCGGAAATGGAATCATCAAGGCAAGTACCAAAAGCGGGAAACGTGCTAGCCGAAACGCCCTGGTCCCGAAAAACAGAACGAAAGCCCCGATGACCAGCACTACGAACGACGTCATCAATAGACTGAAGTAACCCTCTTGACCCAGTTGTCCCTGTTTCAATTTGGCAATCACGAAGAAAGAAAGGCCTGAAACGAGGAGGCTGATTCCAGGGCCGATGGACGACTTGGCATCAGCAAATATCAGTTTGCGTTTGCGCAGAACCAAATACAAACAGAGGAGTGGAATAATCATGATGTGGGAATATTGGTCGGCGTCGTGACCGGAGCCGAGCCCTAGCGAAACTAGAGTCACCAGGGGATGCCAGAATGCCAACGCGAGCAGACAGATGGATAGAGCAAAGTAGGCGCCGGACGCACCCATCTGCCAAGCTCTCAATTTCCGAGACTTGCTCATGTGTCGGATATGTTGTCGCGCAGCTGTAATCGGCGAAAATTCCACTTCATTCGAAATGCCGGCCTAGGCCTTCGGCATGTCATGAGCATCTAGCATCGCTCTAATGGATCTGACTGCCAATGAAGTTTTATTTTTTCCGGGCGACAAACACGACCCAGGGGCTAAGAACTGTAAGACGTCTGATTCCCGAATATTTCTCGAGCCAAACAAAAAACGGGATAAAGTGCGAATTGCTCGATCGGGAGAATGGGCCCCAGCAGCATCCCCGTTCGTGGAGGATATTGAATCCTACATCTAGAAGTGTTCTTCTGACCGACCTGTAACTAACCTGGTAATATCCGCGTTCTGATCTCTTCGCAGCAGTCAGTGGTCGCAAAGTCCTGTGAATGAGCGCTCGCAAAGAGAATTTGTTTAAGAGAGTGGCAACCAGAATCCCCCCTGGTTTCAGAACTCGTGAGGCTTCATTGATAAACCATTTAGAGCCGCTCACTGGGTCAACTTCAACGCATAGAAGCAACTCCAGTGCGCCTTTGGCGCAAGGTATGCTCGGATCCATGGACTGCACCAAGAGGCACTTGGCCCGCGGGAGCCTGGACTGACATACTGCTAACATATCAGAGCGCGTGTCCGTACATATGACATCCCAACCCTGGTTCACTAACAGCTTAGACCAGCGGCCGCCTTCGCAACCTATTTCGAGTGCGGTGCCAGGTCTGCTTGATGCGTCTGTTGCTACAAGTAGCGCGCGCTCCTCAATCCTCGTCAGGTAGCGGCCCCACCTAGTGGTCTGCGATATCTTCTCCCAAAACGTGAGGCTGCCGGGCGTATGTTCGCTCGGCGTTCCTCCTCCCCCGACTTTTATATTGCCGGTTGGCGCAAGCCACCTGAGTTCTTGGCTCGCCGTTCTTCGTATTGACCACATCGGATTCTACCTCTCGATCTCTATCGCTGCTGTAAAGTCATCTGGCTATAGTAATGGCGCCATCTGTGAGACAGGCGTAGGCAATCCGTGCTCGTTCCTTGCCCGATCCCTCTATCTGCCATGAGCCGTTTTGGTGCACGAGTTTCATCCGACTTCTTTCCCTCCACCATGTGGCAACTTCGCCAGGAAGCGGCATCCACAATTTCCGCTCGTTTCGTAGTTGCGAAAGGTACTGCAGCAAGGAGATGTACACGGCTCTCGCGCGGGACTCGATGACGTAGTCAGGGTGAATGTTAAAGCTGATGAATCCGTGGTTGTCCATGATTAGACTCACTTGCTGTTGCCACAAATCAATTGAGTAGTCGCGGAGAATGTGAAAAAGCGAATAATCCTGAGTAGTCGTTAGAGGGAGCTCCAGCATATCGCCGATAAAGAACGGCATCGCTGTGCAGCACCCGCCTCTTTGCGGATCGAGGTGGGCCACATTTGGAATCGACATGTCATAAGAAAATTGTGACAGCGCGCCATACCAGTCGGAGTTTCTGTAAAGTGCGCCGGATCGAAACCCTTTTGCAGAGTAGTTTGACGCGTGTTCGTTGATCCGAGTCGCTCGCCTCAGAAACTGTTCCCGATCGCGAAAAAGTTGACCGTCGTGGTTCAAATCATGAATGTTGACTTCACACCGGTCCTCTCGAATCGCTTGGAGCATCGCACCCGGGATCGCATAGCGTTTCTCAGGAACGAGCTGATACGACGCCTTAATGCCGTGCAAGTCATCGATTGCCATCAATTGAGAGCAAAAATCGAGGCCCGTTTTCGTTTCCACGTCGTGCGTCATCACCGCGCAACTTGAATAGCCGTTCGGCCAAAACCAAAGGAATGGAATTTTGTTCACCTGTCGCGCGTCCATCGACAATGCGAGCAGTTTTTCGAAAAGTCGATCGACGCTTCGGTCCACAGGCCATTTGGGGAAGATGTTTCCCTGCCATCGTCTTAGAGCCAATCGCTGGAGACGCCGCCGCAAACTTGCGCCTAGCCACGGCCGCACCGAGTAGTAGGCATTATGAGCGAGCTTCGCTAGGAGTTTCTTTTCGCTTCGAGGCTCGACATAACGCTCCAGGCGCAGATTATCGATCACTTCCGCAGGGTCGAATGGGAGGTATACAGCCGAATCACGCACTTTCACCTTCGGCAGAACATCGGGTAGTGCGCCGCGCTCAATTGCTTCTTTCGAGGCCGAAGCA
>DATLST010000261.1:0-13661 GCA_035534055.1 Candidatus Acidiferrales bacterium | reverse complement strand
CATGAACTACGACTCCACCACACACCCGCGCTCCCCTCGGCCAGCCAAAACCGCCAAGCCCAGCGACTGAATCCAGCCCTTCTATCACTGCAATGGCGATCACACTGACTAATCACACCACTTCCTCAACACCCTGCTAGGATTGCTTGGCGGATGTAGACCGCATGAGTAGTGACTGTTGTCGGGCTCAGACGGTGACTAGGAGGCAACCATGGCGCTCTATTTTCTGACAGATCAGCCAAACAATCTGCTCTCGTCGTTCAAGAAAGCGATTGACGCTGGACATGTGGTGACTTGGTCGTACGACAAGGACGGGGATTTTATTCATACCGCTCAACAGTGGAAGAACCTGGCATGGCTGCGACCTTCGACCGCATCCGGCCGACTAGTACTTAATATACTCAAACCGAACAACGCGAATATCTCCTGGGAGGTTTATGGCATCTACCACGGCCGCTTTATCGAATCGATGACAATTCATTGTCATAGTCTTTTCACCAACGCGCAGGCCACGGCGTCGCCCACGCCAGCAGACGTTGTGGGCTAGCTTGGACGACCCCAACGAGGAGATTGGAAGCTTTGGAAACGTTCAAGATGAGACCTAAACGTTGGAAGATTCTATGGTCACTCGGAGCATACTCTCACGGTCCAGATGCTCTCTTCAGTACCTTAGTTCGATGCGGGTCAGAAAGGGCGCTCGCGTAGTGCGCGAGCGCCGAAAAAATTCAGCCTGTGGCGTTTCTGCCAAGAATGTAGTCAGCTGCGTGTTGAGCCTGGGCAGCTGCATGAATCACGAGCCGTCGATCATCGCGAAGCTTCTTTAACCAGCCGGCAACGTAAGCTGCCTGATTCTCGATGACCGCGCCAGAAATTCCCGCTTCGGCGCAAAGGTAAGCGGCGCCCATTTCCGCGCATAATTCTTCTTTTGAATAGACAACGGAACCGAAGGGAGCCACTTCGCAAATCCCTTCTCGCGCAAGGCGCTTCTGATGGCCGGTGCTGTGGACGGTCTCGTGCAGCGCTGTAGCGTAGTATTCTTCAGCGCTCGCGAATAGCTCGCGCGGCGGCAGGGTGATTCGATCTGTGATCGGGCTATAGAACGCTTTTGAGCCTGCGTGTTGAATCTCCGGCGGGTTGGGCATTGCGGCGATGATCCGTTCGGCAGCTTCGATGGGGTCGTGCTCGTGCGTCTCGACTGTCGGAATCTTGTCGAGGACCGCCTGCGGCAGTTCGCATTGTTCGAGGTTGAACACGCGATAATATCTAAGCAAGAACCGTCGGCGCGCCTTCGCGTCGGCCGTCTCGTTGTCGAGGTCTTCGGTGCTCTGCTTCGCATCGTCAACCTTCCAGAACACGACGACCGTGCTTTCCTCGCCTTTGCGGACGTGTCCGCCAAGTTCGTTGGCCTGGCGCATCGTCAGCCAGAACGGTGAAACATATTTCGATGCGGAAAGCAGAAAGTGATTGATGCCTCTATATGGCTTCTTGCTCACAAGGTTGCGCGGCAGTCCGGCCGAGGTCCACGGCCTTCGCCAAGGCACAACGCCCTGTTCAAGTAGATTGATTATCTTGTCGGTCACGATTGCATAGGTGTCCATTTCGGTAACCTCTGATTGTCGTTGAAGTGGTTGGGGAGAGCCGCTTGCGCGGCCCTCCCGTGTGTGTGCTGAAACTAAAAGGGAATGTCGTCGGATGCTTCGGTCTTGGGCGCGTTGGCGCGATTGCCGAGCATGTGGAGTTGCCGCGCCACGATTTCAGTCCGGTAACGTTTGCCGCTTCCGTCCTTCGCTTCGTACTGGCGGGTAGTAAGCCGACCCTCGATGTAAACCTGACGGCCTTTGCTCAAGAACCGTTGGCACGTATCCGCAAGCGGTCCGAATGCGACTACGCGATGCCATTCGGTACGCTGCTGCTTGGTACCGCTCCGATCCGTGAAACGCTCGGTCGTCGCCAGCGAGAAATTCGCCACGTTCTGACCTGACGGCAATGCGCGAACCTCGGGATCACGGCCCAGATTTCCGACCACGATTGCTTTGTTGATAGACATCACACTTACCTCCAATTCGTTTCGCTGTTTGGTTAGAAACCGTCTTCGTCGATCCGGTGGGTGTTGAAATCGCTTTCGGCCTTTTCGCCGTGACCGCAACGAGTGCCGTAAACGGCCTTGTCGCCGGGGTAGTAGAACGCTCGCTCGCCGGAATTGATTTCCGCCTGGCAATTCGGCTCGGCGCATTTCGCCGGATACCGGACGGTGATCCACTTGGGATCGCATTTGAACCTGCGTCGCATATCTGTTTTCTCCTCTTGCCCGCTTCCGCTCCTGCGGCAGGGCGTGCTGCGCTTTGTTTTGGTTTCCCGCGCAACATTTTTCGCGGCGACCTCTCACCCAAATCTGGAGGTCGCAGCGCAGATTCCAGATGCGCGAGCGGAGCGGGCGGCAGGACGTGCCAGAGCGGAGCGGCCCGAATGGGCTGGCACGGCGTGCTAGAGCAGCGAACGCCACCAATGAGAGCGGCGGCGAAGCGGAGACGCGGGTTGTGTCAGGTGGGGTTAGCGGATGGGCGCGAGGGTCGCAGCTTGTGGAGCCCGAACGAGGGTCTCACAGCGGAGCGCCGCGGTCCGCGGAAAAGCGGTTTGGTGTTTTGCTAGGGAATATTGAGATCAATTCAGAATGATTCCGACGCGCGGGTCAGATCATCAACAGAGGAGCTTTCCTTCAACAGTGCATTAGGTATCTTAGCCGTGTTCGTCGGCGTCTAGCGCTTCGAGCGCTCGTACTTCCAGTCCTTCGATCTCCTGAAGCGTCTTGCCTGCAATTCCCTGCAGATCGCCATACATGCCGACCGTCGCCTGCATAACCTGTTCAATCTGCTGTTCGCGCTTTGCCCACTGCTTCGTGAGCGCTCTCTTTTCGCGGGCTAAGTCTTCCTGCATCGAGGAAAACGCCTCAACAATTGCTTGGACACGCTGCCGGAACCGAGTCCCGGTAAGATACTGGTACACCATCTCCATTTTGGTCTGCTGGCCTTCTGACGCCTGGCGCGCCATCGTTAGCTCCACGAGAGATTGCCGAAGACTTACCGCAACCGGGATGGCGACGCGCCTATGAGCCACCCAGACGCCATCGATCAGATCAAAGGCTTCTACATCTTTGGGCAGAGCCTGAGTGACAACTATGGCGAGCTCAGCGTTCGCTGCTCGTTGATCGGCGCGAAGCTTCGTGAGCCAGCTATCGCTCCAGTTCTTGGTGCGCTTCGATTCCCAAAGGATCGTCCCGCAAGACTGCCCCAGCGGTCCGATCACGCGCTGCAGTACGTCGCCGCCGTGTTCGCCCTTCGGCACTGGCTCGATCGTGTCGCTCGGGAACCGTGCAGACAGTAGGGCTTCCAATTCGATTTCCTGCACCTCACCTTGGAGTTGCTGGGAACCCTGCTCGGCCCTGCGCTTCAGTTCCTCGATTTGCTTTTGCATCGAAGCGATCGTCAGCTCTCTTTCGGCGATTGTCAGTTTCAACTCCTCGTGAACTTCCTTGCGGGCCTGGTCTCGGATCGCCGATAAACTGTGCTGGACGCGCCTTTCGATCGTGAGTTCCATTTCTCGCTTCGCGTCATCCAACTCGCGTTGCTTCCGCAGAAGGTCCGCTTGAGCCTTTTGTGCTTCCTCGAGTTTGACATTGCGCTGCTCGAGGATTTCCTGAAGTTGGGTGATTTGTCTGCTTTTCTGATCCAAGTCGATCGCGACAACCTGCTTCGCTTTGCGCGCCTCTTGCTCCACGATTAGCGCACGTTCATGTTTCAGTCTCTCGGCGAGTTGGTCCTCGATCGATTCTCTCGCCTTTGCGAGCGCCCGCTCCTGCTCGCGCAATGCCGCTTCGCGCTTTGCAATGTCGACATCCTGCTGCTTCAGACGCTTTTCGTACTCGCGCCGAGTCTCCTCAATCAGAGGTGCCGCGAGAGACTGTGTCAGTCGAATCTCGCTCTTGCAGTTGGAACATATGATGGTGGGTTCCGTCATCGTAGCTCTCCTCAGAGAACCGGAAGTACTTCTGGTCTCGCCAGCATGTGCATCAATCCAGTTGCAAAGGCGAAAGAATTGATTGCCATTTCGGCCGTAATAACAGTGCAAACCGTGATCGCAAACGGTTTTTCCACAGGTCCTGCGACCTTGAGTACGGCGAAACTCTTGATCACATCTTTAGCTTTAAGGGGCGCGAGGTGTGTATTTCGACCGACGTTCACCAGCATGCCCGAATCCATCGCATCAAGGATGCACTTCTTGATCTCGCGCTCCATCGCAGCCGGCGAGATATGCGATCCGCCGCGGCCGGCATATCTGTGGACTGCGTGCCGACTAACAGTGATTGCTACCGCACAGTCATCAACATCGCCTTTTTGAACAAACCTAATGTGTGCCACGTTTGCCTCCTTCGACTCCCGAGGAGAGCATTCGGTGTGCCAAGGGAAGATCCAGAGAAACGGCTCTCTAGACGAGGGCTTTTTTAGTGCAGCGGCCTCACTCCTTACCGGCGGCCACTCAGAATTGAGGGATTGCCCCGCTTCACCAAGTCGAGACGCGACGCGATGAGGTGGGGTTTATCCGGTCTGATAAGGTCCGCCCGCAAGAAGCGCGTGCTGACTTTTCTCACGCTTCTGGGTCTGAAGGAGTGGCGTTCGATCGCAGAGCATTCTCGAGGGTTTTTTTCAATTGAGCGCGATCAACCGCGAATTGTCGAACTATTGCAGAAAGTCGTGCATCGCGATTCTTCAGCCGCTCGTTCACGCGCGCGGCCCACGCTACCTTGTCCGACTGCCAACCTTTCGCAACACCTAGGCCGTTCGCGAGGTAACGTTCGAGACGATCCGCGTCATCCTCCGTGTCACGATGTGGCTGATCAACACTCATCCGGTTGCGCTCTAACCGGCCTAGTGCTTCATCGATTGGCTGGCCTGCGAGCGTCTGTTCGATGACAGCGTGAAGCCCTCGAAATTCATCGCGGATGCTCCAATCCAAATCTGCCAGCTTCTCCATCTCAGCTGTAGTGAGGCCCACTCTAGTTCGCCGCTCGACTTTCTGGGTCCAGGAAGCTGCGGCGACATCCGGTAGGCTTTCCAGTTCCTCATAATCTTCCTTGGCGCGCCTTTGGAATTGCGAGACAATCGTGGAAATTATTTTCAGTCTGTGCGCTTCAGAATATTCCGATAGACTTGGCATCCGGATGCGATGTTGGCCGATGCGTTGAAGCAGATCTTTGCGAAAGGTGCCTACACCGTCGATGTTTTTCCAAGTGGCTAGAGCTACTAAGCCGCGAAACATGAAACCCCAGCGGTCCTCCCCCTCTCCTTGGACCCGGAATACTTTTTCCTTATTAAGCACCCGCAGGAGTTTCACTTGTAGCCATTCCTCAGCGTCGCCGATTTCATCCAACAGGATAATTCCACCAGTAACGACCGGTGTCCAAGCACCTCGTTCTTTGGCTCTTTTGACCAAGTCTTTGTGACTGAGAGAAGAATCGTCAGGGCCAGCATTGGTCATCGCTTGCTCGAATATCCCGATGCGAGGCGCGGCGTCAGCTCCCTTAGGCTTCAAGCCAAAGAGTGCGCTATCTGCGAGTTCTTTCGTGAGGCCAACCAAGGAAATGTGCCGATACCAGCCTATCTCCACTCCCTGAAGGACCATCCGAAGGCCGCGGTCAATAGTGATTTGGTGCTTATCCTGCGGGAGCATCTCAAGAGCTCGGCCGATAGCTAGTACACGGGCGGCCGTTGTCTTCCCGACTCCGGGCGGTCCGTCCAGCAAAACCGCAACGGGGCCAGGCAACTCAACGATGTGCTCCATCTCGGCACGAAGCCGCGCCATACGATCGTCGTCGCCGGGGTACACAAGTTGGAAAAATTCGCGCGCATTCATCACTTCGGCTCCTACCTCAGGCAAATATTCGACCGCGTGGATCAGCAGGAACTGGACCAGCTTCGTCCCATCAATTGGCAGTTAAGTTCGCCAGATGCATCCTGAGTATCGCAAAGAGTTGAACAGGGAGGCAAGCTCAAAAATGAGCGACGTTGCTCGAATATGAGCCAGCATAAACATCGGAGCTATGGATAATAGACGTGGTTATTTATGATTTAACAAGCTATATTTCGCATCCAGCTCCTTGGCACAGGCCGTGCGTTGGAGAGTCCCTTAATTACCAAAGGCTCGTCGAGCTGTCCTGAACAGCCGGCGCAGAGGAAAGAAAATATGCCTCGACGAATGTCGGATTGGTTCCACCTCAGAGACGGCTTCACCTGCTTCTTGATAGATGCTGAGCGAAATGCTGATTGCCTTTTCGGAGACGAGGATAGGAAGCTACGGGACGACCTTTTTCAGTCGCTGAGGGAATGCGCGTATTCCGAGCGAGGGCAGCATGGAATCATCTGGTCTTATGCTGGTCGCGGAAAAACGCATCTCGCACATCATCTAGTTCACCTGGCAAAGAGTTCGGGCGATCCCGACCTCGGTATCGAACTCATTTACGTCGATTGTCCCCCAATACTGTCCGCCAAGGCACCTGTAAGTAGCTTCTTCACACAATTGCTCAAGTCCATTCCGGCGGCCACCGTAAAGCGCTTCGCACAAGCATATCTAGCAAAAGCTGAGAAGGATCCTTCTCTGAAAACTCGCGTGTACAAGACTTTGGGTACAGACGGGCCGATATATCAAGCAATAGAAGAGGGCCTCACCGTCGGCATCCCTAAAGCCATTGAATCAAGGCTCAACTGGCTGGGTGGAGAAGTTGACAACGAGGTAGCCAGTAACTACGGCGGCCCAAAACAGATCACTTCCGAGTCTCAACTCGCTCGAAATATCGGCGCCATCGGAGAAATTCTGCAAATTGGCGAGGGCAAGAGTCTCATCTTTTTGGTCGATGAAGCGGAACGATTCCAGACCATTCTTAGTGGCGAAAGGTATGCGATATGGCTGTCCGCGCTCCGCGAGCTCTTCCGAAAGCCACCAGTGGGTCTGATGTTGTTCGTAATCGCGCAAAATAGGGACGACGTACCGCAGATCCTTTGGGAGCAAGAGATCAGCTCGGTAATAGGAACGAATAATATTCATGAGTTACCACCATTCGCGAAGCAACATGCCGAGAGTTTCCTCAGAGAGTTACTTGCGGGAATCATTCAAAGAAATCCCTGCCCGGACTCGCTCGCGCAGCTACTCAAAGATGCCGGAGAATCGATCGACACTTATCCGTTTACCGCCGACGCCTTCGATGAATTTGTTATACATCATACGATTGGAGCTGCTACGGCCATTCCACGCGAAATCATCAATACTTTGGAGCGCTGTGCGCGGCGCGCGATGACGCTCGATAAAAAATTGGTCGATCAGGCCGTGCTGCAACAGGTTATCCACGGGATCTGAGAGATTCGCACATTCATAGGCGGTACTAACGAAAATGGCTAGGATGAAAGTCGATTGTGAACCAACTATTGCTGGAGACATAACTATTGGAGGTCCCGGCAATTACTCAATTAATATCGGGCAGCTAATTGATAGCGGTCGCCGGCGCACAGTCTGCTTTGACGCCGACAACAATTTCGTCGTTCTTGAGGTGGGTAAAAGGGGAAGCGGCAAGTCTTTCGGCTTGGGTGCCGCGATGGAAGCATTCGCAACCCAGGAAGGATCGTCAACGATTGCCCACCACGGCGCCAACAGGCGCGGCGTCCTCCTACTGGATCCTTTGGACGTACATTGGACAGCAATCTATCCGGTCACTCCGGAGGGTTCTCCACATATGGTCCAGCAATACAAATTGCTTGACCGCTGGCCGGAGATCAAAGTCGAATCCATCAATGTCGACGTATACATGCCTGCCGGAAGCCGCAGGCCTGGGGATCCGAGCGTCTTTGTGGATTACTACCTTCCAGTGTCGGATCTTACCGCCGAAGATTTCGCGCTGCTTTACGGTGCGAATTTAATGAGTGATCCCGCTGGGATGTTACTAGCCGAACTCTATGACGACGTGACTAGGTTGGGCTACGCCGTAGCGGGAAACGACGTTCCATCGCGCACGAACTTCGGTCTTCAAGATCTTATCGACTGCGTCCAAGCGGATGACATTCAGGCGAACTATCAAGCATCGACATTGCGGGCGGTGCGCCAACGTCTCCTCTCATGGCAGCGTGATCCCCTGTTTCAGCGCGCGACCGGCACTCCTGTCACACAGTTGGTTCAAGGTGGTCGCCTTTCGATCCTTTGTCTGAATCGGTTATCTGACGACATGCGAGAGGTCGTAACTTCGGTCGTTGTTAGGAAAATAAAAGCGGAAAGAACTCGGGCCAGTCAAATGGAACGTCGCCGTGCCTTCGATCCATCAGCTCCTCCCGCTGGCCAACTGGAAATGCCGCGCACCATTCTGGCGATCGACGAGGCTCAGATGATTCTGCCCGCCTCAGGAGGCGGGCACGCTAGATCAGCTATCGAGTCATACGTTCTTGAGGGTCGCAACTTTGGTTTATCGATATGGATGGCCACGCAGCGTCCGAAGGGTGCAATCTCGGGAGATGCGAAAAGCCAGCTTGACACGCTGATCGTCCATAAACTCTCCACCGCCGACGACGTATCTGCGGTAACGGGTTTACTTCAATCGTCCACACCATCTTCTATTAAGTTCAATGGCCGGCGGGTTGATGTGGAAGAGCTCATTAGGAATCTTGAGGTAGGAGCGGCGCTGGTTTCTAGCGGCCATGACAATGCGAACCGATCTTTCGTCATGGAAGTACGTCCGCGTGTCGTCGCTCATGGAGGCAGAGCATTCTAGCTCCATATCCGTCGATGATTCCGCCCAGCTTTTGCAACTACAATCTGGACTACCAGCAGCGTTTGGGTTTCTTGAAACTCATGGTCGAGGTGTGCGACGGCGTTCGTGGCGGCCCGGATCAGTTCAAGAATCGTCTCCGACATCTGTACCGATCCACATCCCCTGGACGCGCCTTGCTCTCTTCTCGATTTGATCCGAAGTCATTATTGGAACGTGACGAAATTCCCTCATGGCAACCCGGTATTTCGAAGGAACGCCTAGACCGACTCGTCCTCTGGGGAGAGATGACTGGGCTCGTTGTGAACGGTCGACTCTCCGAGTGGGCGCGAATACTGCGTTTGATAACTGGGGCTACGGTGTTCGCGCCCGAAGTAAATCCTTTTTTGCTCTCGGTCCAAGAACGCGCGTTCTTTGTTCATCTGCTTTTCTATCACGACCAGGTTTTGGTGGAGCTAGTTCGATTGTTAAAACGCCATCCCGCGAATGCGCGCTTGGGGGTGTGGGACGCGTGTTTAGACACCACCGAAGCGATTGGCTGTTTTTTCGATGGCTTGCAAGAGAGTGGTTCTGGTTTTGAGCGAGCTAAACTCAAACATATCCTCAGGGACCTCTTGAGTCGTATGGCATTGCAATTCGGCCTGCAGGAACGCGGAACTCTACTTTCCAAGGATCAACGAGGGCTTGCGCTTTCGAATCTACGTCAGTCGAAGCCACTCAAGCGACGCGCCCATCTTGCCGAGTATCACGCCGTGTGTCGATTCGAGCAACTAACCGATCTGGGACTACTTACCAAAGATCCGCCGAATATCGATCCCAATGAGAAAAGCAGAGAATCGCGCCGGCTTTGGGAATGGTACGTTCCTGCAAATCTTATTGAAGCCGCGACTCTTCTCCCAGACTCGCAGGGAAATCTCGAAAACTTTTTGTCAAACGACTGGATCTCATTCTGCGGTAGATCCATGAATCTCGACCTGAAGGCTCTGGATTCGTTCGCAGACCAACGCGAAATAGCACAGTTGCTGGATCAAACATTGCCTTCGAGCCGGCGCCAACTCGGTCCTGTTCAAATACACAGCTGGGCTACTCTCACCTGCCTCGAGGCGTTGAACCAACGTCGAAGGCTCGAAATCGGCACCATATTGCTCCTTTTCGATGCTATGCGGGAGGACCCGGACGGCAACAGTCTCGTGCGGCAAGGAGGAGGCGGCTCGTTCCTAACGCGGACCGCATCAATCGCGAAGCAAGGAATTTCCAGTTTTTTCAGCGAGCACACGATCAAACCTGGAGTTTCAACAAATGACAGAACCTAAGACTGCGGTAGATCCTACTTGGCTAGCGGAGGTCAAAGAGATCTCCGCGGCAGTAACTGCAGCTGTGAAGAATCTTGTTACTTTGCCCGACGATCCCTATCTCGCCCGACAACGTGTGGTCGACGCCAAGAACAAGCTGGAACGAACTACTATCGACAAAACCCCAATCGAGCGCGCTCTCCAAAAGCTTAATGACCAGTGCAGCCTCGCCCGAGCGGAATTCTGGGACCGCTTCGGCAGGGCTTGCGAACAACACAAGTGGTGTCTAGATGGTACGACTTCACGCCGTCTCTTGTGCCACGGTATTTTCGTGGAGTTAGCGGACGAGAAAGTACTCGTCAAAGAACTCTCTTTGTCGTTCTCTCCCCATGTCCCGAGCGCAATCAGCATTCTGGAACCCGAAGTCAATCTCCTCGTACCACAGAAATTCAACCTCGAAGAGTTTGGCGAGTTGTTGCTCGGAGCCTATGAGAATGTTCCTGGCAAGACCGAACGCCCGGTCGAAGCAGTCTATCGCGCAGCCGTTATGCTCTCTCAGAAGCCGGCATTCTGGAACACTCAGAAGAATAGCTCTTTCACCAAACTAACGAGACCTGCATTCCGCGCGCGCCTTACGGCACTCCTCACTTCAGACGCGGAGCATCATGGCAGCCATCTCCATTTTGGAACGACAACCGATCCCGCAGGTATGTGGGAAATCTTCTCGCCAGGCGAAAACCGGTGCGTGCAGGTCGGACGACTATACTTCAGCTAGTGAGGACTCGATGGATATCGATGGCGTAGACAAATCGACGGCAAGAAGGATTGTTCGGGCGCTCAGGAATGGCGCCACGCCCGTTCAGTACGCACAAGATATCTTCACTGGCCAGGTGCCTTGGTACACCAAGGCACTCGGTATGATGAGCGACACTGCCGAGGACAAGGATTTCGAAGTCCGCTTCGTCCGTGCAATGTATGGCGGTGGCAAAACATTATTTTTGCGCTGCCTGGAAGCGACGGCGAAAGTCGACCACTGGTGTACCGCATTCGTGATCTTCAAACACGACGAGGTCGAGCTTGATCGATTCCACACCCTTGTAACTGAAATCGCTCGCAAGCTCGTCCAACCCACGGGCGAAATTGGCCTGACGGGTTTGTTGCGATCGGCCTTTCGAACGTTGAGCAAGCGCGCAGGTTACTCATCCGAGGGCGGCGCTAACTCACTGGCCACAATCGAACGGTATCGTCAGACGATCGTGAGGTTTTGCGAAGAAAACGCGATCGACTACGAATTTGGCTTGGCGATTCGTGCTGCGGCGGGCGCATTGATCGATCACGATCAGGCCTACTTTGATCAGATAGCAAACTGGTTAGGGAGTGGCAGCAGCGCGATTGTGATCGATCCTCAGCGATTGGGCTCATCGCCCTCGGCGACGCGAGCCGCACCCACACGGCTGAAACCGATGGGGCAAGGACAAGCGGAGCAATTCTTACGCTTGATTGCCCTGCTGGCGCGCGAGTGCGGCTCGAAAGGACTCTTCCTAGCATTCGACGAGCTTGAGTTGGTTTCAAAGCTGGCCGCGCGAAGGCGTGACAACGCTTTCCAAACACTCCGCGCGCTTGTAGAACATCACGATCCGATTCTTCAGCCTCCTTCGACATGCCTATTCTTCGCCGCGACCCCCATTATGTTCGAAGATCCGCAAATGTTCCCTGCGTATAAGGCGCTCCAGGACCGAATCGAGTCAATGTCGATCGTTGGCTCTGGCGAAGTGAACTACATGGCGCCCGTGATCGATTTGGACCGAACGGAGCTTGGCAAGGAGGATCTCCTACAACTCGCGAAGCGAATTCTCGCTCTCTATCGCAAAGGCATAGGGGATCCTCCTTCGTCGGCTGCATTAAAGATAATGAAGCTGGTCGACGCTATCCTCGCCAAACGGTATGTAATTGCTCGGCCTCGACTACTCTGTCGATGCCTTGTCGACCTTCTTGATGGTAAGCTTGGCGACGATATTTCCAAAGACGTGAGCATGGTAGCGCGAGAATTGGAACTCCAGCATGAACGTGAACTCCAAGGCGCAGAATGAATCCGGAAGGACGCAATGCTCGTCGCATTGTGCGCGCTTTAAGGTCGGGATGCGCCAGCGCGGCCGCTGCTCGCGCAACGACGGTCGGCACCGATTTAATTGAAGCAACGCTGAATTCCCAAATCCACGGCTTTAAGCGACTACCGAGAGCTCACCTGCTGCTAATTCAGGGCGATTGGGGTACCGGCAAATCTCACTTGCGTATCCTGTGCAAGCACTTGGTCCGACAACAGCATCTTCCAATTATCGAGGAGCAGGTGGACGGCAAAGCTTCCTCATTGGCGCACACGCATCGGGTAGTTTCTCGCTGGTTGAACAATATTCAATTCGATGAGGTTCGAGGTCTGGTCGGCGCCGTTGAAAAGAATCATTTGAGCCGAGTGGACCTTATAAAGTTTTGCAACGCACATGACGATGCGTTTTCTCGCGGACTGCGAATTGCGTTGACAGGTGCAGCAGATGGCTGGCTTATTGCCGTCGGCTATCAGTATGGTTCCCCCGACTATCCATATCAACACGCCAAAGCACTCAGCCTAATAACTTCTGCAGCCGACTGTCTCCACACCGTCGGCAAGCACGGGCTAGTACTGCTCTTGGATGAGGTTGAGAATGTCTCCAGAGAGTGGGACATACGCGGACGAAAGAGATGTTACGATACACTCGCATATTTCGCCAAACACCCTCGACTCTTCACCATCTTGTGCGTCACTGAGCGGTTTGTAGAACAGCTCACGAGAGATCGAGACCGGGGAAGATCCGAAAACTGGGAGGGATGGACAACCGATGCTCGTGCGTTTGTAGAGAATGTTCCGGGTCTCCAAGTTATTCGTCCGCCGATCCTTCGGGAAGATCTCGCCCGAGACCTGCTCCGTAAGATCGTTGTTCTATATAGCGCCGCATACCCGAGTGCCGAAGCGCAATTGCCGTACGGGCGAATACTCAAGCGATGGACTGCTACCGCTACCCGTTCTCCCCGTCTATTGATCCGTCAGGCAATTGACTATCTGGATACTATGTATTCCAACTCGACTGGGTCTCAGAGCATCGCAAAGAGAATCGGAATGACCGTGAGGCGCTCCCTCGGCATCTGATACCGCAAGTTGCCGCTCGACGAGGGGCTGCGGTAGCTCATGCCAAGGGGAAATCACTCGGCCGAGATTCGTGTCGTTCGGCCAGGGACATTAATTTTCAGGTGGTGGGTTCCGAGTTTTCGATCTTCGCTTCCTGGAATTCTCCGAAGAGCCTGCCGGCTCGCGAGCCTTCTCATCCAGTGGCTGCAATATCGCGCTACTTTTTCCATCGCAGATGGACACTTGGATTGCATCCGGCGGCTCGGCGCTCCTAACAGGGTGTTGAGGAAGTGGTGTGATTAGTCAGTGTGATCGCCATTGCAGTGATAGAAGGGCTGGATTCAGTCGCTGGGCTTGGCGGTTTTGGCTGGCCGAGGGGAGCGCGGGTGTGTGGTGGAGTCGTAGTTCA
>DATLST010000260.1:0-5043 GCA_035534055.1 Candidatus Acidiferrales bacterium | reverse complement strand
GCGGCCCTGATCTTCGTCGCATCGGTGGCGGCATTCTTCCAGTTCTTCATTTTGTATTGCCACTCGATTCTCGCAACCGCTCGTACCGTGCCGCTATCGGACCGCGTTCGGGAGATCGCGGGCGTTGCCGGCGAAGGTATTGTGGCAGCCGACTTCGAACGGTTCTTCCGGCTAATTCATCTTTGCCCGGAACGCGATGACGATCGAGCTGAAATCCAAGCGGTTGCCGTCTATTACACGTTGCTGCATGTCTTTCACCGGCTCGTCCGTCCTGCCATCCCGAAGATAGCCTCTTGGGTGGATCAAGAGTGCCGCATCTGCTCTTATTTCGCTGCCGTTGCACTTGATCGCCGTATAGCCTATAGCCAGGGTGTGATCACGCAGCAAAGCAGTGAGAGTTTCTAGGGCGTGTCATCGATTGAGACAGATGACGGAGGCAGCGAGATCAATGGCGGGGAGGAAGTTGCAGGCGGTTTTGTCGTAGCGGGTGACGACGGCACGGAATTGCTTCAGCCGGGCGACGAAGTTTTTGCTCAGGTGGCGCGCCTTGTAGACTTCCCGGTTATACGCGCGGGGATTCCTGCGATTCCCGCGGGGCCGTCTTCGGTCGGGCAAGGATGCGATAGATTCCATCCCACGATTTCCCGCGTGCAGCAGTCGATCACGCACACCAGGTAGCCCCAGCCCCCACCGCAGGACCCGCCCAGATCTTCGTCATATCCGTCTGCCACATCTGATTCGGCCCGAGCCGGACTTCCGCCGGGATGCAGAGGGAAGGTGGTCTCCCCAGAGGAAGATCGCCATCGTCGACCACCTCTCTCCACTTCGTCCCTTTGTCCCGCTTGGTTTTTCACAAAGCTCAACCATGATCATTGCAGACGATTGTCCCAAGTAGTGCAACAGCTGCTAGTGTCGCTTGAGCGTGGGCAGTTCATAAAGGAACCGGAGGTATAGCGAGTTTCTTCAGAGTGCCGAGAAAGAGATTGAACGTTTTAGGAGGGCCTGTGTTCATGCAAAATCTCCGACATGCGTGTGAAGAAATCTCGAAGCGCTATACTAAGAAGTTTGGCGCAACTATGCCGCCGAATAATTTCAGAGGAGGAACTCATATATGTCTGTTCCCACGACTCCAGCTGTAGATAGTCAGGCGCTATCCCCAACTGAAGTCGTTCCGCACTTTATTGGGGGGCGACCAATGGAAGGAGCCTCGGGCCGATTTGGCAAGATCTATAATCCGGCCCTTGGAAAACCAACGCGCCAAGTTGCGTTTGCGAGCAAGGCGGAAGTCAATCGAGCCGTGGATGCAGCCGCTGCCGCATTTCCTCAGTGGGCTGTCTTGCCTCCCCTGCGGCGAGCGAGGGTGTTGAACCGCTTTCGTGAACTTCTGGAGCGAAACCAGGCTCGTCTCGCTGCCATTATTACGGCAGAACACGGGAAGGTTCTTTCCGACGCAAAGGGCGAAGTTCAGCGAGGGTTGGAGGTTGTTGAGTTTGCGGTAGGTATTCCGCAGTTGCTCAAAGGTGAGTACACCGAGCAAGTGGGAACGGACATCGATAGCTATTCGATTCGCCAGCCACTGGGAGTGGTTGCAGGCATAACGCCGTTCAATTTCCCAGTAATGGTTCCGTTGTGGATGTTCCCGGTCGCCTTGGCCTGCGGCAACACATTTATCCTGAAACCCAGTGAAAAGGATCCCTCCGCCGGCATTGAGATGGCACGCCTTCTCCAGGAAGCTGGCCTCCCCGATGGCGTTTTCAACGTCGTGAATGGGGATAAGGAGACTGTGGATGCTTTGCTTGACCATCCGTCGATTGAAGCGATCAGTTTCGTTGGATCGACTCCTGTCGCTTCTTATATTTACACGCGTGGAACTGCGACAGGTAAACGCGTCCAAGCGCTTGGCGGCGCCAAAAACCACATGGTGATCTTGCCCGATGCGGACCTGGACCAGGCCGCTGACGCCCTTATGGGCGCGGCCTACGGCTCGGCCGGCGAGCGATGCATGGCTATATCCGTTGCGGTTGCCGTTGGGAATAAGACCGCCGATGCGCTGGTCAAGCGACTCAAGCAAAAAATTGGTTCATTGAAGATCGCACCCGGAGAGGAGCCCGACGCCGACATGGGGCCGCTTATAACCGCGGAGCATCTGAAAAAGGTGAGCTCTTACATAGATATCGGAGTTGAGGAGGGCGCCGAACTGGTGGTGGATGGCCGGCGCGCACCATTGGACACGAAGGGGTTTTTCCTGGGTGCAAGCCTCTTCGATCATGTGAAACCCTCCATGCGGATCTACCGAGACGAGATCTTCGGTCCGGTGTTGTCGCTGGTAAGGGCCGAGACTTTCGACGCCGCTCTCGATTTGGTGAACAAGCACGAATACGGAAACGGCACGGCCATTTTCACGCGGGACGGCGACGCGGCCCATTACTTCACCAGCAGGGTGAAGGCAGGCATGGTCGGAGTGAATGTGCCGATTCCGGTACCAATGGCGTTTCATTCATTTGGTGGTTGGAAACGATCGCTATTCGGCGACCATTACGTGCATGGGCCCGAAGGTGTTCGGTTCTATACGCGAATGAAAACCGTTATCGCGCGATGGCCTACCGGCATCCGCAAGGGCGCCGATTTTCAAATGCCACTTTTGGGATAAGATCGGCCGCTTTCTTGATATAGGATTTTGCCGATGAGGGGCGAGTGTGCGTTATGTAGGCTCGACCTCCGCAGATTTCAGAAAGGGTTACCACTCCAGTATTGCGTCGCTGTCTAGGCGGTTGAGGAGAGAAAGATTTGCTGGAGTTATAAGGCACCCGATTTCCACTCACAATTTGCCAAAGTGTTTGGCGCCTCGTTATTTGCGCAATGATAGAGAATAGAATAGCGTCTCTTTAGAGATCAGGAATGAAAAATCGTACGGCAATTTCGATTTTTTGCGGGTTTATCTTAATACTTGCCTTGGGGCAGGGAGCGGCGAATGCATCGGGCGCCCGACAGGGGGGCTCTCGACCATCAACCGCGGCAAGCGAAAGCGGAACCCACCCAGTACGGCCTAAGCTCATCGTTCTTCTCGTGGTTGACCAAATGCGGGCGGATTATGTGGATAAGTTCCGGGAACAATGGACGGGCGGTCTCAAACGATTGACCACGGAAGGTGCGTGGCTTCGCAATGCCGCCTATTCGTATGCTGAGACGGAAACCTGCGTGGGGCACGCGACCATCTCAACCGGTTCGCTGCCTGCTACCCACGGCATTATTTCCAATTCCTGGTGGGACCGCTCGTCACAGCGGCGCGTAACCTGCACACAGGACGCAGCCGCGAAGGATTCCGGCTATGGTGGAACGGTACGAGGGGGAGACACGGCGGACAGGCTTCTGGTTCCAACATTTGCCGACGAGTTGAAGTTTCAGCGGGCAGATAAACCTCGCGTATTCACATTTTCCCTGAAAGCGCGCGCGGCCATCATGCTTGCTGGCCATCGGGCGGACGGCGCGACCTGGTTTGATCCCGCCACGGGGCTTTGGGCAACTTCCAGCGCTTATCCTTCTGTGCCTTCGGTTGAGCGCTACGCCAAAGAGCATCCGGCAAGCGACGATTATGGAAAGGTCTGGAAACTGCTGCTTCCTGACTCATCATACTTGTATGGCGAAAAGGTGGAAGGCGCCGTGCCGCCTCCGGGTTGGGATGGAAGTTTTCCACACGAACTGAAAGGTCTCCCGACCAGCAAAACACCCGATCCCTATTACTATTACCAATGGGAGACAAGCCCTTATCCCAACACTTACCTTGTTAAGCTCGCGGAGACGGCGGTGGATGCTATGCATTTGGGTAGCGGCGCGGACGTCGACTATCTCGCAATCAGTTTCTCTTCGACCGATTATGTGGCCCATGCATTCGGGCCAAGAAGCCGTGAAATCCAGGATGAGCTTTCCCGCCTGGATTTGGATCTCGGCGAGTTTTTCTCGTTTCTTGATCGCAGAGTCGGCGCAGGGAATTATGTGGTCGCGTTGACCGGCGATCACGGAGGCACTCCGATTCCTGCGGACATGCAAAAGATCGGCGTGGATGCGGGATGGTTGAACCTGCCGGAGGTCCGGGAACGCATTGAAAAAGCGTTACAGCCGTTCCATTATCCAGCTCCTGCCGTTGCTGATGTTGACGATGCCGACATCTTCTTCACGCCCTGGACTTACGACAAACTAAAGAATGATCCCGCAGCGATGAAAGCCGTTTTCGATGCGATCGAGCAAGTACCGGGAGTTGCGGCGGTATATCGCGCCGAAGAGCTTGAAGATCGCCCGGCAACGGAAAGCCCGATCCGCCGCGCGGAAGCGGCCAGCTTCGTCGCCAAGCGCAGCGGGGATCTACTGATTGTGCCGAAGCCCTATTGGTCATGGGATTTCACGCCGCCGGGCCACAAACGTATAATCGGAGCCATGCACGGATCGCCCTACTACTACGATCAGCACGTACCGATCCTCCTTATGGGCTACGGAATTCAACCGGGAATCGACTATGCGCCTGCTAGTCCGGCCGACATTGCGCCAACGCTCGCATTGCTCAGCGGCATTACGCTTGCCACGCGCGATGGTCGTATTCTGAGTGAAGTCCTCCGCAAGCGGTGAAGGTCCACTATTGCTGTTGCGGCATCGTCTTGGTTTATTTTGTATGTAATCCGGTCTGTTTGCTCGACGATTGCTCGCCGCTATGTGATACGAAGGCGGTCAGACAACCCAATGCCCCGGGATTTCGGTGGAGTAATCGGTCACAGACACCCTTTTTCACCTGAATCCCCGGCGATTGCGGCCGTTTCGTGAGCCACGAAAAATTGACGGTTATTCACGAGTAGGGTCTTGATCTTGAGCCTGCGCTGTTGTTGGACTCGTTTTTTCTTTTCTATGGCTACTCTAGGGAATCTCTGAATAAGTGCTCCATGTTTTGCGTGTAACGGATAAGGTGTGGGGAGCAGTGGGAGGATAGTGGCAATCATGAAGCAGAGGACACTGGCGATGGCGAACGGATTCGAGCGCTACAGCAAAAAGACGAGG
>DATLST010000259.1:0-6733 GCA_035534055.1 Candidatus Acidiferrales bacterium | reverse complement strand
AGGACGCATCTGCGGGAACACCAGAATATTCTCAAGCGACTTTTGATTCACGCCGGAGCGTTCAATCTGAGCTTGATCTTCCGCAACCTATTGGGATCTGGTACGCCACGAGAACGGAGAAATCGACGGTCCTCGTTTGTTATTGTGCTTTTTGGGCTGATTGATCGCTCTGCAACGGCTGCGCATCGACCAAGTTCTTCCTTTTCATCGTCACGACTCGACCGTCGTCAAAATCACCGCTATCTCCGATACAAGTTTCGTCACTCAAGAAATCGTGGTTCCACCACGGGCTGCTAAGATCGCCAAGCTCTATCCGCTCCCTCGGCACTATTGGGATGAAGGTCTGATGCGCTACGGCTTCCATGGTTTGTCCTACGCGTACATCCTGCAGGAACTCGCGCGCCAGGTTAGCTAGGGCGGAAGCCGATGGAAGGGTGATTGTGGCGCGTTTGGGCAACTGCGCTAGCATGGCCGCTATTTGGAACCGCCGTCCCATAGATACGACTATGGGAATGACTCCCTGTGGAGGTTTGATGATGGGAACTCGGTCCGGCGACCTCGACCCGGGCGCGGTTCTTTCCGTCATCAAGCAGGAATCGTCCGTATCTGCGGCCAAAAATGTTTTGAACGGGCAGGCTGGGCTATTAGGCGTATCAGCGATCAGCTCCGACATGCAAGAACTTCTCGGCAAGGAGGCGGATGGTCCGCACGCCGCCGAAGCCGTCGCCTGTTCTGCTACCAAGCCAGGAAGTTCTTGGGCTCCTTAGTCCTCACCGCCGGAATCGGGGAAAACGCCCCCTCCATTCGAAGCCGCATCTGCGAAGGCCTGGAGTTTCTGGGCATTCGCCTGGATCCATCGCTCAACGCCGCCAATGCGGCGGTCATCTCCGCCGAGAACAGCACTGTGCGAGTACGTGTGATGAAGACAGATGAAGCGATCATGATCGCCCGGTATACGCAAGACCTAATCAACGGGGACGCGCCTCCTGTTGCGCAATGAGGCGCACAAGCTCGGATAACGTTTCGCCGAGATATCCGTCCTTGCACGCATGGCCCCGCCTAAAAAGCGCGGTGTGTCGCCCGACGTTAACAATGCTTGACTCTGAGGGTACGTCTTCGGACGCAGCGGCATCGCGATGCATGTAACCCCCGAAAAAGAAGCTCTTGCGCATTCTATAGAAGGCGTTGCGTCCCACGACGCACACTTTCATAACGTGCATTCTGGCTTGCTAAATAATGATCTGGCCAGATAAAGTGTCCATCGTCACCGGCAACCGCGACGAGAAAAAGACCTTCCTATGGGGCAGGAGACTTTGATTTCGTGGCTTGGTCGAGGAATGTAAGAGTGCGGAGCCAAGCGTCGTCAGTGGCTTCCGGTCGATAACCACTTTTGTTGGTGGGATTTTCAAATGCGTGGGCTGCGCCATCATAGATTTTAATATCGATATGTTTTTTTACAGTTCTCATACTCTTTTCGAACGCTCGGACTTGGTCGGGAGGGATCCCACGATCAAGCGAGCCAAAGATTCCAAGCACCCGTGCATTGATTTTCTGGATGTCAGCTGGTTCCGTCGGCAGAGAGCCGTAATTCACGACACAAGCGGCAAGCCGCGGCTCATGAATCGCAAGTTGCAGCACCAATCCCCCACCCATAGACCATCCCATCGAGCAAATGCGTCCAGGATCCACGTCAGGTCGTCTCGTAAGATAATCAAACGCCGCTTTCAAAACGCGAATCGCGCGATCTTCCCTTAGACTGCGCTTCAACCTGCGAGCTTCCACAGGGTTTGCTGTGACTTTCCCCCGATAGAGGTCCACGGCGAGCACAATGTATCCGTTCGCCGCTAAGTTTGCAGCCTGTCCCTTCACCCAGTCGTTTAGACCCCACCATTCATGAATTGCGATAACCGCCCGTTGGCGACCAGACTCATGAGTCGATACAAGAAAACCGATGACCTTCTCAGGGCCGCTGCGAAAGGTCACCGTTTGTATTTTCAGTATTCCCGGTCGGGGTAAGACAGCAGAAAATAAGATTCTCTTAGAGATAGACACTCCACTCAAGCTGTTCCTCGCCTGAGATCTCGCCAGCGCCGAAGGGCACATTCGGCGAACCGCCGTGTTTGAGTGGTGGCGGCGCAGCCCTCTGGAGTTCGGGCATTATTCGCTTGGCCAGCACTTTCCCCAGTTCGACGCCTCACTGATCGAATGAGTCGATTTACAAGATCTTTCCTCATCCAGCTGCTTTGAATGTGGCATTTTTCGACCCGATGGTATCGAGCAGCTCCTTCCAAGCCTTTACGAATGATTCAGTGCCTTCGCGCTGCAGGTCGGCGGCCAGCCGGTCATGGTCGATGCCGGCTTGGGCGAACTTAGCTATCGTATTCTTGGCATCTCCGCCGTCCGCTAGCAAAAGGTCTTCCAGCACTCCATGATCGGCGAAGGCAAGTAACGTGGCATCGGGAACCGTGTTGATGGTGAATGGAGCGGCGAGCGCCTTGATGTAGAGAACATCGGAAGCGTTGGGGTCTTTAGTCCCCGTACTCGCCCAGAGCAGGCGTTGCGGTCGCGCCCCGGCATTTGCCAACCGCAGCCAGCGAGGCGAATCCAGCAATTGGCGATAAGCCTTGTAGGCCTGTTTTGCGACTGCGATCCCGAGATTGTCTTGCAACTCTTTGGGGACTTTTCCCATTGTCGCTTTGTCCCAGCGGCTGATGAAGATCGAAGCCACGGAAAACACATCCGGTTTCAGGCCCGCTTGGATGCGCCGCTCAACACCGCGCAAATAAGCACCGGCCGCAGCCAGATATTGTTCACTCGAAAAGAGCAAGGTTACATTCACGGGCACACCAGCGAAGATAGACTCCTCGATCGCCGGCAAGCCTTCGCGAGTGCCGGGAATCTTAATGAAAAGATTTGGCCGGCCGGCGCGAGCATAAAAGTCCTTAGCTTGTGCAATCGTGTGCGCCGTGTCATGAGCGAACAGCGGAGAAACCTCCATCGAAACCCAGCCGTCAACGTCATTGGTCCGATCGTAAATCGGTCGGAAGAGGTCGGCGGCCTGGCGCAAGTCTTCGAGCGCGAGTTCGAAGAAGAGTCCCTCACCTGACTTGTCCGCTTTCGTCTTCTGATGGATGGCTTCATCGTAGAAGTTCGAGTTCTTAATCGCATGGTCGAAGATTGAAGGGTTCGAAGTGAGACCGGTGATCGAAAGTTCCTCAATGTAGCGTCGGAGCGTCCCATTCGTCAGGAGCCCGCGGGTGATGTTATCGAGCCAGAGGCTCTGCCCTAGGTCGTGGAGCTGCTGTGTCGGCTTCATACTTTTCTCCTTCTTGCAAGGTCTCGAGGTTTGTTCGGCAATCCCTTTTGACCATTTGTTGGATTCCGCGCTTCGATAGCTGGTTGATTTGTGACACGCGCTGAGAATCCACCTCTTCGATTCGAGCGCCATTGAACGCAGGCTTATCGGCCGCGATCGGAGGTACGGCTTCAAGCACGGATTTCATTTTCTTGCCGCTAGCGTTTTGTCTCCGCTCGGCTTGGGATTGTGCCAGCCACCGTCACGAGCAATGATCTGGTCAGCTTCGGCCGGTCCCCAGGTGTTTGGCTCGTAGTCGTGAACGGGCACCGCATTCCCCAAGATCGGATCCACAACTGCCCACGCAGCTTCCACACCGTCCTCACGAACGAACAAGGTAGCATCACCTCGGATGGCATCGCCGAGCAGGCGCTCGTACGGCGTCATCTCATCGGCTGGGCTTTGCCGCACCAAAAGTTCCACAGCTTCGCCGACCATCGCCTCGCCCGGCATTTTGACGCGCGCGCCCAGCGAGATAGTTACACTGGGGCTGAGACGAAAGCGAAAGAAATCCGCCTGACTCTGAGTAATTGAGTCGAACACGGTCTGCGGAGGACGCTTGAGTTCAACCAATACTTCAGTTGCGGTGACAGGCATTCGCTTACCAGCTCGAATGTAGAATGGAACGCCTGCCCATCGCCATGTGTCGATATACAACTTGACCGCAGCAAATGTCTCCACCTGCGAATCCGCAGCGACACCTTCTCCTTTCGGTAGCCACGAAACTGACCGCGGACGACATCGGCAGGGGTGACCGGCCGCATCGCTCGAAAAGCCCGCTGCTTTTCGTCTCGCAATGCGTCCAGATCGCGGGTAATGGGTGCCTCCATCGTGAGCAGCGCGACTACCTCCAACATGTGGTTTTGCACCACATCGCGGATCGCACCGACATCCTCATAGAAGCTCCCGCGGCCCTCTACGCCAAGAGTTTCAGCCATCGTGATCTGAACACTCTGGATATAGTTGTTGTTCAAGATCGGTTCGAGGAATGAATTAGCGAAGCGGAAGTAGAGCAGATTCTGGACCGGTTCTTTGCCGAGGTAATGATCAATCCGGAAAATCGCCGATTCGGGAAAAGATTTGCGGAGCGTTCGGTTGAGCGCCTGCGCGGAGGCGAGGTCGCGGCCAAACGGCTTTTCGACAACGACGCGCGCTTCCTTGTCGAAGTTCGCCTTGGCCAGTCCCTCAGCAACGGTTGCAAACAAGTCTGGCGGGGTAGCAAGGTAATAAAGAGGGTGAGACGACCCGCCTAGCGCCTTTCGCAGATTGCTGAATGTCTCCTGGTTGGCGTAATCACCGTTCACATACTGGAGTTTTGCGGATAACACTGCAAACGCGCGCGCATCCACGCCACCGTGCTTCTCAAGGCTTTCGTGAGCTCGCGCTCGAAGCCCGTCAAGGCCCTTCGCAGACCTGGCCACGCCGATGATCGGCATATCGAAGTGGGCGCGCTGGATCATCGCCTGGAGCGCGGGGAATATCTGCTTGTAAGCCAGGTTCCCCGTCGCGCCGAAGAAAACAAACGCATCCGAATCGAAGGTGGTCATTTTCCGTCAGTCCTCCCCGCACTTATTTCGTTTCGGCTTTCCCCAGGTGTGCCCCGAACCCAACACCTATCGTCGTATCGAATTGACGTGCGGGCGAGAAAACTAGCCACGCCGAGGTTTACTCTTTTCCTTCCATAGGCGAAAACCGCCTACAAACGCGTTCCGATTGTCGCCCAGCCGAATGCCCGGAGGCAGCTTCTTCATGTTTTTGGCATTCCCTTCGCCCAGCACCACGTATTCGGCCTCTAGCGCGCTCTTGAGCCGTTCCACGACGTCGATCACATGACGCCGCCACTTCTTTTTCCCCAGCCGCTTCAGACCGCGAACACCAACGTAGTCCTCGTAAGTCTTCCCGTTCTTGTAAGGAAGATGCGCCAACTCCATCGGCTCAACTATCCCATCGACGATCATGGCCGACCCAAGCCCAGCACCGAGACCCAAAAAGAGCATCCGGCCCCTTTGATAGCTTCCAATCGCCTGCATCGCAGCTTCATTGATGACCTTGACCGGACACTTGAAAGCCTTGCCAAAATCAAATCCGACCCAGCCGCCGCCTAGATTGTAAGGCTCGTGGAGGGGACATCCATGAAGCACAGGAGCAGGATAGCCGATCGAGACGTGGTCATATTTCCAGTCCTTAGCGACGCGCTTTACGTCTCGCACCATCTTGCTTGCGGTCATGGTTGATCCCGAGGAAATCTCGCGCTCTTCGCGTTGGCCGGTTGCCAGCACCTTGACGTGCGTTCCTCCCACATCGATCACCAGGACAGCATCGGCCTTCTTGGAAGCAGCTTTCATGCTTTCTTCTCGACGTGTCCACCGAACTCATGCCGCATCGCGGATAGAACCCTGTCGGCAAAGTCCGCATCGCCGCGTGAACTGAAACGTTCATAGAGCGCGACGCTTAGGACAGACGCAGGAACCGCTTCATCAATTGCGGCCTTGATGGTCCAGCGTCCTTCGCCTGAATCTGACACATGTCCTCGGTAACTATTCAGGCTCGGATCCTTCAATAGCTCGGCCGCCGTAAGGTCCAAGAGCCATGACGCAATCACGCTGCCGCGGCGCCAGACTTCAGCGACGTCGGGCAAGCACAACTCATATTGGTATAATTCTGGTTGCCGTAGCGGTGTGGTCTCGGCATTGACTTCAACTTTCTTCGTGCCGGCATTGGCGTGATGCAAGATGTTCAGGCCCTCGGCATAAGCCGCCATGATGCCGTACTCGATTCCGTTGTGGACCATCTTGACGAAATGACCGGCGCCACTCGGTCCGCAATGCAGATATCCTTGCTCGGCCGTGCCGTCAGTCTTATCGCGACCGGGTGTTCGAGTCGCGGTTCCGATCCCGGGAGCAAGGGTGGCGAAGATTGGCTTGAGGCGCTGGACCACGTCTGGTTCGCCGCCAATCATCAGACAATATCCGCGTTCAGAACCCCAGACCCCGCCGCTTGTCCCAACATCGACATAGTGGATGCTCTTAGGCTTGAGTTCGCTCGCGCGGCGAATGTCGTCGATGTAGTAGGAATTGCCTCCGTCAATGATGGTGTCGCCGGATTGCATGCGGCCAGCAAGTTCGTGCAGAGTCTTATCGACGACAGCTGCTGGCACCATCAGCCACGCCGCGCGCGGAGGCTTCAACTTGGCTACGAAGTCATCGAGCGAGGCGGCTCCGGTCGCACCTTCACCCACTAAGGAACTTCTGAATAAGTGCTCCATGTTTTGCGTGTAACGGATAAGGTGTGGGGAGCAGTGGGAGGATAGTGGCAATCATGAAGCAGAGGACACTGGCGATGGCGAACGGATTCGAGCGCTACAGCAAAAAGACGAGG
>DATLST010000258.1:0-11825 GCA_035534055.1 Candidatus Acidiferrales bacterium | reverse complement strand
TTGGTTACCTGATTGGCTGGAGGGCGGGAAAAACTCTGTACCAGCGCAAGGACTCGGGATTCTTCAAGAAGCGTCATCTGGAAGAGGCGCACGCATTCTATGAGAAGTACGGAGGCAAGACGATTATTCTGGCGCGCTTCGTTCCTATCATCCGCACGTTTTGTCCCCCGGTCGCCGGTGCGGCAAAAATGCGATATGTCCGTTATCTCCTTTACGACATGGTGGGCGGAATATCCTGGGTGTGGGGCATGATCCTGCTCGGATACACGCTCGGGCGGACCGTGCCCAATATCGACAAGAGAATCCATTACATCATTGCCGCCGTGATTGTTCTTTCGTTGCTACCCGCCGCTTACCACGCCTGGAAGTCGCGCGCGCGAAGCAAGTCAGTTCCTCTCAAAAGCGCGGAGCCCGAGTAAGTTCTTCGTATCCCACGGCAGGAGTTTTCAAATCCGGTCACGCTCTGCGTGAATATCCATCTACAAAGGGACCATGCAGATACTCGGCCGGTAACCTATCGAGACGCCGCAGCATCGCGCATCGTGCGCCCGATACTCTTCGCAGTCCCTGTGAATTTTTACTTGAGGAAGAGCGCTTCGCGGACTTGATCGCGTCCCACAAAGGTTTTCGAGGAGCGGAATTTCTCGAACAACTCCAGTATCTCGCGGTTTTGAAATACCCGGGTGTGAACAGCAAGGGTGGGTGCAGCGACAATCTCGACGTTCTGGGCGTCCAAAATCCGGTATCGGTTGAATCGTTCGGCCGGCCGGCTGTGAAACAGCGCGAGTAAAACCCCTCCAGGATGAAGAATGCTAAAAAGCCCCTCCATAATGCGCGCCCCTGCAGGCGCATCAAAATAATCCAGTAGATCCCACAAGAGCAGGCCATGGAAGCTCTCCGCGGGATATTGCAGTGCCCCCATCAGAAATTTCTCGGCAAGCAGCGAAGAGGAAAGCCGTTCGATTTCACCTTCCTCCCCTGCCGGTGCGACCGGTGCGATGCGCAATCGCTCTTCTTCGTCCGTTACGAATTGCTTCCAACCCACCAGCAAATCTTCCGTCGAAATCCGGAAGCCCTTCTCGCCCAAAAAATTGACGGTCGACTGCCACACCGGCCCCAGGTCGAGAATGCGGGCATGCGGCACATCCCCAATAAGCCACAGAAATTCCTTGAGTGCGTTTGATGTGCGGACGTTGAGGTTGGGATGCGCTGAGACCGGGCCGGGCCTAGCGGGCGTGGCAGCGGTTGCCATGCCGTTCAGACGCACTTTAGCAAGCCAGTTCATGCCTTGGTCTACTTGCTTTCCGAATGAACGGAGACTGTTCCGTACGGCGCGGCATCGGTCTTTTGTGGAGCGGTTGAAAGCGTTTGAGATTCATTGGCGCGCGTCATTTCCACTTTGCCGCGAAGTTTCGCGCCATCGTCGATGCTGATGCGCGGCGTCTGCACGCTGCCCTGCACCCGGCTGGATGAGCCGAGTCGCACGCTGTCGCGAGCCTTTAGGTTTCCCTCCACGGCTCCTTGAATGATGATTTCGCGCGCCTCAATGTCTGCCTGCACGCGGCCATTGGGGCCCACTGTTACCCGGGACCCAGCGAGGACGATTTTCCCCTGGGCCTCGCCTTCGATATATAAATCGGCATTGCCGGATAATTCTCCGCGAATTTTCAGCCCGGTACCGATCGTGGATGCCGTGGAATTATCCTGTGCGATTACCGCTTTTGTCGCAGGTGCTGCCGAAATCGGAGACGGAACCGGCTGCGGAGCCGGCGTCGGAGCGGGTTCAGAAACGACGAGAGGAGCTGCTGCTTGCGGCTTGACGACCACTGGAGAGGCCGGCACTTCGAAGGGCTTCGGAGATGGCTTTGCATCTGCGTCTGTAGGTTTACGCCACATGAGATTCTCCCCCAATTTTGCGGACTTCCTGAGCCGGGTGGCAGGCCGTCCTAGCAGGTGGCTAAATATAGTACAGGCAGCACTGGCTGTAAACCGGCAGTGTAGTAGCGGGCGACAAAATGCTAACAGCGCGTCTCAGGATGTCGAACAGGCCCAGGCGAACGGTCCGCACCGAATTATGGCGTAATTCCCACATGGCAACCACCATACCGACGGACTCATGAAAGAAGAGCTTGACGCCCTCGCGGGTCCACCACCACTGGCCGGGATCGTATTCGGAATCCTTTGCCGCAACCACGGTCAGCACGGTTCCAGCCGGAAAAATCCTCTCGCAGATGTATTCAGACCGGCGCGTGTGGTAGTTCGACGTGACCAGGATGATCCGCTTCCATCCTCGCGAAGAAATCAGCTGGCTGATCGCCACCGCTTCTTCCCGTGTATCCGTAGCGTGATGCGCCAGGAGAACGATTGCGGCTGCGGGCACGCCGCGGTCGGTGAGATCGTGCTCCTCTAGCTCCGCGATACTGGCGTAGGGACGCAGATATCTGCCGCTTGCGACGACTCGCGGCGCCAGGCCCGACTTGAAAAGTTCGGCGGCGCGCGAGGCGCGGTCGGCATTAAAGTTGTCATCCCCGAGTATCACGATGGCATCGGAAGTCTGCGGTGTCTCGTCCACCACCCAAAACCCGCCAGCAAGCCGAAGCAGCGGATGGCGAGCGAGGTAGAGTACAAACAGCAACCCGAGGAAACACAGAAGGAACAACAAACGAAAGAATATGCCGCCGCGTTGCGGATTCCGGGTCCTGCGCAACGATTCGCGGAGGCCGGTCATTTGTCCGGGTCGAGCTCGCGCAGGCGCTCAGCGGCCTGTTCGGGAAGAGTCCCGTTGAAATAAATCTCTTTGATGCTGTAGGACTTACTCCGAGACTGGACGATCGGCAGGATTTCAATATGCCAGTGATAGTCGCCATCGATCGTGCGCCAGTATTCGCTCAGCTCCCCCTTTGTTTGCAGAGTGTTCGGTCCGGTGTGCAACACCATGTGGTAGTTGCTGGTCACATGGAGCAAGCGCCTCAAGGTCCTCCCCAGCAAAGTGGCCAGATGCCGCCTGTTCTCACCCGGCAGCGGTACCTCGAATCGGTGATTGTGAGTCCTTGGCATGAGCCAGACTTCATACGGCACGCGCGAAGCGTATGGACAAAAAGAGTAATAATCTCCGACGCTGTCCACGATGCGCTTTGCCTGCCGAATCTCCTGGCGCAGGATATCGCAGAAGACGCAGCGCTCGCGTTCGTGATACCACTGGCGCGCGGAGCGGAGTTCGTAGAGAATGCGGCGCGGGACAAATGTGGTGGCCGTCAATTGTGAGTGCGCGTGCGGCCATTCCTCCCCCGATTGAAGACCTTGGTTTTTGTAAACGGTTACGTACTTGAACCGCTCATCGCGCTTCAAATCCAAAATTCTCAGCGCATACGCTTCCAGAACGCGGTCGATTTCTTCGTCTTTCAGTTGCGCCAGCGAGACGGCATGATCCGGCGTCTCCACAATGATTTCGTGGGCTCCGATGGGGGCCATCCGATCGTAGATGCCCTCGGCTCCGCGGGCGGGATCCCCTTCAATGTGATAGAGCGGACGAAAGTGCGGATAGACTCGGACTTGCCAGGGGCCCGGTTGTGGCAGTTCGAGCAGGACACGCGTCTCGACTCCGTTCTCGGAGCACAGCGGGCACGGATCGGGCCGCACTTTTTCGCGCTCGGGATGGCCTACTACAACCCAACTGCGCGTGATGGGGTCTTTACGTAGTTCCATTGTCCCTTCAGAAAAATTCAAGGCCATCATCTTATAACTTATAACGAAGGTTCAGAGAGGGCAAAAGACAAGAGAGAGGTTATTTCCACGACGAGCGGAGCGGGCGTGGCCCCCACGTACTGCGTCGGGAGCCAAGCAAAGGGTTGCGAAAAACAACGGTTTCAATCAGTTTCCCGGCTGCGCATACCTCAAACCAGAGGATCGCTGCAAGCTCGCTGCCTTCCGAAAATCCCGGCTGAGCCGCACGATGGCGGCAGCGGCGGCGAACCGGGCCGGCCGCGACTTGTCGTCCTCCATCATGTCTTTTAGTTGCGGAATTGCCCTCGCATAGCGTAGCTGCGCAAGCGATCTTGCCGCTGCCGCGCGCACCGGCCAGTTCTTGTCGCCGAGGGCGTCGGTCAATTCCTCAGCGGTCCGGTGGCTATGATCGGAAGCGAGTAACTGTGCACACAGGCTTTGCACCGTCGCGCCGTTCCCCTTGGCGTATTCCTCCACCAGCGAGACGCCCATCGAAAATGGGCCCAGAAGGGCTCCACTCGCTTCATTGATGCCGATAAGAGCCAGCGCTTTGGGGTCACGCATGTCTCGCCGGGCTTGGTTTATTTTGCCCTGGATGACGCCGGGGGTGGTCTTGCGTTCCCCATTGAGTATTTCGTAGAAAATATCGCGCCCGCTGCGATCGCCCATTTTCCAGAGAGATTGAGCGGCCGCAAAGCTCACCTGCGGCGAGGTATCGTCCAGAGCCGCTTTCAGCTTGGGAATCGCCGATCTCGCTTTCACAACACCGAGAGACGCCGCGGCGAGTACTCGGATACTTTCCTCTTTGTCACTGAGCCCATTTTCGATCAAAGAAAGAGCCCTGCGGTCGGAGTCGAGAATCGTCAAGGCAGAGAGCGCATCGGAGCGGTCCTGAAATTTGTCGGACGCTGCTCCCTGGCGCAGAAGTGCCCATGCCGCGTCAGGCAAATTCGCAATCGGCTGGATGGCAGTGGCAGGTGGGGATTTTATATCCGCAGGCGCTTGATTCGAACTCTTTTGACCGTCCACGTTGGGCGCCGGAGCCTTCTGTTGAGCGGCCTGCGGCGCGACGCCTGCTGAAGGAGATGCTTGAACATTGGGGGATGGGCGGCTATTGGACGCGGTGGGAACCATCAGTAGGACTAGCGCCGCGGAAAGCCGGCGGCAGATTTTGACGAACATGGTTGCTCCCTCGCAAATTAGTTGTTCGGAATGAACCGACCGATGCGCGCGTGTTATTCTGGCACGCAATGGTTCCGGCGAGCAAAGCCGATCAATCTTTCATGCAGGCCGCGCTTGAACAGGCACGTCTTGCGGCGCAGCGAAACGAAGTGCCGGTGGGCGCTGTCTTGGTTATCGGCGATCGCATCGTGTCGCGCGCCGGAAACCGCACGATAGAGGACTGCGACCCCACAGCACACGCGGAAATGATTGCGCTGCGCGCCGCCGCGGCGGAAGTCGGAAACTATCGTCTGCTGAATGCCCTGCTCTACGTGACAATCGAGCCTTGTGCCATGTGTGCAGGAGCGATCATTCAGGCTCGGATCAACCGGCTTATCTATGGCGCTGACGATCCGAAAGGCGGCGCCGTCCGCTCCTGCTTTTCGGTGTTGGAGCATCCGCAACTGAACCACCGTGTTGAGATCACGCCGGGTGTTCTCATGCACGAAACGGCGGCCTTGCTGAAAGATTTTTTCGCTGCCCGGCGATAATCGCCGTAGTAAGTATCCCCTGGCAACAAGTATGTACTTTTGGTAGGATTTGCTCTGTGAGGCTGATATGAAAGTCAAGCAGAGCATCCCCAAAGAACTTCGATACAGCGTGAAGGACTTCAACAACGAGTTCCCGAACGATGACGCCTGTCTGCGCTACATCGCGGAAGAGCGATTCCCTGACGGTGTGGGTTACTGCCCGGACTGCAAGGTGGAGCGCAAGCATCATCGCGTCGGCAATCGCACCGCGTTCGCGTGCGACCATTGCGGGCATCATGCCTATCCGCTCAAGGGAACTATCTTCGAGAAGTCCTCGACTTCGCTGCGCACTTGGTTCTACGTAATGTACCTCATGGGTTCCACTCGTTGCGGAATCTCAGCGAAGCAAATTCAGCGCGAGACTGGCGTAACCTACAAAACCGCTTGGCGCATCTTCAAGCAAGTCCGCTCGTTGCTCTCCGATGGCGATTTGCAATTGGAGGGGCCAACGGTGGAGATAGACGAAACCTACATGGGCGGGCGACGCAAAGGTCGTGCGGGCCGTCCGATGCGCAGAGACTTAGTTAAGACTCCCGTTGTCGCTATTGTCCAGCGCAAAGGGAAAGCAATCGCTAAGGCTCTGCCTGACGCCACTGGTAGCAGTATCCTTCCAGTCGTCCATAAGCATGTCGTTCAGGAAAGCGTGATTTACACCGACGAATACGCGGTCTATCAGGGACTTTCTACCATGAAGCAAGATGACTGCTCGCCAATGGGCTTCCGGCATGGAACTGTGTGCTACAGTAGAGGTGAATACGTTCGCGGGGACGCGCATACCAATTCGGTCGAGGGATTCTGGATGCTGATTAAAACAGGAATTCGCGGAGTCTATCACTCCGTATCGACCAAGTACTTGCAGAGCTACTTGGACGAATACAGCTTCCGCTACAATCGCCGCCACATGGGCAACCAACAGTTTAGGTCGATCTTGGAGCGGGCTTCGCGGCGGGCGTGATGGCCCGCTTGAGAAGCGCGTGGAATGCATCCCGCGCGTAGGGCCGCATCTTCTTGCGGCTCTCATTGCGCGGCTCGACCTTTCGCGTTCGCGTCATGGCTGAATCTTATCATGTATCCTTCCGCGTCTTTCTCTCAATTTCTGCTCGTCCCATAATATTGAACTGCTGGGGATGACATTCTGCATTATTGATTCAACGCCAGAGAAGGCCGCATCCTTTTGCGCGGAAAACTTCCGATTAACAGCCCATGCAATCAAATCTGCGGCCTGTAATCCAGGCTTGTCCCTCATTTGTACGGTTGCCACTGTTTTTAGCAGTGACCAAAAATGGTCACTGCCATCTAGACTAAATGCTTTCTTAGACCGCCATCTATCCTCGAATGGTGCTTTGAATGGCTCGCCTATATCGAAGAAATAGTGAGCACTGGAAATTATTCCAGGCCACTTTATAAAAAACCAATCAAGGGCGACCGTAGGACAATCAATGCAGATTTCTATCGGCTCGGCAATGCCCAATCCCTCATCCTTCAATTTTCTATGAGCGTCAAGGTCGACGGTGCACCAAAACATTCGGAACCGTTCCTTATCTACGTGCTGCAAGTACATCAACAAATCCATCACTAAACTATTGACCTTCGGTATCGTCCACCCTTTGGCAAAACTGAACTCTTTTTCTAGGTGAGTGGCCTCCCTCATGTGGAGATATTCAGCCGGGGGCCTCTTTGAAGTATCGGAGAGAATCCTGCGCCACTCTTTATCAACCTCCAGCCATATCGAATCTTCAGCGGCGAATCCGGCCAACGTAACTGTTCTTCCCGTGTCCCATCCGCCCACGTTGCTGCCATCGAAATACGATTCAAAGGCCATCAGGATAGACTTTCTCCACGGCATCCAAGATGCGATGCACTCTCCAAATGAAGATAGCTCAGGCTGACGTACTTGTCCAGATGGGATACTTACCATCGCCGTAGTGTCCAATCTAATTCTCAAGTTAATTAAAGTTTGGAGTGTGGCTTGCGTCCACAGCGTGATCGCCAACCCGCAAAAGAAGGTCTAAGGAATACTGTCATCAGAATCGTGCTTCTCTTTTAGAGGTGCTACACGTGAATAACCCATACGAGAATTGTCGTCGACTGAGAAGACACTTGCCCCGCGAGTTTTTCAACACCCAAAGCTCCCTATTGCGCTACATGCACTCCGTACTAAGATGGCGTATGGGCATTTTGAATGAATCTGATTCATGGCCTCTGGCCCAGCGGTATTGGGTTCGCCTCACATGATACGGGCGCCTGCGAGCCAGTTCCCTGCCGTCAAAATTACTGTCTCCGATGCGCAAAGATCATTCCATACACCAAGCCGAACAAAATCGAAGCGAACCCGCCGCGAACAAAGAGCGACGTTCGCCATCGCTCGGCACAAAACAGGCCCCTTTCGAAATCCCGCTCAGAGCGTCATCCTCATCATCATCCTGGCCTTTTCGGCCGCTATTCCGCTGGCCGCGCGAGCGCAGTCCCAATCCGAAACCATTCAAATCGATCTGAATGCCCCAGCTCACCCCTTCCCGCATTTTTGGGAACAGATGTTCGGCTCCGGGCGAGCCATTCTCTCCCTTCGCGAAAGCTATCGCCGCGATCTGCGTGAAGTAAAGCAGGCCACCGGCTTTCAGTACATTCGCTTCCATGCGATTTTTCAGGATGAAGTAGGGCTTTACGACGAAGATGCCGATGGCAAGCCCGTTTACAATTTTTCCTATGTCGATCAGATCTATGACGGTCTCTTGCGGAACGGAGTCCGCCCGTTCGTCGAATTGAGTTTCATGCCGCGCAAGCTTGCCGCCCAGCCGCCCGTCGAGCACGTGTTTTGGTATCACCCCATCGTCTCCCCACCCAAGGACTACGCTAGATGGTCCGATCTCATCACCCATTTTGCCCAGCATCTGGTGGATCGCTACGGGATTGACGAGGTGTCGCAGTGGTATTTCGAAGTGTGGAACGAGCCCAACCTGGATTTCTGGGCAGGCAATCCCAAGGAACAGACTTACTATCAGCTATATGACGCGACGGCCCGTGCCTTGAAAGCGGTCAGTCCACGGCTCCGCGTGGGCGGCCCTGCCACCGCCCAGACAGCCTGGGTTGACCGCTTTATTCGCCACTGCTTCGAGAACCATATCCCCGTCGATTTCGTTTCCACGCACGTGTACGGTAACGACTCGGCTCAAAATGTTTTCGGCACCAGCGAAGCAATCCCGCGCACCCGGATGGTATGTCGCGCCGCCGAAAAGGTTCACGAGCAGGTGCAAGCGTCGCCCGATCCGAATCTGCCCGTCATTTTCAGCGAGTATAACGCAAGCTACAAGAACGAGCCGGATGTTACCGACGCTCTATTCATGGGCCCATGGCTTGCCGACACCGTCCGCCAATGCGACGGGCTCACTGAAATGATGAGTTATTGGACTTTTTCCGACGTGTTCGAGGAGCAGGGAGTGGTCAAGCGACCCTTTTACGGGGGGTTCGGTTTGATCGCCGAGGACGATCTGCCGAAGCCCGCCTTCAACGCGTTTGTTCTCCTGCACAAACTTGGAGATCAGCGCATCCCGGTGGGCTCGAATTCGGCGATTGCCACGCGGCGAGCGGATGGAACTGTGGTAATCGCAGTCTGGAATTTGTTCTTACCGGAAGAGTCCGGACGGCCCAAGACAATCACTCTGGATATCAAGGGCCTCTCAGGCAGCCATCGAGTCCTCATCTCTCGCCTGGATGCAACGCATGGTTCACTGCTCGACGCCTACAACTCCATGGGCCGGCCGGTCTATCCCACCACTGCACAGCTCGAAAAGCTCCGCCAGGCCGCGCGGCTCCCGCCGCCTGAAAAGACGAAGCTCCGACAGGGAGAAATTACGTTCGTGCTCCCGCCTCAAGGGCTTGCCTTAGTCCAAGTTCCATGATGTCCCGGAGGGTCGCTTCCGTTTGATCCGAGCGGCAAGGGCGGCGATGGGTTCAGCTCATCAGGGTCGGAAGGCTGATAATCTTGAAAGCCGGCGCGCAGCATTCCGCGCTGCGCTTCCGGGTTTTTCATAAATGTGTTCCACACGAATGCGGTCCGCGCGTTTTCCGCCATCACCATGGTGATTCCGGTGTCGATGCCGATCACGTCGCTGTCGTACCAATTAGTCAACGGATTGAACGCATCCACGAATCCGTAGCGGCTCCAGGTTCCCGCTCCATACATCATTTCGATCGTATGGAGCACGCGCATCACCTCCTGTGGCAGAAATGGCAGCGAACCAGCCGACGCGCATGGCACCACCGTTCCATCGATCGGCCCGGTCTTGGGCGGCCCTCCCCATACTTCGTAGCCATGCTCGGAATCCGAAGCCGTAATGCCCCATAGGTCTTCGCTGTAATCGGGAAACTGTTTCGACAGGTCCAGACAAAAACGGCGATGCGCTTCGGTGGCCAGGATCGAGTTCTCAAAATAGTCCGCGTATTTGTCGCGCTTCCCTCGAAAATCGAACCAAGCCTGCGAATATTGGTGAACGAAAATGGGCGCGAACGAGCCGATATAGCTGATGCCATCGTAATTGAATTTCGATCGCTTCCAGGCCTCCCACGAGCCCGCCGGCAGCGGGTAGCTGTTGGAGCCCAGCCCCATAAGATATAGCATCATCAGCTCGCTGTAGCTGTCCCACCGGTACCGCAAAAATCCGGTTTCGGGCGCCCATCCGTGCGGCAAAATCAGTGTATCTTCGGAGAGCCACTGCCAGTTCACGCGGCCAAAAATTTCGTGGGCCAAATCGTTAATTTCGGAATGTACGAAGTGCTGTCGGCAGGTGAGAACTCCGCAAAGCAGAAGAGCCGTGTCGATGGAAGAGACTTCCGACTGCCACAACCGATCGCCCGTGTTAATATCGGCCCAATGGTAGAAGAACCCGCGCTGGTTGTGCAGTTTCTTCCACAAGAAGCGCATTCCGGAGAGAACCCGGTCCCGCGCCTGCACATAGGATACGTAGCCGCGCTGCTCTCCGATGCAAAGTGCTGTCAGCCCGAACCCGGTCGCGGCAATGCTTCCCAGCACGCGGCTATCTGGCGCGCGAACATTGCATCGGTCCTTGACGAGCCCCGTATCCGGATTGGCTTGCTCCCAAAAGTAAAGAAAATTGGCTCTCTCCAATTGTTCCAGAAACGAGTCATCACCCTGCGAGAAAATGCCCGGAGAGAAATTCGGATCATATACGTGCGGCGTAGCGGACATGTGCCCGCGAGATTCCGTTCCTCTCTCAAAAGAAAGGGCTCCTGGAGGAAGTGCGGACCAAGCCGCTATGCGGGAAAGTTGCCTGAATAATTCTCGCCGTGAAATCATGTCGTACTTGGCACTCTCCGCTTCCACTGAAAATTGTAAACAATCCAAAGCCCGGACCAAAAATCTGTGTCCTCGTCCCTCTGTTAGCAGGAAAAGGATCTTCTCGAAATCTCGAGTCCCTGATTTGATTGCCTCGGCTACAACTCCATCTCCCAAAAATCCTTGCATTCCAGGAACTCGATGCCCAGCGTCTGGGAGCCGTCCGCGTTGCGCCTTTGCCACTTCACCCTGGCGTTCACTTGCCGGTTCAGATCCAGCCTTTCGACGCCGATCACCTCACCCTTCCGAACTGGAATCCTGGACTGGATCGACGCCCCGTATAAGCTCACTTCCAGGGTCGTGGTCTCTTCGGTCCAGGCTTTTTCCTCTGTTTCATATCGGAGCCTCAATGGCACAGGTATGTATTTTCTGCGGCTTCTCCTCAAATTCTTCATCAGGTTTGCGGCGATGAACAGGATATCGAGCAATTGGGCCTGCTGCATGCCATCCAGATCCTTCGCGGCTAGGCCGAGCGCCGCCACTTGATCGGCGATTTCCGATAGCGTCTCGATCAGTGCCTCACCGGTCATGGGCTGCGAGCGTTCGTGGTTCTTGAGTTGAGCGGTGCAATCCTCAAGACGGCTGTAGCAGCGAGAAATGAAGTGGCTTCGGCACAGATTGTCTCCTCCAAGAGATACACCTCCCGGGTGAGTGCAGGACGGTGCGGCGCAATGGGTAGCCATGATCACATTCAAGCCATCAGCGCTGATATCGTGACGGAAGAACTCCCCGCTACCAAGATACTAAAATGTGCGCCGATCGGAAGACCTTGTCCTATAGTGTGAGTATCTAAACACTAATCACAGGCCGGAGGCATTTCTGGTGGAGGTTCGATTCCACCTGACATTGACGGACCTGAGGGTGTCCGGATAACAGTTGAAGGTTGATGCGGCGGTTCGTTTTGCATCTTACGCGGACTTCTCCTCGAGAGTAAGGGACTTCTTCGATCGACCGAGCACGGCAGCCAGCGTCCAGAGATTCTCGTGTCCCATGATCTT
>DATLST010000257.1:0-6801 GCA_035534055.1 Candidatus Acidiferrales bacterium | reverse complement strand
CACCGAAATAACCCGAACCGCCGTCTGGAGAGGCCACGACCGAGTAATCAGTTCTTTAACTGTCGCCTCACTGTGTACCGAGCCATCAACTGCGAGAAGAATCTTCATCGCTTGCCTCCCGGGCCATCCGCTTTGAAGATAGTGTCGCACATCTTCGAGGGGATTATTTCATTTTGCACCGGGCGATCATACTGTCATCATTTCTGCGGACGAGGCGCAATTCCGTGTCAGATACAACTGCCACACCTTCGGAGTACTGAATCAATAACGCGCGAAATCTTCGAGAGTTTTAAGCTGTTTACATTTCCAACAGAGCACGATGTTCGCGTTCGACGGATGGGAATTTACCCCCGCCGCGCGGATCACGCTGCACGAATCGGTTTTTGAAGCAGGATTTTGTCGTTCCCGGGTATTTGGAAAATCTTTGGGAAAAAAATTTGAGATTTGAGCCCGAAAGTTGAAACCATCAAGACCATTGTGGGTATTGGGTACTTGAATGGTGGGCCTGGGTAGACTTGAACTACCGACCTCACCCTTATCAGGGGTGCGCTCTAGCCACCTGAGCTACAGGCCCAACTTACTGGCAGATAACATCTTACGCAACCGGCTGCTTCCGTTGAATAACAGCTCGGTGTCCGTTTAGCGTCCGGTATGGATCAAAAATCAGCGAACACCAGCGAAATCCAGACGCTTTACAGCCGCTATCTTATCATCGGCGAATGAATGAGCATAGCGCGTCGTCATGTTTACGGTGCTGTGCCCCAACAGATGGCGCCGCTACAGCAGGCGTCGACCATCTTTCCGGTTCGGCGAATCCGGGACCGCCCGACTCACGGTCTTTCTCGTGCTTGGACCTATCGCTCCTATACGCTCGCTTACCAGGCAGCAGGATCGTGTTATTAGTGTTCTGGAAAGCATATCGTGACCATGGATATTGTTCTCTGTCGTACGCTAACTTCAGTTGTTGAAGGATTATTTGTTGCGTGATATTGCCGTTTTCTTGCTTCCAGTATTTAATTTTGCGCTGAATGTCCGGTAGCACTTCATAAATGGACGTAACGATTCGCTTCACATCCTCTTTTGCCCTATCGGGAATCGGAAGGCTCGGACGCCCGGACAGCCGACGTTCGCCTGAGCGTTCGATCTCCGCCAGGATGGCGTCACTAAAGCGAAAATGCTTGGCGTGTGACTGTAGGAACTTGCGAAATTCGGAGTAAAAGAAATTGGCCAGCCTTCTTCTAACCGATGTCTGTTCTGTGAGGAAAGTTACGAAACCGATTCTAATAGCGTCTATGTCTTCCTGCTTCGCAAGTCGGTCGCCTTCTTCACCCGAGGGAAGAGGATTTCGAAACGGCAGCTCAATGCAGAGGAGCAATTCATCTTCGTGCAAACTGATATTTTTGATGTCGGCAGGCGATTCATATAAAAAAGCATCTGCTAGCATCTTCAGGTCTTTGGCCAGCCATCGTGAAATGTGGTTATCAATGATGCCTTTGTTCGCGCTGATGGCGATTTCATCAAGCGAGTCATGCGAATCGGATGTGCCGGCGACACCCTTATTCAAAGATTCCTGGCCGTACACCAGGCCTCGTGCTACGCGCATCTTAGGGTTGCTTTTCGGACTTTTGCTCTACAGGAGATGAAAGAACTCTCCTCGGCTTATTACAGGTATTTGAAGGTTGATCAGGAACTCGAAGAAAGTAGACGGCGAATGGCGCATATCATCGGGTTACTCGGGCCCGATCGGATCGAAAAGATCATGAAAAATGATGAGACAAAAAGTCTCCAGGAGACGCTCGCAGAAAATCGATCTCCACAACAGTTGCGTGAAGGGCTTCGTCTTTGGGTTGCGGTCCGAGAGTATCTGCGTGAAGTGCCTGGCAAATCCAAGGTTGGCGACATACAAGCATTTTTGGATTGGCTAGGGATGGAGGATGTGATACGTCAAGCTATTGAATTTGCTCTGAAGCGCCACAGCGACTCATTTAAAATTACTAAAAAGGGGCATGAGCGATATGTGGAATTAAGGGAAATGCCACGATAGCTGGAGAGTAGGTCCGAAAGGCGTCTCCGTAGGGATGTGGAAAGTCGGTTCCGAACAAGCAACCAAGTACGTAGCAGCTCCTTACTTCTTCCCGACCTGAACAACCCTACGCCGCGTTACGTCGGACCATTTGAGGAGGTCACCCGGATGGCACTGCAGTGCACGGCACAACTTGTCCAAGACGTCCGCGCGATACATTCGGGAGCGATTGTGATACAGCGCAAGCAAGGTCGGGTACGACACGACCGACTTCTGTCGCAAACGATATATCGACCACCGCTTCCGAGCAAGGATGCGAGCAAGTCCGCACGTAATCATGCGACGAGACTAGCAGGTCACATGTCAGTATGTCAATGCAGTGTTACATATAATATATGCTTTACATATTGCAGAGGTCTTAGTAGCCTTGGTGGCGCCTTCACAAGAATCCTGAAAACAAACACGGCAGCCAAACAGGAGACGCGCCGTGTCTGCTGCGGGAACTAGCGTGGACGGCGCCCGTCTCTTGAGCGTTCGAGATGCGGCCCGCTACCTGGGCACTACGGCCAAGACCTTGTATTCCATGGTTTGGAAGCGAGATATCGTCTTCGTCAAAATCGGCCGAAGTCTACGATTCGATGTGAAAGACCTCGATCAAATGATCGAGCAATCAAAAGTGAGGTCCAGCGAGAACGCAACGGAAGCGGGCTTGGGGAGAAAGGATTAGGCATGGGCCTGTATAGGGAAGGACGATTATGGGGCATCGATTATTACGATGGGTATAAGCGCAGGAGGAAGCTCGTTGGACCTTCCAAAGGAGAAGCCAAGAAGCTGCTCGCCAAACGAAGATTGGAGCGGGCCGTCGGCAGACCCGAAAGTTGCCCAAGGGTAGAAGTCCTGCCATTTGACAAGTTCGCCGAGCGCTACATGGAATTCGTCAAAACCAACAAGCGCGGGTTCCGCAACGAACGCTATCGGATCCAACAAATCAGCGGGTTCTTCGGGAACCGCAAGCTGTCAGACCTCACAAGATGGGATGGGGAACAGTTCAAGATCCATATGAGCCGATCTGTTGGCTCGGCGACCATAAATCGATTGGTAGGTAACTTGAAGCACATGGGGTCGATGGCAGTGGCCTGGAATATTTTGCCCAACAACCGTTTGCAGGTCTGACACTGCTAAAGGTTCAGCCATCGACCCTCCTTCGGCGCGGCTGACCTTTGCTTTCCCTCATTTCTTCCACTCAACTATATTCATTTCATAGTCTTGTCCCAAGTTATGCAACGGCTTCTAGAGTTAAATTGCAAAGAAAAGGTTTTGCGCGAAGGGCCACTCAGGGTCGATCCACTGCCCGGCGCAGCGATAGCCGGTTCGTTCGCCCATCGCTATTATCTCCGCTGGATTATATTTGTGCGAGCTTTCCGTCCAGATCGTCTCGCCTTCTTGTAGACAAAAACGAAAACCCGCCTTATGGATCGTGATTTGCTGCCACGTCGTGGATCGAAGATGCATTTCGATCCGCCGCTCGGCCTCATCGTAACGTACCACATGCTGAAACAGTCCTAGATTGAAATCGGCATCTAGTTCGCGATTGATCCTCGCGAGCACATTTTTATTGAATGCGGCCGTGACTCCCGCAGGATCATCGTAGGCAAGCGTCAAGATGGGGACCGGCTTTTCGAGATCAGCGGCAAGCAGAAGCGCGTCACCCACACGCAGGATTGCCCTCACTTCTCGCAGAAATTGATCGCCGGCCAGGCGATCAAAGTTCCCAATCGTGCTGCCCAGGAAGAGAACAAAGAGCCGTTCTCCCTCGCGGCGCTGCACCGCTACTGCTTGCAGCCCGTCCAGGTAGGCGCGCTCGAAACCCACCAGGCTCACCTTCTCGATCTGCCCCAGCTCCTGCTGACAGCGGGAAAGGGCGCTGCGGGAGATATCGATCGGGTAATAATGCACGCGCTGCCGTTTCGCCAACGCTTCCAGCAGCCACCGGGTCTTCTGTCCACTTCCACTCCCGAGCTCTGCTAGCACTACCGGGCTGGGTACCCGTCCGATAATTTCAGCCGCGTGCTGGTGCAGCGTGCGCATCCCGGCGCGACTCAAGCCGTATTCCGGTAACAGGCAAATCACATCGAACAAGGCGGACCCAACTTCATCGTAGAGATATTTCGAAGGAAGCTCTTTCTGTCCCGAATGGCTCAATCCGATCACGGCATCCGAACAGAATTCGGATAAAAACTGGCTCGGCGGAGCTTCCCCCGCCATCCCTGGAGCGGATCCCATGGCTATTCCTCCACGCAGCGAAAAGTGGCGTAAATGTACGGATAGTGTGGTTGGAACCAGTTTCGGTATGATCGCCGCAGCATGCAGGCGTCCGTGCGAGCGGAGCCGCCTTTCATCACGAAGTGTTTCCCATCGAAAAAATCCGCTGAGTAGCCATGGTAGAACGAGAAGGGCTCGAATCCCGCCAGTGGCCCAAACGTAGTCGCCGTCCATTCCCAACCGTTGCCGAGAAGATCGTGAACGCCGAACGCGCTCGCGCCTGCCGGATGCGCGTCGACCGGGGTTGGCTCCCAACTTTCGTGGTCAAAGTTACCGCAAGTCGCATCGGGCAGAGCGCGACCCCAGGGATATTCACGCTCGCCGTCCTGAGGAGTCCCGTAGGCGGCACGGTGCCATTGCGCTTCTGTGGGAAGCTTCTTTCCGGCCCAGCGAGCGAATGCGTTTGCCTCTGCATAGCTCACATAGACGGGCCATGACGGCGGCAGCGGGATGGCGCCGAACATTCCTCGATACTCCCACTCCGTTTCGGGATCTCTCGCGGGAGCGCTTGATCGCCGAATCCAGAAGTGCGGATGCTCGAGACCCTGCTGGCGTTTCCATTCCCAGTCCTCCGGCCGCCAGTAGCGGGACTCTTCATAGCCGCCGGCACGCACGAACTTCAGATACTCGTGGTTGGTAATGGGGAAAATGTCGATCAAAAAGCTGGGGATCTCCGTTTGCTGAAGATCGAATTCATTATCCCATCCAAAATGATCGGAATTCCCCCGCGCTTGTCCGAGGGTCGCTATCCCAGATGGAATCCTCTGCTGCAGCGACCGAGGTGCCGGATTTAGATCCGGACCTGCGACGGGATGGCTAAGCTTTCGTTCGAAAGGTAAATTATGGAGAAGATATGCCAGTGTCTCTGCATGCATCAGGCGGTGCTCGATTGCCACATGGACTAAAGTTCCATCCATAAGCTCGGGTTCGCCCGAGTGCAAAGCCGTTGCGTTTTGCAGGGCTTGGTTCAATTGATCGCGCACGCGCCGGTTGTACTCCTCGACTTGCGCGATGGCCGGCCAATCGGCGGGAACGTCCGTGGGCAGCCCTCCGCCAAGGGGATCGATCCCGAACGCAAAAAGTTTGTCGAGTGCCGCATCAGTTGTTCTGAGCTCCATTCGGGGGGCCAATAGATTCCAATCAAAGGCTTCCAAGTGTCCCAAGTAAAAAATGAGGCGATGGCGTTCTTGGATGGATCGGTCATAAAGTGAATGCGGCGGTAGCAACTTGAACAGATCATCGGTTCGTTTTCTTGCTGCTTCGATTCGCGAAAGCAACAATGGTAACTTCGGCTTCGGAGCGGTCTGGAAGGTTGCCACGGTTCACCTCAAAGACGAGATTCTATTGGATGCAAATACTGGAAATACCGTTCCTGAACGTACCTCTCATTGGATGTTCGAATTTCAAGAAAAGCATTACAGAATTTGGCGGGTGAGATACTCCGGCAGTTCGAGAAACGCCTGGCCACCATAACTGTAGTGCTTCTTCCCTTCTTGGCAAGCTTCAGCGAAGGTTCGGCCAAGTTCGATAGAAAAAAATACCGCGCAAAAATAGCAATGACAAGCTTTGTTCACAATACATTCTTCTCGGTATCTGCCCCGTAATCGATTAAGAATAAAACAAGGTAGACTCCTTAGAAGCTTGGTACAACCTGCGTAAGACAATCATGATACAGGCGATATGAAAAAGGCGCCGTAGATCGCGAACGAGCATTCATAGCGCACGACTAAGCGACGGACGTTTCCGATCCAGGTTGGTGCGTTCAACGATCCATCGCCTTCTGTAGCGTCGCAGCGCGCGGCCATCCTGCGTGACGAGACGGACGCGATCCCTCTTGTACGGACAGATCAACTCAATGCCGTGCTGCCCGCAGTCATTGCCGCAGCGGGTCGCTGTCATAGCCTTGTCAGCAGTCACTAGTGGCCTGTCGCGGAGAAAGTGTTACTGCAGACGCCACACGCAAAAACCAAGAGCAACTGTACGAATGGCGGGTGCCAGCTATTTGGCCCATTCTTTTCCCAAAATCGCGTACTAACGAATTCACTGCGACAGGCCACCAGCACCGGCTTCTACCGAGGTGATGGCTCCGTGCTGCGCGCGAGCGTCGTTTCCGCGAGTTTTACTTCCGTCGGGGTGCCGGGGATGCAGAGTGAAGTAGTTTCCGAGAGAAAAACCGCGGCCGTCGACAATAGGCCACGTCGCGTCATCTCTCCTCGTTGGGCGCTACTGACCTAGCCTATCTAAAAGCTGTTGCACAACTTGGGACAAGTTCTGAAATGATGGGGTTGTATTGCTGAAGCTAATGATCGAGTAAATGACTAGAAGCTGTTGCACAACCGTGGACAAGCCATTGAAATGATGCTGGTTGAGCTTTTGAAAATGAGAGATAAGCAGAGTCAGCAGCGCCGAAGGAGGGCCGATGGCGCGGTCCGGTGAGTTGCTGACCGAAGCGCAGT
>DATLST010000256.1:0-13257 GCA_035534055.1 Candidatus Acidiferrales bacterium | reverse complement strand
GACTGCTTGTAGGCATACGGTTTCAGGTTCTATTTCACTCCCCTCGCAGGGGTGCTTTTCGCCTTTCCCTCACGGTACTAGTTCACTATCGGTCGCCAACGAGTATTTAGCCTTGGAGAGTGGTCTCCCCAGATTCCCACGGGGTTTCTCGTGCCCCGTGGTACTCAGGATACCGCTTCGAGTCCGGAAAGCTTTCGGTTACGTGGCTTTCACATTCTATGGCCCCGCTTTCCAGCGGGTTCACCTAGCTTCCGGATTGATAACTCTACTTATGCGGTCCTACAACCCCGGGGTGCAAGCACCCCGGTTTGGGCTGATCCGATTTCGCTCGCCGCTACTCTCGGAATCTCGTTTGATTTATTTTCCTCCAGGTACTGAGATGGTTCACTTCCCTGGGTTGGCTCGTACCCGCCTATATATTCAGCGGGCCGTTATCTGGTTTTACCAGATAGGGTTTCCCCATTCGGACATCCCCGGATCAAGGCCTGTTTGCGACTTCCCGAGGCTTATCGCAGCTTACCACGTCCTTCATCGCCTGTTGGCGCCAAGGCATCCACCGTACGCCCTTAGTAGCTTAACCATAAAACTTACCCAGCACGTCTCGCCCGAAGGCCATCACGGCATAAAGCCGTGCGTCCCCGGGTTCGCGTGATGTGGCAAGTTCGCCTTTCCACATTGCGCTACACTCGAGCAAAATTTGCAGTTGTATCGCGCTACGCGAACCTTGAAATTCGCGCAACGCAATGCCAGCTTCCTTCAGTTGTCAAAGATCGTCGTTCCGTTCATCAGTTTCCGATCGGAACGTCTCCGCTCCCGGCGGAGCGCGGAATCGGTTTGGAGCCGAAGCCGCGGACAATAAAAAACCCGGCGTCGAGCGCCGGGCGGGTCCGTCCATTTCTAGGGGTCGCTCTCTAGGGGCGGCCTCCGGAACGGATGCGCTCGAAGCTCGATTGCGAACTACCGGTGCTTGTAACCAACCTCACCTCATTGTGGTCAGCAGATCCGGTCCGTCAGTAAAGTTCCCCCGACGAATCAGGGCTCCACCAACATCAGAGGAGTATACCAACAATTCTGTTTCCGTCAAGTAGTGCCTTGTTATTTTTTGCTGATCTCCCTGTGAATTTCTCCGCCCTTGTGGAAATCAACGCCAAGCGCAATCGCATCATCAGGCTGGCTCCGTTTCAGAATATCCACAGTAAGTGCGAAAACGCGCTTCTTATGCTGCAAAATAGCCGCTGCGGAAATTCATCTCTTGCGATGTTTGAAGAATTCCACTTGGCGAAGGCGTTTTTCAGCTTCTGCTTTCGTCTTGTATGGTCCGCCCAGGTTCTTGCCCTTCTCAGACAATACTTTGTAGCCCTCTTTCACTTTTCTGATCATCGATCGTCTCCTCGAGCCGATTGTGCAGCGGCTCGTAGCGGAGTCAATACGGAATCGAATGTAGCGCGCTACGTCGAGTCGAGTATCGTGGACGCGGGTGCCGCGATGCAGCTCAGTGCACTGGCAGCGGTTGCAGAAGAGCTACCTTGCCATTCGGCGTGCCTTCGTCCGCCGCGGCTTTCATCAGCATGGCTGCGGTCACATAGGTGCCGCTCAAGGCCACCAGATCGACAATCTGCTGATCGCTGAAAATCGCGCGCACCCGCTGAAAAGTGGCATCGCTCAGTTCTTGCCGGGTGGAAAGCTCCATGCACAGATCGTATACGACGGCTTCATCGGGTTTCATCGATGTCGGACGCTTCCCCTGCGCGAGTTCGTCCGCCACCGCTTGCGAAAGGCCCGCCTTCAGCGCCAGCGGATAATGCGCCCGCCACTCCACCTGCGAGGTCCACAGCCGTGCCTGAATCAGTATGGCTAGCTCGTTCAGCCGCCGCGGCACTGAGGTATTGAAGCGCAGGTAATCGAGCATCATGAAAAAACGTTCGCCCATCACCGGGCTGCGCAGCATCAGGTTGTAGGGACCGCCCAGCCCGATGCTCGACACCTTCATGATCTGCTCGCCGAGGGGACGTTGCTGATCGTTCAATTGGTCCATGGCGAGCTGCGAAAAGCGAGCTTCATTTGTCGCTGCGCGCGCTCGCACCTTCGGAATCGCCAGGGCCCACGCCAACGCCGCGCCCATCGCGATTCCCACGACCAGAGTGATAAGGGATTTCATGTCGGCCTCCTCGGCCAGAAGTGCGAACTCCGTGACTGCGCTTCCCGCTTACGGGATCAGCACCAGCTTGCCTGTCGTCTTTCGGCCTTCGAGGTCGCGATGCGCCTGCGCGGCCTGTGCAAGGGGATAGCTGTGCTCGATGCGCAGCTTCAAATCGCCCGAGACGATCGTCGCAAACACATCCGACGAGCGCTGCTCCAGGTCCTCCCGGCTGGCGATGTGATGCACCAGCGTGGGACGCGTCACGTACAGCGAACCCTTCGGCCCCAGCTTGTTTAAATCGAACAGCGGCACCGGACCGCTGGAAGCGCCGTAGTACACCAGGCATCCGCGCGGCCGAAGACTGTTAAGCCCTTTTTCGAATGTGTCCTTGCCAACACCGTCGTAGATCACATGCACGCCCTTGCCGTCGGTGAGCCGTTTGGTTTCAGCCTCGAAATCCTGCTGTGTATAAAGAATGGTGTCGCTGGCGCCCGCTTCGCGCGCGAGCGCGGCCTTTTCTTCCGTGCTCACCGTGCCGATCACGCGCGCCCCCAGGTTCTTGGCCATCTGCACCAGCAGCAGTCCCACCCCGCCCGCCGCTGAATGCACGAGCGCAATGTCTCCGCGCTTGAGCGGATAGGTGGTGTGGCACAGGTAATGTGCGGTCATGCCCTGCAGCATCGCTGCCGCCGCTTGCCGGAAGTCGAGCTTCTCGGGAATTTTCACCAGGCGATTCGCGGGCACGGCTGCGTACTCGGCATATCCGCCGATCACGCCCGTATAAGCGACGCGGTCTCCCGCCTTCATCCCCCGCACTTCGGAACCCACTTCGGTCACCACTCCCGCCGCTTCCTGCCCGTTCACAAACGGCGGCGTCACGGGATAGCGACCCTCGCGGAAATAGACATCGATGTAATTCACTCCCGCCGCCTTGATTTGAACAACCGCCTCACCGGGCTTTGGCTTGGGAATGTCGAGATCAGCCAGAGTGAGAACTTCCGGACCGCCGAATTTCTGGATTTGAATAGCTTTCATAGTGTGTGGACCTGTGTGTGCCGCGGAATTTTGAGTAAAACGCAGCTGGGATTCGTGCTGGATTTCCCGGCCGCCCGGTAATATACCTTGCCCCAACCGCGGGCACAATCTTACGGCCAAATCGGCGGGTCGGCTGCGCTTCAATCAACAGCAAAATACGGGCTGCCACGCGTATCGGCAGCGCCGGAACGGCTGATGAATGATCGGTGGTGGATGCAGGTGTCTTGAATCGAACTGTATTGTTTTTGCCCGTATGACATCATTCGCTTATGTCTAGCAACGAAGCCAAGAAACAATCCTGCCAAGCCGTACTCACCAGCGACCGGGGCGAGATGGCAGAGGCTCGCGTGCCCGAATCCGCCCAAATGGAAGCTGAGAGACAGGGCATGGCCACGCTCAAAGGAGCTGCCAAGCCATGATGCTCATGTTCATTCTCACGATCGTTGTTATCGTAGCGCTTGTGGGTGCCCTTCCCACCTGGCCACACAGCAAGAACTGGGGCTACTACCCTATCGGCGGCGTAAGCGCAGTCATACTGATTATTCTGGTCCTGTTTTTCTTTGGCCACTTGCGCATGCCTTAAGCGGTGCGGGATCGGTATCCGGTTGCAGCGAATTTTAGGGAGCGCGCGAATAGTTGCTCAGCAGCGGCAAGGGTTCATCGACACCTGTGAGTCGCTGCACAGCGTTGCGGACTCCGCCAAAGTCGCGCTTCTGGAAGGTTCTTGCCCGAGCCGAGACGAGACGTTTCCAACGGCACCTTCGAACACCATCACAGCCCTCACGCCCTAATTTTCGATGCCTGTCCCAAAGAGCGCCTGATGGATGGTTGCCTGACGAACGCATTTTTCGAAAACTCGCCTTCCCTCTGGCAAAAAAACACCCAGCGATGGCTTGATTCGGCGGCTAAAGTTCGCTAGCTTGAGGGCCGCAATCGCGCCAAGAAACGATTTTGGCCTGATCGGAGGCTTTCATGCGACGTTTTGTTTTATTGCTGGCCGTCCTCGTGGCGAGTTCCGCGTTCGCCCAGACTCCCGCTCCGGAAATCCCATTTCGCTCCGTGCCGGATTTTCTGAAGCTGCCGCCCAACCTGTATCTGGGCGAAGCTTCGGGAGTAGCGGTGAATTCCAAAGGCGATGTTTTTGTCTTTTCGCGCGGCAATACCACCGGACCCGCCTACGCGGCGGCGGCCGCACAGCTTCTCGAGTTTGGCCCCGATGGCCACTTCATTCGTGAAATTGGCCACAACCTGTACGCATGGTCGTTCGCGCACGCGGTGCGCGTCGATAAGGAAGACAACATCTGGGTCACCGACAAGGGCTCGGACATGGTCGTGAAATTCAATCCCGAAGGCCGCGTAGTGATGCTATTCGGGCGCAAGCAGGAGGCTGCCGACGAAGGAACCGGTCCGCTGAAGCATCCCAATCCGCCGCTTCCTCCAGTCGACGGAATGTTCCGGCAGGTGACCGACGTTGCCTGGGACGCGGCTGGCGACACGTTCATCAGCGACGGTTACATTAACTCGCGCATCGCAAAAGTCGATAAGGATGGTAACTGGCTGATGTCGTGGGGCGAGCCCGGCAGTGGTCCCGGTCAATTCAAGACACCGCACAGCATCGCCACCGATGCGCAAGGGAATGTCTACGTTGCCGACCGCGGCAACGGCCGCATCCAGGTGTTCGATAGCAACGGCACGTTCCTTCGTCAGATCAAGATCGACGTGCCTTTCGATCATAATATTCGCCCGGCCATCGGAAACATGCCCAATCCCAACGCCGCTAATAAGACCATGTCCCCGGGATCTCCGTGGGCGGTTTGCATCACGCCAGGGCCCAATCAGGTTCTCTTCGCTGCCGACGCCTATCCCGGCCGTGTATACAAACTCAGCCTGGATGGCAAAGTGCTGGGCTGGCTGGGCCAGTCCGGAAAGCAGCTCAAGCAGTTTGGGTGGAGCCACGAAATTGCATGCCCATCGGCAAATGAAATCTTCGTTGCGGAATTGCTGAATTGGCGCGTGCAGAAGTTAATTCTCGAACCCACCCCGGCCCACTGATTTCCCCGCTTTCGCAGTTTGTCGCCGTGGGACCGGATTCTCGGCCCCGCTCCCACGCGAGCCGATGGTGCCCTGGTCGATTGCATCAATGGCGATAGGAGGGCATCGATTCCTTCGCTGCGCAAGGCGTGCGCCGCTTTGGAGCTACTTATGATGAACCGGCGATCATTCCTGCGCTTTGGGGCTCTGGCGGCAAGTGTTGCCGTCGGCGATGGATTCAACAATGCATTCGCGGCAGACACAAAAGGTATGCCGGGCGCAACCGCGAGCACCACGAACGGAAAGGTCCGCGGACTGAAGCTGGACCAAGTGCAGGCATTCAAAGGCATACCGTATGGCGCGTCAACAGCCGGCAGCGCGCGATTCATGCCGCCCGCCAAGCCGCAATCCTGGACACGCGTGCGAGATGCCTTCGAGCTGGGTCACAAATGTCCCCAAGCGTCCTCAACGCTCATTCCTGAAGTCGCGGCAACAGCTGGAACCGAGCCCATGGGCGAGGACTGTCTTGTTTTGAACGTCTGGACGCCGAGCCTCCATGCCGGGCAGAACCGGCCGGTGATGGTCTGGCTCCACGGCGGCGGCTACTCGGCCGGCTCCGGCGGCTTTACGATCTACGATGGCGCGAACCTCGCCAGAAAACAGGATGTGGTGGTAGTCACGCTGAATCATCGCCTCAACGTGTTTGGTTTTCTGTATCTCGCCGAAATTGGCGGTGAAGAGTATACCCATTCGAGCAACGTTGGCATGCTCGACATCGTAGCCGCATTGGAATGGGTGCGAGACAACATCGCCGCTTTTGGCGGCAACCCTGGCAACGTCACTATTTTCGGGCAGTCTGGCGGCGGAGGGAAGGTCAGCACGCTGATGGCGATGCCGGCCGCCAAGGGGCTGTTCCATCGTGCCATCGCGGAAAGCGGCACAGCCATCAAGGGCGTCCCTCGCAGCGACGGCACCAGGACGGCTGAACTCGTTCTCTCCAGGCTTGGATTAAAAGCCGACGAGATCGGCCGGGCCCAGAAGCTCCCCATGGAGCAGCTCATTGCTGCGATGGACCAGGGAGGACCTGCTGGCAGCCAAGCGCTCATGCTTGCCCCGGTCGTGGATGGCCGCACTCTCCCCGGTAATCCCTTCGATCCGGTAGCGCCCGAAATTTCTGCCGATGTCCCGCTGTTGCTCGGTTCCGTGGCTACGGAAATCGCATTCATTCCTGGAACGCCTCTCGATCCAATGGACGACGCAACGCTGCACGCTGCCTTGAAGCGGGCCGTTCGTGGGGCCGTCGACTCCCAGGTGGACGGGCTGATCGCGGCCTATCGAGCCTCTGAGCCAAAGGCCGGCAATATCGACCTGTTCCTGCGGTTGGCGTCTGATAATTGGATGTGGGGAAGTGTACTCACGGAAGCCGAGCGCAAGGCCGCTCTCGGCAGAGCGCCCGCGTATATGTACTACTTCGACTGGAGATCGCCGGTGCGCCAGGGCAAGCTGGGCGCGTTCCACACGGTGGAGATTCCTTTCGTATTCGAAAACGTCGATAGGGGGAAATCCATGATCGGCTCAGGTCAGGATCGATACGCCCTGTCCGACCGAATGAGCGGAGCCTGGGCGGCATTCGCGCACTCGGGAAACCCGAATCACGCGGGCCTGCCCCATTGGCCCGCCTTTAAGATTGATGAACGGGCCACCATGTTCTTCGACGACAATTGCCGGGTAGTCAACGATCCCCGCCGGCAGGAGCGGTGGGCTCTTCGCGCCGTTTCACCTGCTTGAAAATGTTACTGTCCCTGCACGCGGCATCCGTACCGACGAGCGATTCGTTTTAGCTCAGCTTTCAGCGTACAAGGTCAGAACACGGCGACGCTGTGTTACGACGCTGACTTTTACCCGTTCGGTGGAGAGCGTGAGGTCACCGACACGTGCCCACAGAACTACAAGTTTACCGGCAAAGAACGGGATGACCTGGGGATCGGCACGACCCTTGATAACTTCGGCGCTCGGTACGACTCGTCAGCCATGGGAAGGTTCATGAACCCCGATCCTCTTCCCTGGCTTGAGTGGCAGCATGGCAACAAAGGCGATCAGAGGAAGTTCAAGGCCTACATCGCAAATCCGCAGGACTTTAACATGTACGCTTACGCGCTCAACAATCCGTTGAGCAACGCCGACCCGACGGGGATGAACGCCTGCGGCACCGCCAATCACTATTCCGATTCCAAAGGATGCAAGGTGACGATCACGTTTCAGGACCGATCCAAAGACGCTAACGGGAACTATAACGACGAGTTTTCACATCTGAAAGGAAACCGCGACTACAACGCAACTGCAACTGTTACCGTCAGCGACAACGGTAAGGTAATAGCTGCAGGTAAATTCCTCGCCTCTACAGTACCCTCGGGCTCAGGGTGGGCCACCCTTGCGAACGGAACCTATAGCGGAACGATAGGTTTTCACGACGGCCATGCGGCAATTCTCTTAAACGGGGGCGGCGCTGTTTCAGTCGTTGGCGGCGTCGATCCTGCAACGGGAAAGGGCTACGCCACCGGCATCTTCGTTCATATTGCCGGTTGGATGGAGCCGAGGGCTCCGCTGAGCTTAACAGGGATGACAAGCAGGGATCAAGCGGTTTCGCAGGGATGTCAGCTTATCTGCACCAGTCAATATGGGAGTTTTGAGAACGTGACCGGGTTAAATGCAAGTCCGCCTCAAAGGAACTTCACGGTCACCGTCGATACGAGTGAAAACCAATGAAGCGAATACTCCTGTTGCTCTTGGTTGGGCTTTTCCTCAACAGCGCCGCGCGTTCGGAATCCCTGCGGAATTCGGGCGGCGCTGTAGCTTACAGTGTCGAAGGAATTTTGACTATCAAATCGGCCTCTGGCAGGACATTGCATGTCTTCAAGACAACCCCTCCGGTTGGCACATTTGCCATCTCTCCTGACGGACAGAGCATCGTGTTTGCCCTTCTTGGGCCTGGACCAATGCACAACGGGGGACAGCTCTATCTGCTCTCCATCGCAACTGGAAAGGTCCATCGTTTGACCCACACGCCGGTTTACAACAAATGGGAGGTCTACGCTTACCCAGACTTTTCACCCAGCGGAGATCAGGTGGTATTTGCGATTCATTCTCAATTGGGAGCCGTTCCTAGCGATGGAGATGATGCAGTAATGGATGCTGGTCCATTCGCCGTTCTAAATCTCCGGTCAGGCGTGGTGAAGAAGCTTTCGTCAACAGAAAATATCGATGGGAACGGTCCTGGCTATGGCACGTCGCCGCGATGGTCTCCAGATGGAAAGAAGCTTTTCCTCAACATCGAAGACGATTTTTTTCTGACCAACAGTTCTGGAAAACCCCTACAGGACATTTCCAATTGGACGCAGGGCAGTCTATTTGCCTTGGATTGGTTAGGGAACGAGTGCATTGTCTCCGTCGGCGGGAACGACTGGGAAGCTGCGGAAAAGGAACCGGCGAAGGTGTTGCTACTGGACATGCACAAAACGGAACCTCTCGCTAAGCTCCTTGGCGTTGCACCGGCTCAGGTCACAGGCCTTATTGCTCTTTCGCCCACGATTCGGGTGCGGAAAATAGGGGACAAGCTAATCATCGAAACCCACAATGGCACATGGAGTGTGGTCGATCCAGACCATTATCCCAATGTCCGCATCCTCTCGACATGGACAGAAGCACAGGTTCCTTCCGTCTGTCGGTAACCTTGAGGCAAGCCCATGCTTCGTCTGGCGGTGTAGGACGGGGTGTAGACAGCCTGGGATGACCCCGAAGCCTATAACGGCCACATCCCAAGAGCGGCGCTGCGAGGGTCTTTGGCAAAGCCTGGAAGAGAGGCTCATCGCTACGTTGACTGATTTTCTTGTGCTTCGTGGTCATTGGTCTCTCCGTGTTTGGCGCCCGTTCCCGGGCCGCCGCTGCCGCCGCTGTGAGTCGTGGTGCTATGCTTCCGTCTTCTTTACGGTCATGCGCGTAGGGATCAGCTTCCGTGCCTGTTGAATCACGTCGCCTAGGTCAACCGAACACAGTCTTTCCAAAATCGGGCGGCTTACTCAGGTCGATTACCGCAACTCGGAACGAATGGAAGCCATCCTCAGCAGCTAAGACCTTCACTTTTTCGATGCGTTCTGGCGTAGCGTTCGTAAGCAATAGGACTTCGTCATATCGCTCAGTTGAACCTTTCGGAATCCCGTAAAGAACCGTTTCTGTTTCGGCGCTAGGCTGACCGATTTTCTTTTGCTGCTGTTTCTTTGCCATCGGTTCCTCCGTGGTCTCATCAGGCAGCGCGCGACGCTGCGACCCGCCGTTAGGCGGGTTTCGACCTATTCCGCTTGCGCTGGTAGCACGCCGCGAATGTAATCTGCGGCTTTCTGTGCGGCAGACGCGGCAGTCACGATCAATCGCGAATCAGACTTGAGTACGTCTATCCATGCTTTCAGATAGCTTGCGGAATTTTCGAGCACAGCAGGAGCTATACCGCACACGCCGCAAAGCATCGCGGACCCGAGCTCGGCAACCAATTCCTCGCGCGAGTATGATTCACTGCCAAAGCGCTCTAGCTTTTCGATTCCATCGCGTCCAACACGGGAGGTGTGCCCGGTTGAGTGTGTCAATTCGTGAAACAAGGTTGCGTAGTAGGATTCTGCAGAGTTGAACGCGTTTTTCGCTGGCATCCCGACCGTGTCATTTGACGGCCGATAGTAAGCACGCACAGACTGTTCGCGCGCGGGCGGGTTGGGCATCTGTGACGCGAGACGCTCGCACTCTTCGATGTTGGGCAGCGCGGGAGATGCACTCAACCCAAGTTTGTCGGCGATTCCTTCGGTTGGTCAAGATTGAAAACGCGGTAATAGCGAAGCAAAATAGACTTCGAATCCTTCTCCGATACCCCGGTATCGGTGCGCATGATTTTCTTGTATTCGCCGATTTTCCGTAAGCGTCCGCTTTGAACCGTCTGGACAAGCTTGAGGCCCCGAAAAGAAGATGGCCTTGTGGACAGAAGGATCGTGTCCACGAGGGGGATCGTGGACACTTTCGCGGAGACACAGCATCGCAAGGGTGAGTTGGCGGTAGAGGAGAGGAGTGGAGGGACAAACCCGCCGAAGCTGTATCGCACCGTAGAGGAGAAGAGGCAGATCGTCGAGGAAACGCTGGTACCGGGCGCTTCGGTCGCGCGCGTGGCGCGGGCGCACGGAGTGAACGCCAACCAGGTCTTCGGCTGGCGCCAGCTCTATCGGCAAGGATGTTTGGAACGGAAGGAAGACACGCGGAGCTTGCTTCCCGTTCGTGTGACGAGTGCAGCGGTCGCTGAACCCGCTCGGCCCTCTTCGATCCCAGCCAAGCGCAATCCTTGCGGCATGATTCACGTGGAGCTGCCGACCGGGCAGGTGCGGATCACCGGACGCGTCGATGCCGAGGTGTTGCGCGTCGTTCTGGAGAAGTTGCTGGCATGATCAGCTTGCCGGCAGGAATGCGCATCTGGATCGCGGGCGGAATTCAATACGACACCGGCCTGCCATTCGAGTTCGACGGAGACCCGTCCACGGTACTCGCTCAGTCCGGCCGGCAGGTCTTGAATCGCATCAACTTCGCTCGCGGCCACATCTATCCTTCATTCCAGGTGAATGCTTCCGCGGATGCCGATATTTACAAGTCCGACCACATGACCATGCGCTTGCAGATCGACGGACAGAATCTTACCAACGTTCTCGATGTCATCGACTTCGGCGGCTTGTTTTCCGGCAATGCTATTGGACCATCGCGCAGCTACGCTTTGCGGCTTACAACCAACTTCTAGCTCCGCGAGGTTACGCCGCTTGCGCAACATCTGCGATCGCGTGAGCCATGCGCCCGCCACGCGCCCGAGAACATTCGTCGCCCTGATTGTTGGCTTTTGGACTCAATCTTCCTTGGGGCCACACTACTCCTCCAATGGAGCATTCGGTAGGCGCCGCGAGTCTCCTTAAAAAAACTAGGTCTGCTCAGTTAGGTTATTAAGTTAGAGGTTCCTGCGTCGGCCGGCGCAGGGAGCCTTCCCAGCTTCGCAAAACAGGAACTGGCGAGCTGGCAGACTCCCTTGGTGCCGTCGGTTTTAAGTTTTGCTTCGCGGACCGATTGTCTTCGCCTTCATTTCCAGGCGGAGTAGATCGGCTTGCTGAGCAGGAAATCCGGATTCGCGCCCGCGCGCGGCCGGAACTTCTGCACGCGGCCGTTGTCCACTTCGGCCACGTAAAAGTTGCCATCCTGATCGACGCTGAAGCCGTGGACGCCCCAGAATCCGCCGGGGAAATCGCCCCACGTGCCCCAGGAATACAGCAAGTGCCCGTCCAGGTCGTACTTGATCATCTTGTTTGTTCCACGGTCAAAGGCCCACAGGTTGCGATCAGCGCCGATGTAGAGCAGATGTACGTCGGATGGCGCATCGTCGATGTGCCAGTCATACTGGTATTTGCCGTCCGTGTTGAACACCTGAATGCGGTGGTTGCCGCGGTCGTTCACAAACACCCGCTCCGTCTGGGGATCTACCGCTATGCCGTGCACATTCTTGAAGTAGTTCGGCGGCGGCGGGCTCGACAGGCCGGGCACATCCTGATGGGTTTGCCAATTCCAGCTCGGCTTTCCCCAAGTCATCAGGAACTTACCGTTCTTGTCGAATTTCACAACGCGCGTGCCGTTATAGCCGTCGGCCACGAACATCGTGCTGTCGGGCATCCACGCCAAAAACGTCGGTCGGTTGAAGTGCGTTTCGTCGGCGCCCCACACTCCGGGCGTCCCGATCGTCTGCACCAGCGTCTTGCCGTCGTGCGTGAATTTGTAGATGGCGCACATGTGATCGTCCACCACCCAGACGTGCTTTTCGGGGTCGTAGGGATTGATGGTGACAAAGTGCGGCCTCTTGAAAATGTGGTCCCACTGAGTCCAGGTTTCGGTGATTTTGCCGTCGGCATTGGCCACGGACAGGCAATGAGCCCATTTGGCGTCCACGCCTACCGTGCCTTTCCACAGCTTGGGCCCTTCATCAGGCGCCTCGCCTGCTCCGCCCGCTCCGGGCAATGCGGACACGGTTGCATCCCGCCACGGAAGGCGGCCAATGGGGAATTGCAGGCTCGGTCCGAAGTCGGGAATCAGCCGAGTGGCCGGCCTCTTGATATTCGGCAGTTCGCCGCGAAACAACAGGAACACTCGATCCGGGTTTTCCGCGTAAATGCTTTGCCCCGCGCCCCACGTCCATTTCTCGTTCCCCGGCAGCGTGGAGATATTATCCGGCCAGCCCTTCACTATCTCGTAGCCCCCGAACATGTCCTGGCCGCCCTTGAGCCCCGGGATCGCGGCAAAACCCTCTCCCGGTTTTGCCTCACCTTGAGGATCGGGCCGGGGTGGCTCCGGCTTGGCGCCTAATATTCCCGGAACCAGCGGAAGCCCCGCCGACGCGAGCCCCCACTTCATTAAAGTCCTTCTGCTTAATTTTGATATTGAATCCATTGGTTAATCGCTCCTTTTGATTGCACTTCCAATAAATTGAGGTCGTCGCACCGCCCACTCCAACCTATTATGCCACCGCCGTAAATTCTCGTTGCCTGCCTTGCTCGTCAGGATCGCACGGAGCAATTTTGCATTTTGCCGCCGAAGAGCCAACGTAACGGGAATTGTGGGCGCTTCCCGTGCATTTCCGTCCTGCCTTGCAGAGGCTTACATAGAACAGATCAAGGAGCCTGTCAAACGCTTTTGATCGGTGGATGGCCCGTCTCTAGGCGAGGTCAGTGCGTCCGCGAGTCTACGTACGCCGAGAGATGACGAAATCGGTTGCGTTCACCGGATCGTATCTCGCGGAAGGGGTGGAGTTCGGCGGGCCGAGGTTTTCCGAAGGGCTTGTCCCAAGCATCCGGGAGGGTGTCCGGATAACAGTTGAAGGTTGATGCGGCGGTTCGTTTTGCATCTTACGCGGACTTCTCCTCGAGAGTAAGGGACTTCTTCGATCGACCGAGCACGGCAGCCAGCGTCCAGAGATTCTCGTGTCCCATGATCTT
>DATLST010000255.1:0-7010 GCA_035534055.1 Candidatus Acidiferrales bacterium | reverse complement strand
TACCGCGCCTCCTTTCTCGTCCTTTTTGATCGCAAATACCCTCAAGCGCCGGTTTCCAGAGCTTCACCTCATTGTCGACATCCGCGACGAGTGGATCGAATACATCTTGAAGGAATTCGGCTTCCGGGATGCTGATATGGCCGCCCGCGCCGCGCAAATAGAGCGCGCGACGGTGGAATCCTGCGACCGAATTGTGAATGTCAGTGCGACTTCTCTCCAATCGATCCGTTCCCGCTATCCTGAACAGCCGGGCGAGAAGTTCGCTCTGATCCCAAACGGATACGATCCCGCCAGCTTTTCAGCCTTCCAACCTCGCCCCCATAACACGGGCAGGCTGGTAATCGCCTATGTGGGCACGATCTATAGGCCGTCGTCGCCAAAGGCCTTTCTGGACGCCCTGGATGGGCTTCCACAACTATGTTCGGCATTCGAGACACGATTCGTTGGCCGCGTCGCCGAAGAATTCGATCGGCGCATCTTTGACGACCGTAAGAGCCACCTGCGATTCACCGGCTTCGTGCCGCAAAAAGAGGCGATCCGTTTTATGGAGGAGGCCGATATTTTGCTCTTGCCGTGGACCGACCGCTTCAATATCCCGGGAAAACTCTTCGAGTATCTAGCTACAAGGAAGCCAATCCTGGCATTGTGTCCTCCCGGCTCAGACGTTGAACGTATTATTCAGGAGACTGCATCAGGCTGGTACGTCGATACGGAAGATCCGGCTGCGATTCAACGTGTCTTGACGGAAATACATGCGGTACCGGGCAAACTTCCGCAGAATCGTAACTGGGAAGCCATCCGCCGCTATGAACGGCCGAACCTTGTTGCTGAATACGCGCAGCTAATCCGTGACTGCGGTCGGCCTTGATAATCGTTTATGTAACTATGCGGGTAAGCGAAGGAATTCAACGCCGAAGGTAGTCGGGAGTGGCATTTCATGGGTATCGCCCTGAAGATTAAGCGTCCCGAGACTCCGTTCTACGCCGCCCTGAAACGGCTCGCGCGGACCCTCATTCATTTCGATCTGCCGTTTTGGCGCCCCTGGGGCATGTTTCTGCGCGGCATTTACGTTTCAACGGAATTCATCATTGGTGGTTTCCGCAGGCTGATAGCCATCGCGTACTATGGCCCGATTTCCAAAAGCTACTGCGCGTCCTGCGGCAGGAATCTCTATCTTGAGTTGGTACCATCCATCAGCGGTCCCGTCCAGATCTTCGTGGGCGACCACGTGTACATCTCGGGAGCGCTGGGAATCGCAAGCGGACATGTATTCGAGAAGCCCGAGCTCCGGATCGGGGACCGAAATGATTGGCGAGATATCCGAGGTGAAAACGGCAAATGGATTGGAGAGTGAAAGGCTTGATCGAAAAAAGTTTGAGCTCGATGCCTGGGGGGCGAAGCCTGAACGATCGTCTAAGCGAAGCTTTGGGGCACTTCGACAGCCGGCGCGCAACGTTCTCGGAAAACTGCAAGACTGGAGGCTGTCACTTAGCTATCTGCGGGACCGCGAATTTTGAGTACTTGGCGCGACGCTTTTCGAGATTGGCACGGGTTGGTACCCAACTCTGCCGATTTGTTTCAGCCTCGCCGGAGCCAAACGAATCATTACATACGATATCGTTAGGCACATCGATGCCGATCTGACGTTCCGAATGATCACGGCATTGAAATCGCACCTGGAGTTGATCGCCGAAGTCTGCAACGCCTCTGTGGGCGATGTTCACGACAGATATCTTGAACTGCGTCAAGCTACAGACATAGATGGCTTACTGAAATGCGCTCGCGTGGAATATTGCGCGCCGGCAGACGCTCGCGCAGCGAAATTGGCACCCGACAGCATCGATTTGGTTTGCTCGCATAGCGTGATGGATCATGTGCTCAAAGACTCGACCCGGGATCTTAAGTGCGAGAGTAGGCGAATTCTGCGACCCGGCGGTTTGGCTCTTTATAATGTTGCCTGTAATGACCACTACGCTCACCTAGATTCCCAAATTTCCTTTGTGAACTACTTGCGATACAGAAAATCGCAATGGCGCAAGTGGAACAATTCGTTGCAATACCAGAATCGACTACGCGCCCCGGAGTTTCTAGATTTGGCGACGCAAGCTGGTTTTGAAATTATCCTGAAACGCACATGTGTCCGGCCAGGTACACACGAGGCCCTAGCTAAATTCCAGGTAGTGCCTCAGTTTCGACGTTTCTCGATGGAAGATCTGGCCATCACCACGGTCGATTTCATCGCAAGAAAGCCGCTGAGTGAGAATGCGCTGCAGTGAGCACACGCGCAGGGCAAGCACGCGGTCGGAGCTCTGCCCTATGAACAACCGGCGGCAAATCACATGACGATCTTTTCGACGCGAGCGCAAAACCGGGATCGCCAAGGTATCTAGCGCGAGTTAGCCTTGAAACCGAGACAAATCAATGCCATTGTCAGCCGAATAAAATCAATGCGATCAGGCCGGCAAGTTTCCCGCCTCATACTTCGATGAACGGCAAAACCATAACCAGGAATTCGTTTTGGTACGGGATCGAAACGTTGACTGGTCTCTTTCTGACCATCTTCACTTCGATCGTCATTGCGCGCACGTTCGGTCCGGAAAAACTAGGGTACTTTCTTTACCTGTGGTGGATTGCTGGAGTGGCCCAGACATTGGGTGGTCTTGGAATTCCGGCCGCCACTCGGAAGTACATGAGTGAGTATTTTGGACGAGACCAAATCGGAATTGCAAAAACAGTTTTCTACCGGACCTTGGGTTTGCAGACTTTGATGGCAGCAGTCGTCTCTTCGGCCGGTTTACTGGCAATCTGGTTCTTTGCGGACCGGCAATATCGCATTATCGGCCTCTTCATGATCGGAAGTATTTTCCCCTCGATGGTGAATTCGATCGCCGCGGGTGCGAATACTGCGCTTGAGGATCTCAGGGCTAACGTCCCCGCTTCCCTAGTTTCAACGGGCATTTTTGTCACAGCAGTATTTTCGAGCCTCTACTTCGGATGGGGTCTGCTTGGTATAGCGATCGGTCTTTTCACAATGAGGGCTGCGGAGCTTGTGGTCCGCTCCCTACCGCTGGTTAAACGCTTCAGCCAGCATGCCGCCGAACCGCTCGATCGAACGCTCAGCAAGCGAATGTTTCTTTTTTCCGGGCAGAGCTTGATCCTGCTGCTGCTTGGATTGATCGTGTGGGACCGTTCGGAAATGGTTTTTCTAAAACACTTCTGCGCCGATATCCGGCAAGTTGCCTTCTATTCGGTGGCCTTCAACATGACTGAGAGACTCCTCGTTTTCTCGCAGGTGTTTGGGACAGCCACCGGGGCTACGATGATGGTGCAATACGGACGCGATTCCAGCCGCGTCCGGGGGTTGGCCGAGACGTCGTCGCGTTACTTGGCGTTGATTTCCTTTCCAGTGCACTTGGGGCTAGCCGCGGTTGCCGTTCCCCTCGTGTGGCTCACATACGGCAGCAAATATTCGGGAGCTGTTCCGGCGCTAATAGTGGCGGCATGCCTGGGCATTCCAAAGGCCTTCTTCATTCCCGTCCAAGCGGTCCTGTCGAGTTGGGAACGCCAGGATCTGATCATCCGTTGGGGATTGGTTTCGGCAGCTCTCAATCTGGGGCTTGATTTCGCGCTCATTCCAAAATATGGCGCCGTTGGGGCAGCCTTGGCTAATGGAGCGGCGCAAACGTTTTTCTCCTTCGCTCTCTGGCTAGCCGCTGCTCGGCTGCTCGAGATTCGATTCCCAATCTTACCCATTGCAAAAACCGCCATCGTTGCCACTGTCATGGCAGTCGCAGTCCACTTCACGATTTGGCGGCTTCCAGCGCTCCTGGGATTGCCATTGGCGATTGCCTTGGGCGTCGCCGTGTACCTGGCTCTGATTCGCATCGCTCGAGTTCTCAATCCAGCCGATAAGGGACGGATGCTCAATATCAAGAATCACCTGCCGTCAGGCGCTCGTTCGCTCTTTGAAGCCGGCGTGAATTGGCTGATCGCATTTCCCGCTTCGGGCAGCTACGTGCCGTAAGAGAGTCATGTCGGGATTAACGTAGGTTGATGCGCAGCGATGAATATCGTGCAAGTGGTCCGATCTCTCGAGCTGGGTGGGTTGGAGCGGGTCGCTCTGGATTTAGCGATCGCCCAAAAAGGGGCCGGGCATTGCGTGAGCATTTATTCCGTCTATAAGCATGAACCGGCTCTCCTTGACGAGGCCGAGCGAGCTGCGCTGCGTGTCGTTCAGTTCAATAACCAGACCGGCTTCTCAAGCCGGACACTCTGGAGCGTGGCCCGGCAGCTTCGGCGTGACCAAGTTTCTATTCTGCACACGCACAACGAGTTGGTTCACACTTATGGCGTTATCGCGGGCCGGCTCGCAGGCGTTCCGTGCATTGTCAGCACTATCCACGGGACGAAGGGCGGTAAGGATTCGCGTCTCGATCGAAACTACCGGGCTTTGTTGCCGTGGACCGACGCGGTTGTAACGGTATCGCACGAGACCGCAGCCCAATTTGCGGCCGAGCGAATCCGCTACAATGACCGGTTTCATGTCATCCGCAATGGAATCCCGGTGAACAGGTTTGCGGCGCTTTCGGCGCAACCCGGATCCCAATGGCCGCGGGTCCGCTTCGGAACCGTAGGACGCTTGGCGGATGTGAAGGATCAGGCGACCCTCATTCGCGCGTTCCGCATACTTCACGATTCGAGTCCGCTCGCGGAACTGCACATTCTGGGCGACGGGCCCCTCAGGAAAAATCTAGAATTATTGTCGAAACAGTTAGAGCTGGATTGCAGCATTACCTTCCACGGCGCGAGCCCGAACGTCGCCGAGTTTTTGAGTGGCTTGGACGTGTTTGTATTGTCGTCCATAAGCGAGGGGCTGCCGATTGCGGTTCTGGAGGCGATGTCGGCAGGCTTGCCGATCGTGTCAACGCGAGTGGGAGGCATCAGCGAAGTTGCCACCGAGGGTGCGGTCGCAGCTTACTGCGTGCCGGGCAATCCCGAGGCGCTTGCGCAAGCGATGCAGTCCGTATTAAAACCCCACAGGATGAGGGCAATGGGAAAAGCAGGCAAAACCATCGCGCTACGCTCGTTTACAATACAGGGGATGTCGGAGAGCTATGAAGCTCTTTATCGCGCTCTGCTTTCGCGGGAATCCTCGTATTTCGTATCGCTTCTTCCTCGTTTTTGAAATGAGCGCACGGGACCCTGAGGCGAAATCTCGATGAGCGTCTATCAATCACGAGAGTCAGATCTCGGCGAATGAGCTTCAATCAGTGGCTGAGTCCATGAGGATCGTATTCTGGCTATCCGTTTCCGTCGTTGTGTATGCTTACGTGGGTTACCCGATCGCGTTGCTTTTCCTCCGTATCTTCATCCATCGAAGCGTTCGCAAAAGCCCCATCGAACCCTACGTTACCCTGGTGGTCCCCGCCTACAACGAAAGCAGAGTGATTGAGGCGAAGATTCGCAACGCGGCATCTCTAGATTATCCGGTGAATAAACTCGAAGTGCTGATCGCCTCCGATGGCTCGTCGGACGACACGGTCGAGGCCGCACAACGCTTATCCGATGGAAGCCGAATCCGCGTGCTGGCGTTCCCGCAAAACCGCGGGAAGATTTCGGTTCTGAACGACGCTGTCCGGGAAGCAAGAGGAGAGATCATCGTTTTCTCCGACGCCTCAGCAATACTAAAGTCAGATTCAATTCGCCAACTCGTAGCCAATTTCGCCGATCCGAAAGTCGGCGCCGTAAGCGGGATTTATCGCATTCAGCATGCGTCTGAGGCTCGCTTGGGATCCCAAGAGGAGATTTATTGGCGATACGAGACGTTTCTGAAAATCCAGGAATCCAGTCTCGCGTCGACTTTGGGCGGACACGGTCAGATTCTTGGAATCCGCAAAGATCTCTACCCCTATCCCGTGCCCGGAACGATCAATGATGATTACGTGATTCCGGTCCGAGTACTAGCCAACGGCAGCCGGGTCGTTTACGAGCCCCAGGCGATCGCCTTTGAGGAAGCCAGCGAGATGAGCGGCTTCCAGAGACGAGTTCGGATCATGGCCGGGAATATGCAGCAACTTCGGGAAATCCGGGCCCTTCTTTGGCCTCCGCAAGTGCTTCCCCTGTTCTTTTTCTTCTCGCGCAAAGTTGTGCGGTCGTTCGTACCGTTTTTCTTGCTGGCGCTCGCGGTATCGAACTTATTTCTATTGCACGGGACGTTCTATCGGCTGACCGGATGCTGTCAATTGATTTTCTACGGTCTTGCACTCATTGGAAGCCGACAGAAACTGAAACCGTCCGGTTTGCGCCTGCCCTATTATTTCTGTTTTGTTAATGCCGCCTATCTCTGGAGCGTGTGCCAATCGCTTACGGGACGAGGCAAGGTGAAATGGAAATAGGGACGTTCGTCACACCGACCGCGCTTTCGAAAGATTCATTAACGCACGTATAAGGTGCAGTTCATTGGTACATATATGACATCGGCAACAATCCGCAAACGCAAGGGGAGAGGAATGGTTCTGAGGTTGATTAGAGCTGTATACCGAAGCGCCTGTCCAATGCCAGTTCGCCAACGGGCATTCCGAATCAGACGCGGTGTTCTGCTACTTACACAAAAGGTGAAGCTCAAACCCATTCGTGTAGATGCATGCCTCTTAGGCGGCGACAATGGCATTCCCGCAGCGCACTTCGCTCGGGTTGTCGGCGACATTCGGCGGCCCTCGCGTCCCATCGCCGAGTGGCCTCACGTGAAGCTCCTGCGAGAATTTGACCGGATCGGTGAACGAATTTGGGAGCGAACGATCTTTGAACAAACGGAATATTTTCACAACGCAGCGTTGAACATTGAGATTTTCGGCCGATATCATAGCGCTGTCACATCAGATCAGATCAAATGGGGTGCACGGCGATTCGTCGACGCCTATCGTGGCATAGGCGAAATGCTTCCTTTACAGGAGGGCGAAACATATGAGAGGGATTCCCAGGAAATCGCCGTCCACCCGGTAAAGCATTCT
>DATLST010000254.1:0-10171 GCA_035534055.1 Candidatus Acidiferrales bacterium | reverse complement strand
TTCGAGCGCACCCACCGGCAGGTCGAGCTTCACTGAAGCAGCCTCGGCGATTTGGCGAACGTGCGCTATGCCGTACCGCTTCGATGCTTGAAAGTCAGCGACTACTTCGGGCGTAATTTCCTCACGCCGTCCCGCCCATATTGCCAGCACACAGGGCTTTCCCGTCATTTCGCGCCACTGATACGCCACGTCGTAGACAAACAGTGTGTCGAAGCCCGGCACGGGCATGACGTCCGGATTGCCTTGGCAGCATTGCCGGCCTTTCGGCGATATCCCAGAAAGCGCGTCCATCTTGATGGCAATCCGCAGCGCCGGATCGCCGATGATGAGCGCCGCATCCGCCTGTTGCAGCATTTCGGTGGGATTCGGGGCAGCGTCCACAAATTCCGGAGAAATGTTCCAGTAGCCAGGCGCCAGCATCCGTACCAACGCCACAGTTGAACGCGAACTGGTATCGAGCGCGATCCGCTTGGCCTTCTCAATGGGCTTTTTGGAAACGATCAGCAGGCTCCGCACCTCACCCTTTGCCGCCACGGCCATTCCGGGCAAGGCGATCATTCCGTCCATGCGCTGGTATTCGATGGCCGGTATAATCGCGACGTCAACCTCGCCGCGACGCAACGCCTCGGCGCACTGCGAGGGTACCGTGAACGACAGGTCGTACTTGTTCTTCAGCGGTCCTTCCGTAAATCCCCATACCAGCGGGGTCGTGTTCAGAAACTCCACAATGGAAACGCGCAACCTCTTCACTGGCGCACCTTTTTCTGGCTGAATCCAACCAAATATAGCATATTCGCGCGGGCCTCTCGCGTGCTATGCTCGCCCCCCACGAAACAATTTGCGTTGCGCGCGCCTGACAGAATTGCTTGAAAGCGCCCTATCGGCAAAGCATCTCGAAAGTGTCCCATGCCTTCCATTCTGCTCCCCACTTCACTGGTCGGCTCTTATCCGCAGCCGGACTGGCTAATCGACCGGCAAAAACTCGGCGGCCGCATGCCGCCGAGAATTCGCGCGAGCGACTTGTGGCGCGTTGCACCGGAATGGCTCGAGCAGGCGCAGGACGATGCAACACTGCTGGCCATCCGCGATCAGGAAAGAGCAGGGCTCGACATTCTCACCGACGGCGAAATCCGCCGCGAGAGCTATTCAAACCGCTTTGCCACCGCCCTCGAGGGTCTTGACCTCGAAAATACCGGCACGATCATCAGCCGGAGCGGCCAATCGGTTTCGGTGCCGCGTGTGGTGGGCGAGATTCGCCGTAAGCACCCGGTGCAGGTGCGTGATCTCCAGTTTCTGCGCACCAATACACGCCACAGGGTGAAGATCGCCGTACCAGGGCCGTTTACCATGTCTCAGCAGGCGCAGAACGACTACTATCGCAGCGAGGAAGCCCTGTGTCTCGGTTATGCGGCAGCCGTGAATGAGGAGATCAAGGATCTTTTCGACGCGGGAGCCGACGTGGTTCAGATCGATGAACCGTACATGCAGGCTCGCCCCGATAAGGCACGGCAATTCGGTGTTGCGGCTCTAAACCGCGCTCTCGACGGAGTAACCGGCACCACCGCAGTGCATCTGTGCTTTGGCTACGCAGCAGTCGTCCATCAGCGCCCTTCCGGATATTCGTTCTTGCCAGAGCTGGCCTCATGCCGAGTCGATCAAATCTCGGTCGAGACGGCGCAATCCTCGCTCGACTGCTCCGTGTTCCAAAAGCTTTCTGAAAAGACCATCATCGTAGGCGTGCTCGACCTCTCAACCGAAGAGATCGAAACACAGGAGGTCGTCGCCGCCCGGATCCGCCGCGCCCTTCCCTTTGCAAGTCCAGATCGTGTTATCGTAGCGCCAGATTGCGGGCTCAAGTACCTGCAACGCGACATCGCTTTCGGAAAGATGAAGGCGATGGTGGACGGCGCACGGCTCGTGCGCCAGGAACTCGCGAAGGGTACGGTTGGGAGCTAGTTTGCCCGGCGTCGGGTGCCTGTAAAAACAGGACGAAGCACGGCATGCCCGGAATCTCGCTTTTCGAATCGAGGAGGAATTCTACATGCGTGCGATCGATGAGAACACAATCACGGATGCGGTCCTCGATCAAATGGCCTCTACCCTTGATCCGCGTCTCAAGGAAATTATGGCCGCAGCCGTACGTCACCTGCACGCGTTTGCGCGCGAGATTGCCCTCACGCCGCAGGAGTGGCTCGAAGGCATTCGCTTCCTTACCGCCGTGGGCCAGAAATGCACATCGTACCGCCAGGAATGCGTATTGCTCTCCGATGTGCTGGGCTTGAGCAGCCTGGTTAACTTGTTGAACGAAAAGACTGCCGCTGAATCCCACACCGATGCGAGCGTACTCGGTCCATATTACCGCGAAAATTCGCCGCCTTTCGAACCAGGCCAGTCGATCGCCACGCGAACACACGGCCAGGAAATCGCCGTTTACGGCCGCGTAATAGACTCAAGCGGACGCGGAATTCCTCGCGCCACCATGCAGATTTGGCAGACCGATGAACATGGCGATTACGACATGCAGAGGCTCGACCCCGGCGAGATGGACCTGCGCGGTTGGTGCTACACGGATCCCGAAGGGCGCTACTATTTCCGCTCCGTGCGGCCTCAGGGATACTCCATCCCCATGGATGGTCCCGTCGGCAGCCTCGTCCGCGCTCAAAAACGGCATGGCCTGCGCCCGTCGCATATTCACTTCCTGATCGGCGCGCCCGGTTACAGGGAACTTGTAACCGCCCTCTATCCCAACGACGACGAGCATGTCGGTTCGGATACCGTCTTTGGCGTTACCGACTCGCTGGTGGTTAAGATCACGAGCGGCGATCCCGCCTCTCCGTTTCCCGATCTGCCGGGCGTCCACTATGATTTCAAGCTCGTGGCGGCTGGCAAAAACCAACTCTCTAACCGCGTCGGTGCGGACCCTTCACGGATCACCAAACCTACGGAGGCGCAGCCATCCCGCTGACCAGCCGTAGCACCTCTGCCGAGTCCTCTGAAAATCGCGCAGGCTCCCAAGGAAGTTCGGGAGTTGTCGCTTTACGTCACGTGAACCGGGGGGATCACTATTGTATCCACACTGTCTTAATATCCGTGAACTCGCGGATGCCGTGCACCCCGAGTTCGCGGCCGTAGCCCGACCACTTCACCCCGCCGAAGGGAAGCCGCGGATCGGAAGCAACCATGCGATTTACGAACACCATCCCCGACTCGATATCATTGATCAGACGGCCACGCTCGCTTTCGTCGTTCGTCCACACGCTGGCTCCCAGGCCAAACCGGGTGTCGTTGGCAATACGAATAGCGTCGTCGATATCCTTCGCGCGGAACAGATTAGCCACGGGTCCAAAAAACTCCTCGCAGTACCCTGGTGAATTTTTCGGGTTGTCCGTCATCACCGTGGGGGCATAAAAGAAGCCCGGACCGTCGAGTTTCTTACCCCCCGTAAGGAGTCGCGCGCCGGTTTCAAGCGACCTTTGCACCTGGTCTTCAATGTCTTTCACGGCGCTTTCCGTCGATAGTGGGCCGACATCCGTTCTTTCATCGAATGGGTCGCCCACTTTGAGCCCTTCCATGGCTTTCACGAATCTTTTCTGGAACTCGTCCGCAATGGGCTCCGCGACGATAAACCGCTTCGCATTGATACAGGATTGCCCGTTGTTAAGAATCCGGGCCTTCACCGCCGTAGCCACCGCTTCATCGAGCTTGGCGCTCGGCATCACGATGAATGGGTCGCTGCCGCCCAATTCGAGCACCACCTTCTTGATTCTCTTAGCCGCCCCCATTCCCACCTGTACGCCGGCGCCTTCGCTGCCGGTGAGTGTGGCTGCAAAAACGCGAGGATCGTTCAGGATCGCGTCCACCTTTCCGGCCCCGATCAATAACGTCTGAAAAACCCCTTCTGGAAAACCTGCTTTGCGGTAAAGCTCCTCGATCAGCAGCGCGCATTGCGGAACGTTCGAGGCATGCTTGAGGAGCATCACGTTGCCCGCCATTAGCGCCGGCGCCGCAGCTCGGATCACCTGCCAGAACGGATAATTCCAGGGCATCACGGCAAGCACAGGTCCCAGGGGTTGATAGTGGACGTAACTTTTCTTGGCATCCGTGGCAACCATCTCATCCGCCAGAAGCCGTTCGGCGTGCTCGGCATAATGACGGCATACCCAGGCGCACTTGACTGCTTCATCGATGGCAGATCGGAACGTTTTGCCCATTTCCGTGGTCATCATCCGCCCAAAGGCTTCCTTCTCGCTTTCCAGGATGTCTCCGGCCTTGGCCATCCATTTGGCACGTTCCGCATAGGATGTCTTCCTGTACCTCGAGAACGCATCCGCGGCGCGTTGGAGCTTCTCCTCGATCTGCGCGTCCGAGTGGGCCTCAAAGGTTTTCAGAACTTCCCCAGTTGCTGGATTGATTGTGGCAATCGCCATTTCCTCTCCTCTACAGGCCCGTAAGCCGGATTACCGCGGGTAGGCTGCGGTCGAAATAGATTCATCCGCCTTCAGTCTTCCTGAAGGTTGTATCACGTTTCCTACTCCTCCTCAGCCTGAATGTAAATGAGATGCGCGGGATACCACGGCGGCTTCAGCTATCCGTAAATCCACTATCTTGACAGCGGGACGCCCAGGTGTAAGCCTTCGCAGCCTCAGATCCTCTTTCCATGGAATCCGACCGCTACTTGGGATGGCTTGCACTTGCGCTGACACCCGGCTTGGGCGTGCGCATGGCGGGGAAATTACTCGCAGAATTTGGGAGCCCTGACGCCGTCTTTGCCGCCTCGCTTACGGCTCTGGAGGCTCAGCGGCTTCCGGCAGCGGTGGCGCAGGCCATTCATTCGCGTCAGTCAATAAGCACCGCCGCAAAAGAGCTGGCCCAGGCTCAGGCGGCGGGTTGCAGTCTCCTTACCTGGGACGATCCGGATTATCCGTCTCGCCTGCGCGAGATTTACGATCCCCCGCCGCTTCTCTATGTTCGCGGGGACACTGGGCTTCTGAATCGCCACCTCATTGCCATCGTCGGCGCGCGACGCCCCACGCCATACGGAAATCAAATGGCTGAAAAACTCGCGCGGGACTTGGCCGATCGCGGGCTGGTAATCCTAAGCGGCTTGGCCCGCGGTATTGACGCAAGCGCGCATCATGGAGCCCTCAGCTCAGTGCGAGGCACTACCATAGGCGTTCTTGGTTGTGGCATCGACGTGGTTTACCCCAAGGAGAACAAGAAAATTTTCGTGGAGATGGAGCAGCGCGGCGCAATTATCTCTGAATTTCCCATGGGCACGTTCCCGGCCCCTCAAAATTTCCCGATTCGCAATCGCTTGATTGCCGGCATGGCACTGGGAGTGGTGGTGGTCGAAGGCGCGCAGTACTCCGGCTCTTTAATTACCGCGCGGCTCGCCATGGAATTTGGCCGCGAGGTCTACGGCGTGCCAGGCCATGCCACGCAGCCAGCTAGCTTTGGCCCGCATCAGCTTATCAAGCAAGGGGCTAAGCTGGTGACCAACTGGGACGACGTTGTCGAAGAACTACCCACCCCGGTTCGCGCCGAATTGATGCCCGTGGAGTCGGCTTCGCCCGAAGAACGCAACTCGCTGATCCAGGAAAGTCTGGCGCCTGCCGAACGCCCACTCTATAGCCTTCTGACCGTTGACCAGGCCCGGCACGTCGATGAGTTGGTGGAACTCTCGGGCCTAAGCTCCTCCGAAGTCCTTTCCGCTCTATTTGACTTGGAGCTCAAAGGCGTGATACGCCAGTTACCTGGCAAGCAATTCCTAAAAGTCCTGTTGTAATCATCCGCCCAACAGCAGGTTAGGATGTATTAGCTTCTCGCGAGGGGAAGAGAGCATCTATTTAAGTGTTAGGACAGATAAAGCCGTTCCACAAGGAACTAAGGAAAGCATGGCGCGATCTCTCGTAATCGTTGAATCTCCGGCTAAGGCCAAAACCATCAATAAGTATCTCGGCCGGAATTACAGTGTAAAGGCCTCCTATGGTCACGTGATGGACCTGCCGAAAAAGACCATCGGTATCCTCCTACCTGCGGACGCAGATGGAAACGGCAAGCACAAGACCAAGCGCAAAACGAAGAAAAAAACGGCTGCCGGAGATAAAGCTACCGAGAAGAAGCCGGTAAAGACGACCGCCGCGACGCCCGAGGAAGAATTCGAGCCCACCTATGAAGTGATCCCGAGCAAATTTAAGGTCGTCAGCGAGCTCCGAAAAGCCGCCGAGTCGGCGGAAAATGTCTATCTCGCCACCGACCCGGATCGCGAAGGCGAGGCTATCTCCGCACATCTTTTGGAGGCGCTCTCCAGGAAAAAGTCCGATCGCGGCAAATTCTACCGTGTTATGTTCCATGAAATCACACAAAAGGCTATCCGTGCCGCTTTTGAGAAGCCGGGCGTCATTGACGAACACTTGGTTGACGCACAGCAGGCACGTCGCGTTCTCGATCGCCTGGTCGGCTACAAGGTTTCGCCGTTGCTGTGGGATAAGGTCCGCCGCGGCCTTTCCGCCGGCCGCGTTCAGACTGTGGCTCTCCGGCTAATTGTCGAACGCGAACGCGAAATCCGCGCCTTTGTCCCCCAGGAATATTGGAGCATCCACGCGCTTCTGGAAGCCAGTGAAGCCCCCTCATTCGAAGCCAAACTGACTAAATACAAGGGGAAAGAGATCGAAATCCCGAACGAGGCTGAATCTCAGCGCATCCTCGCCGATCTCGACCGTGCCGGCTGGCAGGTTGCCAGCGTGGTCCAAAAAGAGAAACGTCGTTTCGCTCCCCCTCCTTTTACTACATCGAAGCTGCAGCAGGCCGGTTACAACCGGCTGCGCTACACCGCTAAACGAACCATGATGCTCGCGCAGCGGCTCTATGAAGGCGTCGAGCTTGGAGCGGAAGGTTCGGTTGCGCTGATCACCTATATGCGCACCGATTCCGTCCACGTATCGAGCGACGCGCTCGCGCAGGTTCGTGAGCATATCGGATCGAGCTACGGTGAAAAATATCTGCCCAACAAACCCAACTTCTTCAAGTCGAAGAAGGACGCGCAGGAAGCGCATGAAGCCGTCCGTCCCACGGACGTAGCGCGCACGCCAGAAAGCGTGAAAGCCTATCTTCCCGACGACATGTTCCGCCTTTACCAGATGATCTGGCAGCGCTTTGTTGCTTCGCAGATGGTTCCGGCCGTGTTCGACCAGACAACCGTCGACATCTCCGCAAACGACTACATCTTTCGCGCCAGCGGGTCGGTGATCAAATTCGATGGCTACCTTGCCGCTTACCAGGCCGTGAAAGAAGAGGAAGAGAAGGAAGATGAAGGCGACGCCGATGCGCGCACCCTCCCGCGCGTCAGCGAAGGTGAACAGTTGCGCCTTGAAGCCATCCGGCCCGAGCAGCACTTCACCGAGCCGCCTCCGCGTTACACGGAAGCTACGCTCGTTAAAGATCTGGAAGAAAAAGGCATCGGTCGCCCGTCGACTTACGCCACGATCATCTCGACGATCGTCGAACGCGAATACGTCAACAAGAATCAGGGACGCTTTACCACCACGCTCCTAGGAGAAAAGGTCAGTGATCTGCTCGTGAAGAGTTTCGGGGACGTCTTTGATGTGGGATTCACGGCGCGTCTTGAGGACGAGCTCGACGAAATCGAAGAAGGCAAGCTGCCCTGGAAGAAATCGGTAAAAGAATTCTGGGGCCGCTTCGAGGACGACTTAGGTAAGGCCGCAAGCAAGATGGAGTCCTACAAGATCGGAATTCCCACCGGCGAGAAGTGCGAAAAGTGCGGCCAGGGAGAGCTGCTCGAACGTATCAGCCGCCATGGATTCTTTCTCGGTTGCTCGCGTTACCCCGAGTGCGATTTCATCCGCGACCTCTCCGACACCGGTAGCGAAGAGGTTGAAGGTGTGGAGACCGTTCAATACTGCGATAACTGCGGCAAGGAAATGATCATGAAGCGCGGACGCTTCGGCGCGTTTCTGGCCTGCTCGGGATATCCGGACTGCAAAACCACACGGCGTCTAGTGAGCGGCACAAAGAAGGCCAAGGCCCCTGATGTCCCCATCGGCGAAAAGTGCTCTACATGCGGAGGCGAACTCCTGCGCCGCGCGGGGCGCTTCGGCGATTTCATCGGCTGCCAGAACTATCCGAAGTGCAAGTACACGCGGCCGATCACGCTCGGCATCAAGTGCCCGAAATGCGGTGAAGGAGAATTTGTCCGCCGCGGCTCCGCCAAGGGCCGCGGGCGCGCCCGCATCTTCTACGGCTGCAGCCGTTATCCGGATTGCGACTTTACCACGCCGCACGAACCGCTCCCGGAGCCTTGTCCAAAGTGCAGCGCACCGTTTGTAGTCGAAAAACACACCAAGCAAGGAAACTTTCGCGCTTGCCTGCGTGAAAGTTGCGACTGGGAAGAGGCAGCGCCAGAGTCCGTATCCGCCCACGAGGCAGTCGCGTCCGTCGCGGAGCCGCAACCCGTGGGCGCCTCGAAGTCATGAACGCGTTCGCCGACTCTATTTCTCACGCGCATTGCTCGTCTTGATCTAAACCGTTGGTTCAAAATTGCTTACGGGAATACTACTTCCTTTCAGAGCCGTGCGATGTATTTCTGGGGCGGCATACTGGAACCCTGCGCTCCTCGAGAGCGTCCTATTTGCTGTGCTATTATTAAGCCGACTCGCCGGGCATAATCTCCGTGGGGGAACATTTTGATCACAAGAAAAGCGGCGACGCTATTCGCCGTGTACATAGTCTTGGGCGTAGCGTGTACTTATGGGCGGGTTGGGAAAGAGCAGAATCATGGTTCGTTGACGCTAGAAAGCATTCTGAGTGAACTGAATAGTCATGCCAGCAATTTCCACGGTCTTTCGGCCAACGTAGAGCGCACCAAAGTCACTGTGGTTGTGGACGATCACTCCACTAACACGGGCACCATTCTGGTGCACGGCGATAAGATGCTCCTCCAGATGAACCCGCCCGATGCCCGGACAATCCTCAAGACTGGAGGAAGCCTCTATGTGTATACGCCCGGATTGAAACGCGTGGAAGAATACAATCTTGGAAAAAATCGCACGCTCGTGGACGAATTCATGCTCCTCGGATTCGGCTCCCCCGGCTCGGAGCTTCGGAAGGGTTATCAGCTCACCCTAATCGGAGAGCCTACCCTTGGCGACAAGAAATCCGTAGAACTGCAGCTCATTCCCAAATCACCGGAAGTGAAAAATCAGTTCTCCAAAATCCTTATCTGGTTCGATACAACCACCTGGCTGCCCTTGCAACAGCAATTTATTGAGACCGGGTCGGGCGACTATTCGATTGTACGATACTCGAATGTCATGAAGAACGCACCGATTCAGGACTCCCGCTTCAAGGCCCACTGGCCGAAGGACACGGAAAAGATTAAGCCGCAGGGCTGAAGAGAATCGTCCTAGTTCTTCCGAGAGCATTCTAAGGTGCCTCACACTTGCTACAAGTGGTCTCATAAATGTCTCGCGAGAATAACGAAGCAGCCGAGTTGAAGCACGCCGAGGAAATTGGCTTCCTGATGTTCCCAGCGGCTGACCAGTCGACGGAAGTTATAGAGCCAGGCGAAAGGGCGTTGTCGGGTAAGGGACTGGCGCGGTGCCTGGTCTCGGTCGGTTTCCAGGAGGGTGTAAAAAGGTCTGCGTAAACGGTCATCGCAGAGCAGACTCAAACAAGGAGAACCGATGACCGTAGATCCGAAGCTAGTGGCCTGTCGCGGAGAAAGTGTTACTGCAGACGCCACACGCAAAAACCAAGAGCAACTGTACGAATGGCGGGGCCAGCTATTTGGCCCATTCTTTTCCCAGAATCGCGTACTAATGCCCAGCTCCGTTTGCTTCAGAATGGCCACAATTTGCTCCACAGCGATTCTCTTTTTCTTCACGGCAAAATCCTCCCTCTCCAGGTCTAGCAGGCTGCTGAAAAATTGGGCGGGGCGAGCAATTTCTGGTCCCGTTTGCGTCATTTCCGAGTGCTGGGCGTTTGTGGAGTGGTTTTTCGCGCTGCCGAGCGTCCCAGGTGGGCGTTTCAGCACTATGCAGAGACACTATGGCCCGGACTTACTGCGCTCGAACTGCGGCGGCCATCAGATTTCGCATGCGCACCAGGTTGTAGGCGGCGCACGCAAAGCTGAACATCCAATCGACCTTCAACG
>DATLST010000253.1:0-41487 GCA_035534055.1 Candidatus Acidiferrales bacterium | reverse complement strand
CGCCTGGAGCCATGTGCGATAGCAACTCGACGCAATCGCCGTTAAGCACGAACGAGCCAGACACGCGGCGAGCGTCTCAGTCTCCTCGCCCAATCTCTCGACCATGTTCAACGATTTACGCGGCGAATCCGTCGGTCGACGCAAGAAAAAGCTCCGGCAAAAGCCGGAGCTTTTCTCGGTTTCGAGATTTAGAAGGGGGCCTCCTCCGGCTGTGCCTCAGCCTTCGAGGGCGCTGTCGGTACCGCTTCCTTGCGGTCCAGCTTGCGAATCGAAAACGCCTTGATTTGCCACGCCGTGACCTGCACTTTGGATTTGCTTTTTCCTTTGCCAACCTCCTTCTCGTAGACGTTGCTCACGAGAGTCCCCGCGACATACAGGTGGTCGCCCTTTTTCAGTTTGTCCGCCGCATATTCCGCAAGGCCATTCCAAACGATGATGCGATGCCACTCGGTTTTTTCCTGCGGTTGCTCGTCCTTGTCCTTCCACCAGGTCTTGGTGGCGAGCGAGAGGATGGCGAGTGTCCGTCCCGTCTTCTTTGTGGATTTGCGTTCTGGGCTTTTACCTAAAAAACCAATGAGTTCCACGCGATTTTCGTACATTTGTTGAGTCTCCTTTGGCCCTTGTAATTGGGGCACTCGAACGCGAGAGGGGTCTGCTCCCAAGGCGAGGGGCTGCATTTCGGGAGGGGCACAAACAGTCTTCGCCGTTGTTCGCGAAGAGTTTTTGGGAGGAAACGGAAAAGCAGAAGACACGAAGCCGCAGGGCGCAGGAATTCCCCCGAAGCCGTGCCCAATGAAAAGGGTGGAATGGAGGCGAAAAATGAAATGAGTTGACCTCGTTTATGGGAAACGGGAAGCACAATCCACACGGGACACTCGCTCTCGCATCGCCTGCTGGTGGACTGCGGACGAGGAACGCGCGGTGGCATCGCAATGTTGTGATGGCCTCGCGGGCGCCGGCAAACGGAGAGGGCGAGATGTATGAAAAGGGTCGTCGAGAGTCGAGGGGAAGAGGTAAAGGGAAAATCAAACTTCACGGCGTGGACTAAGCGGATCGATTTCGCGCGGAAAGCAGGACATTACGTCGGTACTGACAGCGCCCGTGGCTGGCGAGAACTGCCCGGAGCGCTCGACCCTGAGTTGTGCTCGCAACCGAGGGACTTCCTTGAAGCAGGATTTTGGAAAGTGCGGAAGAGTTCGGTTTTGCGGTTGCGCTAATGGCGATCGGTCTTTGATTTGGGCGCGGTTTTCTCCTTCCTGCCGGTCGCTTTGTTCTTTTTCTGTGCCTTCTCTTTCTCGGCCTTGGCAACGGCAATGCGCAGTGCCTTCGCGTCAACCTTGTAGAGGCTCGCTGCGTCTGCGAGTGGGTCATCGTCCTTGTTTACGGACGCGTTTCCAGCAGGGCTGGTGAGCATGGCCTCGAAAATGAGAACGGCCAGCGCCGCCGCATCTGCCTTTTTGTAAAGCGTTCGCGCTTTCTCGGCCATTTCCCAATCGTGCGCGTCTTTTGCGTTTTGCAAGCTGTGGCGTTTGGCAAGGCGGCAGGCCAGTTCGTGCGATAGCGAGCGCAATATAAACTGCGCCACCATGCGTAGCTCCTCGGTTCCGAATCGCGGCTTTACCCGCTTGAGCACGTCGGCCAGAAGGCGGTACCGGAAGGCGAGTGTTTCTTTCGCCTTCCGGTTGGCAGCCGTTTTTTCCGCCTTCCATTGAAGCCGCTGTTTTTCTTCCTGTTGCCTGTCGCCAAAGTGAATCTTGCAGTTTGGGTCCGCGCAGATTTTCAAGAGACGGCCCTTGCTCATGCCGTCCGTGTGAATAGCCGGGGTCAAGTGTGCGCAGAGTTTTTCTTCGGGCCGTGCGTCCCTGCCTTTCTTGCCTTTGCGGGTCCCGACCTCGACGTAGTTGCGGCGCGGCAGAATGGGTGATTCGCCCGTCGCGTCGTAGTTCTCCGAAATCTGCACGAGATTCGGTATTTGCGAAACGCGCTGTACGATGTGCGCGTCGAGCTTGCGATTGAAACACGCGGCATCGGCACACGAATCGGAATCCTCGCGGACTTCGGAGAAGAGCAACCTGTTAAAGCCGGTCCGCTTCGGGCAGTTGGCGCAACTTCCCGCTTCCGGCACAAGGGTTTCATCGTCTTTCGAAAACGGAATGGATTTGAGACTTAGGTAGATGTTCTGTGCTATCCACGCCTGCAAGCGGCTGACGGGTACGAGGCTCCGCGCGGTGTCGTTCGCGGCGTAGTAGCTATCAAAGCAGTGCGCAAACGCTTTCTCCTGCACGTCCGCTGCGAGCTTGGCAATCAGCAACGCGTGTTCGATGCCGATGTGTCCGGCAGTGAAGGCATCGACCACGGGTGGAATGAGGTCCAAGAGCCGGAGCTGTTTGGCGATGTAGGGGGCTTTCTTGCCCGTCTTGGCTGCTATCTTCTCGATGGTGTAACCGCCTCCGTCGCGTTCGAGCAAGGCGCGAAACCCTCGCGCCTCCTCGAACGGATGCACGTCACTTCGTAGGAGGTTTTCCACGATTTGCGTTTCGAGCGCCTCCGCGTCGGTGAGGGCCGCGATACGGACCGGGACTTCCCGCAAGCCCGCTCGCTGCGCAGCGCGATAACGCATTGCCCCAAAGACGATTTCGAAATGCCCGTTCACTTTCCGAGCGAGGAGCGGCGAAAGGACGCCTTTGCTGCGGATGCTTTCGGCCAGTTCCTCCAGTCTTTCCTCATCGAACGTCTTGCGCGGGTTGGTCGAGGATTCAACCAATTCCGCAAGGGGAACGTTCACGTACTCTTGCAAGGATTTCACTGCTTCTTTCGTGTTCATTTCTCTTTCTCCTTTTTTGATTTTTGTTAATTCTTAATACTCTCTGGGTAAAAGAATCGTGGTCGCACTGCGGTCGGCTTCGGTGATGACCCACAATTTGGTGTCGCCTGCATTGGTGCGGTAGCTGCTCAGGAGCCGGAATCCGCGTTCGAGACTGAGTTGGTTTTCCTTGCGGTCTTCCTCGGTCAATCCGCCCCAATCGCCGCGAACGTGGCGAGCTAGGAACTCCAGCGGGGTTTGTCCTGCTTTTTCGAGAGCGGCCAACGCGCCGGGTGTGGCAACGAGTTGGCCAAGTGAAAACAAGGGTTGTTGTCTGGCTTGCTGCATGAGAAGTACTCCTTTGAAGGGTTTTAATTTTTGCTTTCAAGGCAACGCGGAGCGGTGCATAGAAAACAAATGCCCTTCCTGAGAGGTCCCCGCCGACTAGCCGCCCGCGCTGTCAAGGGCGCGTGGGGTTCGCGTTCACTGGAGCGAAGCGAAAGCCCTTGACAGGAGAAGCGGGCGGTCTAGGCGCAGTCTTCTCGCAGGAAGGGCATTGAGGAAAAAAGACGGTTCCGGTGGGAACCTACCGAAGAGAATTGTGGTTTTGTAAATCCGCGGAGACCGGTGTGGATGGGGGCCTACAAGAACGAATCAAACTTTTAAGGGCGAAGAAGCGCCAAAGCAGCAAAGAGGGGAAAACGTTTCAGCTCCTCTTCGGAAAGCGAATCATTCAAAAGATTCTCTTCCGCAGTCTTTGGGAGGCATAGGACAAACGGTTCAAATGCTTCCTGCAGCATCGCGGCATATTTCTTCCGGTCATAGCCGAACCAGCCTTCCCATAAAGCAAAAGCACGAACGCGATCATTCGGTACGGAGGACTCGCTGTCGGTGATGATGTATTCGACGATTTGGCCGGGCCGAAGTTTTACGCCGTTGCCGAAGAGTTGCTGCGCCGCAATCGCGGTGACGCCAGCTTTCTGGTAGTCGCGTGGCTCCCGCGTGATGCGTTTGCTAACGATGAGTTCCCGAATATCCACGTCTCCGCTGACAAGACGCTCTTGGTAGTCGGCCAGGACTATGCGTGCGGCATCGATCTTGTGAACGTACGATTCAAAGTCGTGTGCTTCCGCGAGGATCGCCAGGACCTCGTGCTGCATCCGTTTCAGCAGTGGAGGGGTGTCATGGCGTCGGCATTCCAGTCCGCGTACTTTTAGTTCGCCGTCTTCTCCCACGGCAAAGAAACGGTTCGGCACGGGCACGTCTGCATATCGCTTTGAGGGTAGAAATACAACGTAGCGATATACGGACTCAATCGCGAGAGGGAGCCGCGTTCTTGTTTCGATTTCGCTAGCCAACCGCTCGAAGTCTTCCCGTGTTGCCCCTTCTTTCCAGACGTACAGGGAGTCCACCAAAGCATGGATTAGTTGAAACCCATCGTTTTCCGCAATCTCTTTCGCGACGAGAAGGGTTTCTCGCGCGACGGCATTGATCGCTTCGTGGGCTTCGATTTTTCCGAAACGAGCATTCTTGTAACCCGTGTAGCCAAAGCAGCACACGAGGAGCCATTTCAATGAGTCGCGCTGCAACTTGAATCGCAGAGCGATTTCCGGCAGCGACGCTTTCTGTAATGTCTTGAGTTCGGTGCGCTTGGCGATCAGCCGTTCGACGACACGGCTGGTGATGCCACGCCTCCTCTCGCAGATGCGATAACCCAGCTCGGGAATCCGCGGAGCCTCGGGACAGCACGGGCAGTTGACGGTCTCGGGCGAGATATTGAAACGAGACATGATGCTTGGGAATTGGCTGACAAAATCTAGTTCTGCGACATTCGCCGTGAAGCCTAGCTTGGGCACAAAAACTAATCCGCCCCGATCTGCGGCCAGTAGTTCATCTGGTTGTTTTGGGTCTTCCGGCTCGGCCTTCTGCTCCGGTATCAACACCCCGTCGCGGTGTGCCAGTTCCATTTGCATGTACGAAATGCCCGTGCCCGTCGTTGTTCGGGCCGCGTATTGAATCGGCAGTTTGGTGACGCGGGCCAATTCCCAGAGTCCCGCGAAATCGCACTTCTCCGAAATAAACGAATTCTGCTTGTCCACATGGATGCGGCCAAAGAGAGTTGTCGCGCTCGCTTTGAAGAGGATTCTTCCGTAGCTCGTGTAGCTGCGTCCGTTCGATTGCTGAACGGACGCGGTCTCGTCGCGATTGAGCGGCAACGAAAACTTCAACCGTTCCGCTTGCTGGCGCAGCAGCGGCAGGATCGTGGAGTCGCCCCACTCGGAAAGAATCACGTCAGGGTCCTCGCGCTTAACTAAGCGCGCAAATCCAAGCGCGGGAGGTTCGCCTGCTTCGTCGAGTTCCCAGCAGGTTCCATCCATTTCGATTTCGAGCGCCGCGCGCCGGCCGTGCGTGGGATCGATGCGCGACAGCCCGGCAAGTCGAATCTGCATGATCTTGAGAGGCGGCATTTCATAGTCGAGTGTCCATTCGTCATCGCGGCACTCGATACTGTGGATTCTGCCTTCTTCGTCCGCCTCGACTTCGACGTACGCCAGCGGAAAGATCCGTTTCTCCCAGCAATAGAGCGAGGCCACCATAAGGTCGCTGTTGTAGAGCTGCAATCGGGAGTCGAGCTTGTGGACCCATCGTCCCCAACCCATGAAATTGGTCGGGCAAAGAACGGAGACTTCGAGGACCGGGCGCGGCGCATTCAGCCACAGGTCGGTGCGTTCCGTAAACTGGGTCCGCAGCTCCGTGGTTTTTTGTCGGGCGCTGTCCCGTAACTGGACGAGTCTTTCGTGGTCTCCCGAGACGTAGAATGCCGGCGCGAACGAGTCAATCAAACGGTAGTGGGACTGGTTCCGGTCGATCAGCCACAGCGTCATCCCGTGTTGGTTCGGGTAGAGGTCGAGAATCCATCCTTGTCGCAATTTCACAAAGCACCCCCGCGTTCTGGAGAACTTTCTCCACGGCGTAGAGCCGTTTTTCCTGGTCGAGGGCGATGGAAAGCAGGATGGCTTCCATTGGGTTGTCGTGACACTGATACGTGGCGGCCTGCGTGTAGTAACGCACACGGACGAAGAGACGATCGAAATGCTCGTGGTCTTCGCGCCGCAGAGCGCGCCGGAATTTTTTCCAGCGCTCCGCGGCCTGTTGAATCAATTGGACGAATGTAGGGACGGTCCTGCCCATAGCGCACCTCGAACTTTTCATTCAGACAAATAGGAGCGGTGTATTTTTCTCGCGGGTGAAGCAGAGTTTATTTTCGGGACCGGGTTCGACTTTCAGGACATGGTCTGCTTGGTTGCTGAGTTTCTTAAAGAAATCGCGTCGTTTTGTTTTGAACGAAGTGGCATCGGAAAAAACGGCAACGGACAGCGGAAGGGGCGCAAGCTCCCGCAACCCTTCCAGCGCATGTTCAAAGGAAGCGCGGGCCGGGCGGTCCTGAACATCCTCATCAAAAAACAAATCCGGCAACGCTGTAACGATCAGCACGTCGGCGGAGAACGTCGCAAGCACTTTCGGGACACGCCGTATGAGTTCCGTCAGTTGAAAACAGGTAAACGCCCGTGCGATTCGAATGAACCCGTTGAACTCGGACGGTTCGAGGCCGCGTTCTCTGGCAAAGCGGGCTATCAGGAGCGGACTGATTTGGTTGGCACCGTCCAAATACAAAACCCGTTTCTGGTTGAGCAAAATCCTCGGAAGAAAGTAGTGCGAGAGGCGCTGGATTTCGGGGCAGCCGTACAAGACCGTGAGCGAGCGTTCGGGCAGGACCCAAAGGTTTCGAGTCGTGGGTTGTTCCGTCTTGGGTACTGCGATGGGTAAGCTCATGATGACGTGCCTGCGGCCCCTGAATGCTGATAAGATGGTAGGCGAACAAAAGGCGAAAAGTCAAGGATGTCCACTTCCGGTCTAAGGGGGCGACGCAAAGAAAAATGCGAACACGCTTGGACTCGTTACCCAGAACAGAAGCGTCGCTCATCAAGCCAATGGAGTGTCTATCGGTATCGAGGCTAGCTGAAGGCTCGCAATGAGTCTTCGATGGGTATGGTGCGGAAGCCTAACAGCTTTAAGACAGGGCGGATAGCACCGAACTACGGAAATCCGGTTCTACCATTTCAATTCCTCTTCACAGAAAGTTGGAACAGCGTGACACCGAATGCTCGCAAAAAAACCGTCAATAAACGGCTTCTGCGCAACCTGCGCAGTAGCTGGACCGGGGCTAGTTCCATCCATGAGTAGAACATAGTCTCCCGAGCGGAATCGTAATGATCCGTACAAATTCATGAGACCAAGAAAAATCGGGCGAAATCCATGACCACGCCCGCCATCGTTTTCAAATCGTGAAGTGCCATCGGTAACGGCCACTTCGAGGGCTTTTCCATGATCTGGCAATGTCACAAATTTTCTGGAGTGCCTTAAACTCTTAAGAACTCCAATGCCTCGATCGGCGGCAACAAACTCGAAAACACTTCGTGCTGCGCGGAAAGCCAGAATGCCAGTGCCGGGAGAATCTGAATGCTCGTGAATGTTGTCCTCGAGTTCCGCCATTGCTGCTACTAGCTGTCCTGGCGTCGTTCCGGGTAATCGGGCGATCTCGCTTGCCGCTTTCTTTGCTTCCATCAAAAACTTGGTCAACACTGCGTTACCGTTTGGGCCAGCACGCACGGCTCGGACGAAACCTGTTCGATGCCTATCGGTATCCACCCAGGATTCACGCCCATCCTTCAGCGCATCTATCATCGGATCCGCGCCATTCTGTGCCGTCCAAGCACCGTCCGGGGGAGGAGGCAGGTGACCGTCCGCCGCGATGTATATGAGTTCGAGCAGTGGGCCGAGGCTGTGAGGTGCATACGGTGCGCTCCTCTGCGCGGCATTGAGCGAGCCGGTCGCTGCGGCAAAGCCCAATCCATCAACCGCGCTGAACGTGAGCGGTTTGGCCCGTATCATCCGCATGGTCGCAAATGAAGGTGTCTCTGGTTAAGCATTGGTGCGTAAGCTTCGGCGACGACCCTCCAGTTTTGCGAGAGCAGCAAATCTAGCGTGTTGGTTTTCTTTGTTGGCGACGAACGCCAGGTTATTCTTCCAGGGACAGAAAGCGTGGCGCGTTGCCGGGATTTCGTTTTCATGAAGACAGAAGATTCCAGCAATGTGACATCGGAAAAGTCCCTTGTGAGCGCAGGAAGGAACTTAGTCCCGCCACGCACCACAAGGTGCAGCGGCCTCCCGACTTTTTCAGCCAATCGGCTAAGTTTCTCCAAGTGCCACTGCGTCCGAAGCGCCCAGCCCGCTCCGGTCGCAAACTCGAAGGCGATGTGCGTTACTTCTGGGCGCGCCGTAATGTACTCAGTCCAACGTTCCCAGTCTCTATCCGTGCGCGCATTCAGGTGCAATGCCGCTGGCATGCCTTCGCTCAGAAATTCCTCATGTACGATCGCGATCCGCTTCAGACTGTGCAGATCGTCCCATCGCGGTTGGTCAACGAACAAGCTGTAGTTGGGTGTGGTCACGAGGGCGACACCAAGATGGCGTAGAGCTCGGATCCTTTCACGCCGCTGTAGTCCCAACGACCACCAGCGCTCCAACGGCGGGTCGCTCGCTGTGCCTGTGAGAATGACCCGTACATCCGTGCCGAAACTAAATCCTTTGGCTAGCTCTTTTTTGTCTGCATAACGCGTCTCGCCATTGTGGCGTTGGATGACACCATAGAGTGGCAGGCACACGGCCGCCGCCTTGAAGGGAAGCACTCGTTTATGCCCGTGATAGAGAATGGGTATCAGAGCCGGCAGGTGCGGCGTGGGTAGGATTGCATTGCGGGGCACGTTGTCGAACAAGAAGCCGCCAACTTCTCGCACCCGTTGTGCAAATTGTTCCGGTTTGTTTCTGCAGACAACATCGCAATCTCGTGGGTTCTGGCAGCAGAAGCCCAGACAATCATATAGCGAACTCGCAAGTTGAAGGCCGCCACAGACCGCCCGATCCGGGCAGCTTGTGCACCCAATTGCAGGCGTGTGGTGGTCCCCATCGTGCCAAAGACGACGTTCGTGGCGAAGATTACGCGATGACTCGTGGAAGCTGGGCAGTTGCGTTAGCATAAGGTGATCTCCACGACCCCGGCCACGATATGGATTGTTTGCACCTCGCCGCACGCTTCACCGTGCGACGCTTGAAGCGCCTCCTTGAGTTCCGAGGTCGGACTGTTGAAGGTCGCGACCAGGTCGAGACCGCGCAGCGCATGTACGTGCTGCCCGTCAAGGCGGATTCCCAGTTTTTCCCCACAGGCAGCCGTTCGATCATCCCGGAGCTGTGCCGCATAGACTGGCGGCTTCGCTTCCGGTTGCTGCGTAAACAGAGTCGGCGTAGCAAGCTTGATTCGCATTCGATCAAGACCCTTGCGGAAGCCGGGTGCGGCCCTTCTTATGAAGTCGATTCCCATACTCAAGCCTCCTCAAAGAGCGGACGATATCTTTTTGCCCGACCGGCGCTCAACTCGACTACTAATCCCAGGCTTGTGAGAGCCGCGAGACGGTTGTTCCAAGCAGTTTGTTTTATGTTTTCAGTGTCTCCATTTTCACGCATGAGTTGCGCCGCGTCGGTGGCACCTTTTTGCACAAGATCGAACGTGAGGCGCTGCTTCGGATCAAGGTTTCCCACGAGGCGCGGTTTATGGGGTTTGCCCTTGTGATCGAGAGAGCAGAGCATTAGGACGCTGTTGTCCGATTGCACTAGCACTTTCAACTCATCCTCGACGGCTGATTCTGCATTGGCGATTACCGGATAAAAATTGGATCGGCGCCGTCGCACGGTATCGCGAAACGCAAACACCGACTCCCTCAAAAAACTCGCTGTGGCAACTTGGACGCCGCTAAAATCTAGGAATAGTTGCTCGGGCTTGTCCGGTTCGTGGCTTGCGTGTTCCAGCAATTTCGCGAGTGCTTTCCGTCCATTCATCGCGCCGGCCAAGATTCCACTATCACTGTCTAGAACGTCTTGCATTTTGATTCGCATCGCAGTCACCATCCTCACGTGAGGTACGTGAGCATAATTGCATGGGTGCGTATCGCTGTCAAGTGGGCTGCGTAAGACCTGTGGAAAAGTGATTGCCAGTCCCGATTGCTTTGGGACTCGCAGTATTGGTTCCGATTTGGTAAGCAACCTGCTTACCATTGGGACCCAGCGGCGTATGCGACAGGGGTTCGGTATACTTTCCGCAATGAAATATCGGCCGATTATTCTCGGGACGTCATCGTTCACAGCCACAGGATGGCCGGGGTCGTTCTATCCGAGGGGCTTGCGACCCGCCGACTACCTCAGGTACTACGCACAACATTTTGACACCGTTGAGATTGACTCAACTTTCTATGCAACCCCGAATGTGAACGTGGTGCGCTCCTGGAATGCCAAAACCCCAGAGGGATTTCTTTTTGCGGCCAAAGTACCACAGGAGATCACACACAAGAGGGTTCTCAAGGATTGCGATGAGGAATTCAAGGTCTTTCTAACGACAATGGATGCTCTAGGCGAAAAGCTCGGCCCATTGTTGTTTCAATTTGGAAAGTTCGACAAGTATTCGTTCAAGTCTCTCGACGATTTTCTTGAGCGGTTAATTCCGTTCCTGAAGAAACTTCCGAAAGGTCACAGCTTTGCTGTCGAGATACGCAACAAGAACTGGCTGGTCCCTAAATTTGCCGACATCTTGCGGGAACACGGCGTCGTCCTAGCACTGATTGACCAAAGCTGGATGCCGCGCCCCTGGGAGATGAAAGACCAATTTGATCTGATTACCGCTGATTTCACTTACGTTCGTTGGTTAGGGGACCGGAAAGGGATTGAGGAAAAGACGAAAACGTGGGACAAGGTGATCGTTGACCGCCAAGGTGACCTTGTCGAATGGGTAGGTCTCTTAAAGAAAGTCCACGAGCGCCGCATCATGATTCTAGCTTTTGCAAATAACCACTACGCAGGCCACGGGCCTGGAACTCTCGAACTATTCCGCGAGCTTTGGGGGGACAAGGGATTGCCGGCGGCGAGTGGAAAGCAGCCTTCGCTGTTCGAGCCGTGATAGGTCTTGAACCACCATCCCGATATTGTGCAAGGTTTTTTGACTACCAAACCCTAGGTGACGGACGAAGGAGCCGTCACCCATGACGATTACTCTCCTGCTGGTGAGCCTCGCTCAACTGGTGGTCAGCATCATCGGCCTTTTCCGTTCGAACAGCCCGAAAAAGTAGTTCCAGCATATCCGGTGGAATCCATGAAGGATTCCACCGGGCTGATGCTCGCGGCGATCCAAATCCAAGCTGCTGTCAAGATTCGGTCGGTTCGCTGTCGGCAGCTTTAAGTTTCAACTGGCTTACGCAGCATTCGGCGTGCTCGATGTCATCGCGTACCTTACCGAAATACTTCGCTTGAATGAGCTTTCCATCGGGTCCGGGATGGCAGTAGAGGTACCGCACTTCCACAACCTGCTCCACGCTCGGGAGTGGATAACGGTCGGGCACTCCCACCGTGCCCATGAAACGCGGTCGATTGGCGTCCAAGAGATACACGGCGATGGAGCGATGGCCGTCACCCGCCTTTTTCTCAGGCTTCGGGCCAACGATGAAGGATGCCGTGGCGACAAATTTACATTTGTAGTGCTGTCCTGCTCGGCCACCCGCATACGCGGCGTACCGGTTTTTGCAAACGAAGCCTTCGGCATTCGCGTCGTGCATCGCTTTCACGAAGGCACGTTTAGTTTTCAGCGTCATGGCCGTTTCGCAGACTCGCAATGCGTTGTGGACGCCGCGAAAGAGCTGGGTAAGGTGTACGTAGCGGATTTCGTAAGGTTGGATGCGCAGGTCGGTGTCGTTCACGCTGAGCAGGTCCCAGATGTGGAAATGGGATTCCGTGATTTCCCCGTCCGCCAGGAAACCTTGCGCTTGCACAAGGTCTAGCGACCCGGCCAACCGGGAGTCGATTGGAATAATTTGGCCGAGTTTGTTGATGCCGGAATATTTTCCATCGGCCTTTTGTACGGCGAGCCGCCGCCCATCAAATTTCTGCTGGAACCACCAAGACATGTCTTCCGCCAACCGCAACGCCTCCGGTTCCTCGATGGGCGTCAGCAATTCCGGCGCATGGCCGGACTGTTCTTTGCTGGCAGGCAATCCAACGGAAATCGCTGAGTTGCCATTGGCGGTTGCTTGAGCGATTTGATAGCCCTTGCCCGTTTTCTCCCGAAGGATGCGGTCGTACACGCGCTTCGCTTCCTCGTAAGTGCTGTCGCTCACCTTCACGTCGCTCTGCAAGGCGGAACCGCGCCGCCCCCATTGCGCTTGCACGGACCATTTTTCTTCCACGTTCTCCAACTCCAAGTGGTACACCTTGTCGGAACTGCCTTGCCGGAAATACATTTCTGCTCGTTCAGTTTGCATTGTTCGCTCCTTTGTTTTGTGGGTTTTGCCTTTTGCGCAGCGGCACTTTGCTGCGCAAGAAGGAAATGCCCTTCATGGCGGTCCCCGGCGACTAGCCGCCCGCGCTGTCAAGGGCGCGCAGTTTGCGTTCATCGGAGCGAAGCGGAGACCCTTTACAGAAGAAGCGGGCGGCTAGGCGCAGTCTTTCCGCGGGAAGGGCAAGCAAGGAAAAAGCAATTCCGTATGGAATTCACCGATGGGGCTTACGGGTTTGGAGATCGGAGTAATGACGTGTGGAGAGCAATACGGAAAATATCGCCTTCAATTCAGGGGCGGGGTCTAATCAAAGAAGCGAAAAGGGGTGCTCAGCGGCGGTGTGTATTCGGTTTCCGTCTCGTGAGAGCGCACTAAGCCAGCTTTCTCCAGGGCGGCCATTTCCGCTGCCGTACGCATACCGCCCCGGCGCTCGGCTTCATTGAGATCGACCGGCCACGCCGACGGAATCCCGAACCTGCATTCAACGAGAAGTATTCACAGAAAATGAGATGCATGTAGAGAAATCACTGTGCGTCCTTGGGACGTGCAAGAGCCGGCTGCCGCACGTCCCTAAAGCGTCGTGTTATAGTGCTGCCTTAGTAAGTCATATTAACGTTGGCGAATTGGCGGATGCCCTCAGTCGACAAATCCAAATACGAAGTCGGTTCGCTCGTCCTTCTTCGAGGGCGGGAATGGGTGGTCATTCCTTCCGATGGCAGTGATGTCATCCGTTTGCGTCCGCTCAGTGGGCGCGAAGAAGAGACCATTGGCGTTCACACGCTGTTGGAAGAAAGCTACCTAAAGCCAGCAATATTTCCTGAGCCTGATCCCTCTACTGCCGGAGATTTTATCGGCGGGAAGCTACTCCGAAATGCCGCACGCCTGAGTCTTCGGAGCGGGGCCGGGCCATTCCGCTCGCTCGGAAGAATTTCCGTCCGGCCACGCCCTTATCAATTCGTACCTCTCATCATGGCGCTCCGGCTGAACACAGTTCGACTATTTATTGCTGACGATGTGGGCATTGGCAAGACAATCGAGGCGGGAATGATTGTCAAAGAACTGCTCGACAGGGGTGAGGCAAAGAGGCTCTGCGTCTTGTGCCCGCCCCACTTGTGTGAGCAATGGCAGGCTGAACTAGCTGAGAAGTTTCACATTCACGCCGCAGTAATCCGCACATCCACAATTGCCAAGCTGGAACGGTCCGTTCCTATCGGCTCCTCCAGCGTGTACCGGCACTATCCACACACAATCGTTTCGATTGATTTTGCGAAGGGTGATCGCCGTAGATTCCAATTCCTAGCAGATTGCGCCGATCTAGTCGTTGTGGACGAAGTTCATGCCGCTGCACAGCCGCGATTCGGTAGTTCAAAGGAACAGCAGCAGCGGCACGAACTGCTTCGAGAGGTCGCAAAGGACCCAACCAGACAGATAGTTTTCTTGAGTGCCACTCCCCACAGCGGAGTCGAAGATAGTTTTCTGTCCCTCCTTGGTTTGCTGAAGGAAGAGTTTGGGCGACTCGATCTTAAGAATCTCTCGGAAACCCAGCGTCGCAATCTCGCCAAGCATCTTGTACAACGTCGCCGAGGTGATGTTGCGAAATGGCCTCTAGGCGAAACCCCCTTTCCTACCCGCGTGCCGCCATTCGAAGAGACTTATCCGCTCACGGATGAATACGGAAATCTTTACCGGGATGTCCTGGAGTTCACTCGCGAAACGGTTCAGACGCCCGGACTCAAAGAGAATCGTCGTAGAGTTCGGTACTGGGCAGCACTTGCCCTTCTTCGTTGTTTGATGTCGAGTCCGGCAGCAGCGCTAAAGGCTTTTGAGGCTCGGACGGACGACGTGATACTCGCGCCGGAGGACGACCAAGCTGTAGCTGCAACCGAAGAGCTGCGAACCCGCGAGATTTTCGATCCTACAGGCGAAGGCGGGGTGTTGGATTCCGTTCCCGAACCAGCGATTGAGCTTGGCAATGCGGATTTGGATTCAGCCGACCGCACAAAGCTCCGCGAATTTGGAAAAAGAGCCAAGGCGATTCTCGATTCAGGGAAAGATCCGAAGATCGAGAAAACCGCTCAGATCGTTCGAGGGATGATTGAATCGAACTATCATCCCGTTATTTTCTGCCGATTCGTAGCCACCGCAAAATACGTGGCCGACCAGTTGAGAGACCGCCTGAAAACAAAGTTTCCCAGCATCCACGTAATTGCGGTCACGGGAGAAACGGGTGACGACGAAGCCCGTGAAGAGGCGGTTAAATCACTGGGCGAAAGCGAAAAGCGAGTCCTGGTAGCGACGGATTGCCTCAGCGAAGGCGTCAATCTTCAAGGTAGTTTTGACGCAGTCCTGCACTACGACCTTCCTTGGAATCCTAATCGTCTCGAACAGAGAGACGGGCGAGTAGATCGCTTTGGGCAGCCGAAGAAAGAGATTCGTTCGGTGGTTTTGTTTAGCCCGGACAATCCGATTGATCGCGTCGTCCTTCAAGTTCTCATTCGAAAAGTCAGGGAGATTTACAGTTCGTTAGGAATTCGAGTTTCATTTGCTTCCGACACCGAGAGCGTAGCTCAGGCCCTGGTGAAGTCGGTGCTCGAAGGCGAGGCGAAAGACGTGAACCAGTTGGGCTTCGAATTTGTGGAATCGGAGAGGGCTAAGGGATTCATGCTTGGCCTGGAACTCGATGCTAAGCGCGAGGAAGAAAGCCGCACGCGCTTCGCGCAGCATTCAATCCAGCCCGCCGAAGTTGCGCAAGAAATTGAGGCGACGGATACCGTCTTGGGCGATCCAGATGCCGTTCGTAATTTCGTTCTGAACGCGGCGCAACGGCTCGGAATTAATGTGACACCGAAGGAAAAGTATTCGCTTCTGGACATTGCCGCATTGCCCGAAGAGCTTCGACAGAAGCTAGGCTGGCTGAAGCCAATCAAGATGGTTTTTGACAGTCCTCCTCCACAGGAAGTTGAGAATGCTGTTGTGATCGGACGGAATCATCTTCTGACAGTCCATCTGAGTGAAAAGATCACGGGGATGGCATTTCGACCTAAGGCGGCGGAGGACAATTTCCGCTGCGGCGCGGCTTACACGTCAGCCGTCAAGAGCCGCACAGTCATTCTGATGCTTCGCGTTCGATACATCTTGAGTCGCAGGGGACAGTCGGAACAGTTTGCGGAAGAAGTGGTGACAGCGGGCTACAAAGCCGAAGGTGGAAACCTAACTTGGCATACCGCCAACGACCCCGATGTTCTTTCTCTGCTGGAATCGGCGGAGGTCTCGGGAAATATCACCAAGAACGAAAAACAGGAAAGACTGCGACGGGCCTTAGAAGAAGTCGAAACCAAGAAACCCGAATTGCAGCGAATCGCGGAATCCCGCGCCGATGAACTCGAAGGCGCGCATGATCGCTTGCGAGAACAGATCGGCGGACGAACTGTAAAGGCAAAAGCCTACCCACCGGACATCCTGGGAATCTATGTGCTTCTGCCGAGCGGTGCCGCGCAATGAAGTACACCGCGATTCGCTCCGAAGGCGGACTGCTCCCGTACGATTTACTGGATGAAATTCTTGCGGAGACCGCTCCAGGACAGAAAGCACCGGATTTCGGATTGCCTAAAGGACGGCGTGTTTCCGACGAAATTCAGCGCGTTTGGCTGGACGCACAGGAACTCTGGAGCCGCTTCAAGGTTGGCAAAGAGAAATTATCCGACAAAGACCCGCACGGAACGACGCTCACTCGGGACCGTTGGATTGGTCCGATGCTGACGGACCCCGTTCGACTCAGCTATGACTTGCACTTCCAGCCGTCCGCTCTGGTTCTGGACGGACTGACCTTTACGATCTCGCACCGGGCGGGTGAACCCAACGACAGTCCTCCCGTTCACATCGAAGGTTGCGGCATTGAACTGGACAAGCGTCCGCAAAAATATCGCGTCAGCCCACAAGCGATGGTGCAGGAGTTTCTAAACCGCAGCGAATCGCTGTTGTGGGGAGTTGTCACGAATGGTCTGCGCTTCCGGTTGCTCCGCGACAGTGTACGAACAGCTCGACCGACTTACCTGGAGTTTGACCTCGAAACGATCCTCGAAGGCGTTCACTACAACGAATTCGTTTTGTTCTATCGGCTGTGTCATCGCACGCGGCTGCCGCAGGCGGGCCGTCCCTCTGAAGACTGCTGGCTAGAAAAGTATTACCAGCTATCCGTTGAGAAGGGCGGACGAGTCCGGGACAATCTGCGCGACGGTGTCGAAGAAGCTCTCAAGGTGCTCGGCACAGGATTTCTGCGTCACCCGGAAAACACGGCTCTGCTGGAAAAGATCGATTCGGGAAAGCTCAGCGCGGACCAATATCATCGTCAGCTTTTGCTGCTGGTCTATCGGCTGCTGTTTCTTACTGTGGCGGAAGATCGCCATCTTGTCATTTCTATTGGAGAGAGTGCCGTTAGGAATCAAGCGATCTATCAGGACAACTACAGTATGGGGAAGCTGCGCGAGCGAGCGGAAGGTTTGCTGGAAGATTCGGGGTTCAGTGATCTCTGGGTCGGCCTGATGCAGACGTTCAAATTGTTTGCGGACTCAAACGACACCAATCCATTGGGAATTCCTCCGTTGAACGGCGACCTGTTCAGCCACACGACGATTCCTGACCTTGAAACGGCACAGCTTTCCAATCCCGATCTGCTCAAGGCAATCCGCTGGTTGATGTTTTACCGCGAGAGAAATGTCCGGCAACGGGTGAACTATGCCGCGCTTGATGTGGAAGAACTCGGCTCAGTCTATGAGAGCCTACTCGATTTTCGCCCCGTTGTTTCCAAGGAACCGGATGGCCGGAAGTTTGAGCTTGGAGTTGGCGGTGAGCGCAAGACAACTGGTTCCTATTACACTCGCCCGGAGCTGGTCCGCGAACTAATTCAGAGTGCACTCATTCCTGTCCTCGAAAACCGTCTGGCGGAAGTTGAAAAGCAGGCGAACGGACAACCCGCCGAAACGATTCGGGATGCCAAGGCCAGAGCCATTCAAGCAATCTCGGTTTGCGATCCTGCCTGCGGTTCCGGACATTTTCTGCTCGAAGCGGCCAGGCGATTAGGAAAGGAACTGGCTCGCATCAGGGTTGGAGAAGACGAGCCGACCCCTGAACAGTTTCACGTCGCCGTTCGAGACGTGATCTCCCATTGTATCTATGGCGTCGATCAAAACCCTCTTGCTGTCGATCTCTGCAAACTGGCTCTATGGCTCGAAGGGCATTGGGCGGGCAAGCCGCTGAGCTTTCTGGACCACCGAATTCGTTGTGGGAATAGTCTGATTGGAGTTCTCGATCCCACTGTCATGGCGGACGGCATACCCGATGACGCCTTCAACCCGGTTGCTGGCGACGACAAGAAAGTTGCAGCCGTTTATAAGAGGCGCAATAAAGCAGAAAAGGCACTGGGGCAGAAAAGACTGGAGTTTGAACAATCGCCAGCCGAACACAGCGAAGAATATGCAGAGCTTTTTGGTATCGGACTCGGTTTCCCGGAAGACAAGCCATCGGACGTAAGGAAAAAAGCTGAACTGTTTGCGAAAGCTCGGGTTGGTGTTGATTGGTGGCACGATTACACAGCAGCGAATCTATGGACTGCTTCATTTTTCCTGCCACTGACAAAGCTGGACGATCCGCTCATCCCCACGCAGGATACGTTCCTTAGCTACCTCTTGCACCGACAAGATCGGCCTCAAATGACGGGTATGGCGAACTCCCTCGCTGGCGAGCGTCGTTTTTTCCACTGGAGGCTGGAGTTTCCTGAGGTATTCACGCGCGGCGGCTTCGATGTGATTCTTGGAAATCCCCCGTGGGAGAGAACCGCGCTCGAAGAATTGGAGTTCTTCGCGTCCCGCTCTCCTGCGGTATTAAGCGCTACAACGACAGCACTCCGAAAGCAAGTTATCCGCTCGTTGAGGCAAGAAATGCCGACTCTGTTTTCTGAGTATGCCCAAGAGAAACGAAGGGCGGACGCTGAAAACAAGTTCTTCATCGAATCGGGTTCCTATCCACTGGGCGCTCAGGGGCGCCTCAACACGTACGCGCTGTTCGCAAATCTTGGTCTCCGAATAGTGTCGTCTAAGGGTCGTCTCGGAATGGTTTTACAGACGGGCTTGGCAACTGATGCACCAATGGAGGAGTTCTGGCGATTTCTCATTCGCGAGCGCCGCCTCGTTACCTTTGTAGATTTCGAAAACAAGAAACGTATTTTCCGCGACGTTCACCCTGAACAAAAATTTGCCTTGGTGACAATGACGGGCGATTCGCAGCCGAAAGACAAACGTGTCAGGGTCGGTTTCTGGCTTCAACAGATCTCGGAACTCAGCGACCCTGAAAAGGTCTATGAGTTTGATACCGAGGATCTTGTCCTATTTAGCCCCAATACCGGACAACCTCTACTTACGCGTCGGCGCTCTGATCTCGAAGTCTTGCGCCGGATATACTCTTGCTCGGATGTTTGTTGGCGTTTACAAAGTAATTCCGGACGTGCCCGTGCGTGGGTCTCTATGACTTCCGCATCATTTTCCGAATTTTGTCAACGCGAAACCGATCTAAAAGGTGCATCTCAATTGCCCGATCTCCAACTCCGCATCGGAGATACGATATATTCTCCGCTTTTAGAAGCAAAACTAATTGAACAATATGACTTCTCGTATGCTACCTACGCTGGAACTTCTGAAGGCGAAATTGCTGCTGGAAATCCTCGCGAGACAATCCATGCGGACGGTGACCTCCTTACCTTACCAAAACCCCGCTACTGGGCGGACAAGAGAGTTGTGGACGACTTTCTGATTCCAAAGAATGGTAAACGTGGATGGTGCTTCGGGTACAGAGACGTAACGAACGTCAATAATGAAAGAACGACAATTGCCACGGTACTACCAGCCATCGGTTTTCTTCAGCCGTTAAACGGGATTAGCTGTTCGAATGCTCGGACAGCAGCGGTCGTTCTGGCTTCGGTCAATTCAATGGTGTCTGATTTTGTGGCACGCTCAAGATTCACCGGGCGACACCTAAATGTGACTACGTTTTCGCAACTGCCAATCCCGAAGTGGATTGACGAGGAGTTCGTTGTCTCTAGAGTTGTTGAACTCACATATACAGGGAACGGTCTGAAGGATTTTGCTATGGAATGTGGCTACTCTGGGGAGCCCTTTCCGTGGAATAGTGGGCGACGGCAGTTATTGAAACATGAACTAGATGCCGCATTTGCGCATTTTTATGGTTTGACGGCGGACGACCTTGCCCATGTCTTGGCTACGTTCACAGTGTTACGCTCCCGAGAAGAACGGGAGTATGGATCGTTCCTGACGCGAGACACCCTCTTGCGACTTTATGAGGTTGTAGCATGCTCGCTGGTACCCGATCATTAGGCCGTTGAACATAGGGATTGCCCGAGGACTAATTGTGAGCAAGAGTCAAAATATGAAGATCCTTGACCCAATCGACGCTGTCCTCAGACATGTCAAGAAACAGGGCTCGGTCACAAATCGCGAATGCCGACAATTCCTAGCTCTTTCATATGACCAAACGATTTTCTTGCTCGGAGGGTTGTGCAAGGTCGGACTGCTGGTACGTAAAGGCGCTGCTTCAGGAACGCATTACATACTTTCCGATTCGCCGGTCTCGCTCAAAGCGGTCTCGGAATTCAAGGAAATGATAATGAAGCGTCTATCATGAGAACTGGCTGGGGTCCGCAATGTACGGCAGATGATGCGATAGTACTTGCCAAGTCCGGTGCATGCTTGAGCGAGTCATTTTGAGACCTATAAGAATTGCTCGGGCGATCATTATTCTCAAGAAACGGTTGATGCTGGCAAGCACGGCGAGCACAAATGGATAGCGGAGACGGAGTATGGATGTTTTTGCACTTCGAGAGCGAGTAGTTAGCGACTATAAAAGCTACATCGAGAGCTTCGTCCGCATTCGGGACAAGCGAATCAATGGCTTCGTTCAAGAGCAATTTTCCTCCGGGATGCTCTGGCCTGACCCCATCCTGCAACTGAACCCTGCTTACGAAAACGGCCCAACGTTGGACGATCTGGCGGCGACGGGAGTAATTCTGCCGGGCACAGCCAAATTCTTCCGAAGGTCCGACGGCGGGCCAATCCGTCTTTACAAGCATCAGGATGAGGCGATTGAGATAGCCCGCAAGAACGAGCCGTATGTAGTTACGACCGGAACTGGATCGGGCAAGAGCCTGACCTACCTGATTCCGATCTACGACCACATCCTGCGTACCAATCCAGAAAAGCACCAGGTGAGAGCAATCATCATCTATCCGATGAATGCGCTGATTAACAGCCAGCTAAAAGCTTTGCAGGACTACGAGAAGAATGCCGGCGGGTCCTTGGTTCGTTTTGAGCGATACACGGGGCAGGAAAAGCAAGACAAACGCGACCAGATTCTCAATGATCCGCCGCACATCCTGCTCACGAACTACGTGATGCTCGAATACATGCTGCTGCGTCCCGCTGAAAGGCATTTGACCTCAAAGGCAACGGCGCACCTTGAATTCCTGGTGCTCGACGAACTCCATACCTACCGGGGTAGACAGGGGGCGGATGTCGCGATGCTACTTCGCCGCCTGCGGGAGCGAACAGGCAATCCGCATCTCATTCACATTGGCACCAGCGCAACGATGGCCACGGAGGGAAAACGCGATGATCGTCGCCGCGCTGTGGCAAAAGTGGCGACGAAACTATTTGGCTCCGAGGTTAAGCCTGAAAACGTCGTAGATGAAACGTTGCGACCCGCGATTCAAGCGGATGTGCCTGCCGGAACGAGTGCGTTGCAAAAGGCGGTTGAAGCAGGAGTGCCTGAAGACTCCGCAGGTTTTCGCCATCATCCGCTGGCCGCGTGGGTTGAAAAGACATTTGGCGTCGAGATACAGGATGGAAGGCTCGTGCGGCGCACGCCCATAAAATTCAAAGAAGGCGTGGAAAAGCTGACGAATGAAAGTGGGCTGATTGAGGAGAAGTGTCGGCGAGAGCTCCGGGCCGTGCTGGACCGGGGCAATTCTCTGAAGAATGAAGATGGGGAAGCATTGTTCGCGTTCCGCCTGCACCAGTTTCTCGCTGCCGGTGGGACGGTCTACGCCACGCTTGACTCCGCAGAAAATCGTCAGCTTTCGTTGGAGGGGCAATACTACGCCGCTGGTGACAAAGGCGAGCGCCTGCTTTATCCGCTCGTCTTCTGCCGCGATTGCGGTCAGGAATATTACATGGTCAGTTGGCAAGCGGGAGTCGATGGAGAAATCACGCCGCGACCGCCCGTGTTTTATGCCGAGGAGGAAGACGAGAAAATCCAGCCCGGCTATGCAGCTTTGGACGAAGGAAAGCTCTGGAGCGAGGAACGTATTGATGATTTGCCGGACCATTGGTGGGAGACGGGAAAGACGGAAAGAATCAAGCGAGAGTACAAAGAGCACGTACCCCAAAAGCTTTTCGTGCAGCCTGCCGGGCAGGCAAAGAACGAAAATAGCGCTGGAGGCACTGCCGTTTGGTTCCAACCTAGCCCATTTCTTTTCTGTCTTCGTTGCGGGGTAGCCTACGAGCGCCGCGAGAAGAATGATTTTCGCAAGCTGACTCGACTCAGCCACACAGGCCGCAGCACGGCGACCACGCTCATTGGCGGATCGACGGTCATTCAGCTTCGGGGCGATGCTTCCGTACCCGAAGAAGCGCGGAAACTGCTTAGCTTTACCGACAATCGCCAAGATGCGTCTCTACAGGCAGGACATTTCAATGACTTCATACAAGTGGCGCTGGTGCGTTCGGCGCTTTACCGGGCGTTGGTTGAACGAGGTTCGCTCGATCATGCCCAGGTGACGCAAGCTGTTTTCAAGTCGCTGGAGCTGAAGCAGGAGTCCTACGCAAGCCAGCCTTCTGAATACGATCCGGGGAAAAGCCGCAACGAAAAAGCAATGCAGCGGCTGCTTGAATATCGCTTGTATGAGGACTTGCGTCGAGGTTGGCGAATCGTTCAGCCGAACCTAGAGCAATGCGGACTGCTAAAGCTTGAATATCCGGGGCTGGCGGAGATTTGCCGCAACAAGGAAGTCTGGAAAGTTCATCCCGTTTTGCAGGCGGCAAAACCGGAAAAGCGTGAACAGGCTATTCGAGTGTTTCTCGATCATCTCCGAAAGGAGATGGCGATTGATGCCGGGGTACTCGACCCGCAAGAAGAGTGGGAATTGCGACAGCGTGTGACGCAGAGTCTCCGGGAGCCGTGGGCTTTTGACAGTGATGACTACATTCCTCCAAGCAAGCTTTTTGCGTTGCCGGGTTCGGGTAGACGGCAGGGTGAACGGGAGCGGAGTCTCGACATCCGATCAAAGCTCGCCCGCTATTTGCGTAAGGCCGATACATGGGGCGCAACGACTGACATCGCTACCGACGATTGGGAGGCATTCATCAAGGCACTGTGCGGTGTCTTGTACGGCAGTTTTTTGCGGGCAACTAAGACGCACGCGCAAGCGCCAGCCGTGCAGCTTTTGGCCAGTGGATTTCAATGGCAGCTTGGCGACGGAAAACCACCCGACCCAGACCCCATCCGCAGCCGCCGCAGTTCCTCGGACGAATTCGAAGAAGTCGAGCGGCTGGCAAACAAGTTTTTCTCGCGACTTTATCAAGAAACAGCCAGGCTATTGGCTGGAGTCGAGGGCCAGGCCCACACAGGGCAGGTGGATGCCAAGGATCGCGAACAGCGGGAAGAAGATTTCCGCAAAGGAAAGCTGTCCGCGCTGTTCTGTTCGCCGACAATGGAGCTTGGTATTGATATTCGCGAACTGAGTGTTGTCCACCTGCGAAATATCCCGCCGACTCCCGCGAACTACGCTCAAAGGAGCGGTCGAGCGGGGCGTGGCGGGCAGCAAGCTCTTGTTGCTGCGTTTTGCAGTGAAGGTAGTTCGCACGACCAATATTTCTTCCGCGAACCGGCCCTAATGGTAGCCGGTGCCGTCGCTCCCCCACGGCTTGAACTCGCAAACGAAAACCTCGTGAGAGCGCACCTGCACTCCGTATGGCTTGCCACATCAGGGATCAAGCTTGCGAGTAGCATCGTGGAAGCACTCGTGATTGATGATGCGCACCCGGACTTTCCTTTACAACCCGACATTCAACACCAGATGGAACTATCCGAGGAAAAGCGTACCGAGCTAAAGAATGAGTGCCTGAGTATCTTGCAAGCTTGTGGAACAGAAGTTCAAAACGCCTTCTGGAACACGCCCGCTTGGTTGGATTCGGTTCTGAGCAATGCGCCGCTGGCATTCAATAGCGCTTTTGATCGCTGGAGAGAACTCTATCGAGCAGCGGTGCTGCAACGAAACGAAGCTCGGAAGACGGTTGACGATCCCCGTGCAGATCGCGACAAAAAGAAGAACGCCGAACGCGAAGAGATGGAAGCGAAGAGGGAGATCGAACTTCTAGAGAATCGGTCCCAGAATTCTACGGAGTCTGACTTCTATCCCTATCGCTATCTGGCGGCGGAAGGCTTCCTGCCCGGTTACAACTTCCCGCGACTTCCCTTGCGTGCGATGCTGCCAACAAACGACAACACTCATGTCGTAGATCGTCCGCGTTTCCTAGGATTGCGAGAGTTTGGACCACGAAATATCCTTTATCACGAAGGCAGGAAATACCGAATGGCAAGGTGCGTTTTGCCAACTGGCGGAGTCCAGGCGAGGCTTAAGCGAGCCAAGTTCTGCAAGGTATGCGGATACTTTCATGAGGGAGATCAAGCCGCCGCTGATTTGTGCAATCACTGCAAGAGTACCCTCAACATGGAAAACAGTGAGTTTCTTCCTCTCTTGTTTGAAATGTCGACAGTCAAAGGAATTCGAGTTGATCGAATTACTTGCGACGAAGAGGAGCGAACGCGCGAGGGCTATGAGCTGGAACTGTACTACCGCTTCGCGACGGGTACCGATGGTAAGGAAATCTGCGACAAGGGCTCAGTGCAGTCACCTGACTCAACAGAGCTACTGCGCCTCACGCATGGGCCGCAAGCAAACCTGTGGCGAGTGAATCGGAAGTGGCGAAGGTCAGACCAGCGCGGTTTCAGCATGGACAGTAAGACTGGTTTTTGGGTCAGGAGGCCCGGTGATGATGATCGGGCAGGAGACATCGAACCGAATCGTCTGATTTCCGGCATCACGCCGTTTGTTTGGGATACACGAAATCTCTTACTTATTTCACCCGAAACTCCTGCTCAAGTGGCGAAGGAGGAACGCGAATCGTTCTTGGCAAGCCTTAGCTATTCACTTCAACGAGGATGCCAAATCTTCTTTCAAGTCGAAGAGCAGGAAATTTCGGTTGCGCGCATTGGTGCTGAAGATCAGGAACGAATCCTGTTCTGGGAAGCTAGTGAAGGTGGAAGTGGAGTGTGGTCGAGGCTACTCGAAGAACCGAAGACGATAGCCCAGGTGGCGCGGGAAGCTCTGCACATTTGCCACTTCGATCCTGCTTCTGGAGCCGATCTCGTCACGGACGGCAAGTGCAGCCGTGCGTGCTATCGATGTCTGCTGAGCTATTCGAACCAAATGGATCACAGGTTACTGAATCGGTTTTTGATCCGGGACTTCTTGATGAGGCTTCAAGAAGCTACATCGACCCGTCTCGCGCACGGGCGAAATTACGAGGAACAGTACCGCTGGCTTCTCGAACGCAGAGATCCCGCTTCGAGTCTCGAAGCCAAGTTCTTGGATGAACTATACAAGGCCAGGCATAGGCTCCCGGATAAAACTCAATTGCGACCGGAGCCTCAAGTCTATGCCGAAGCGGATTTCTTTTATGATCGCGATGGTCTCAAAGGCATTGCCGTATTCGTGGACGGCTCGCACCACGACGAGCCTGCACGCAAAGAGAAGGATTCACGGGAGCGACGAAACCTTGAGGACATGGGTTACCGGGTGATTGTCATTCGGTATGACAAGTCGATTCAAGACCAGATCAAAGCTCATGCTGATGTTTTCGGACGTGGCCTGAGCTGATCATTCTACCTCCGTGTGATGCCCCCCCCGAACAATGGAAAGCCTGCATGTCGGTGGAAATATTTGTGATCAATCGCTGCACGTGGATGACCTGCGTCAAGCAGGCGGCGCGGAGTTTCCCTCCGCGCCGATTGCATTGAGAAACCGGGTGACCGTTTTCTGGATATATTCCAGACTTGCCGTCAGAAGTTTCGCGTCACCTTCGTAGAGCTGAATATAGTCTTGAGACGCTGAGCCTGTTTCTAGGCCGATGGCTTGGCAGACCACGAATGCGACGGCCTCTGCCTCAGTCTCGCGGCTGCGCTTTGAAGTGCTGCTGCGACGCTCGTCACGGTGCATCATTTCGTGCGCGAGCTCGTGCGCCAGAGTTGCGAATTCTTCAGCCGGGGATTGACCGGGCAACAACGTGATCTTGCCGCCTGCGGAAGTGCCCCGTGCCGGAGCGATGTCCTCGGAATATTCAAGAGCGATGCCTTGCTCGGTGACAAACTTCGCAAGGCGCTCACGATACTCGCGGGGATTGCCATTGACGCTGCCGATTTCGGGAAGTTCTTGGCCGTCCGTTTGGCTGATGTCGAAGACATAGGCGGCGCGAAATCCGACAGCCGTTGATGATTCATCCGTTTCGTTTTGTTCGGTGTTTTCATGCTTCCGCCGAACGATGGGAGCAAGGATCAGAATTCCCTTCTCGCCTTTCTTCACGAATCGTCCGAGCTTGTGCCAAGCGTGAAAGCCAGCCACGTGCGTAGCCATTGGCTTCTGTGATGCGATGAGCATCACGTTTCGCAGACTGTAGCGATGGAATCGCCCAATCGCCGCAAGGTATTGCGTCAGCGTCTCGCTGCGGCCTTCGTTGAGCGCCTTAATGAGTTGCTCGATGGCTTGATTTGTAACTTTCTTGATGTTTTCTGAATTCATGTTCTTTGTCCTTTCGGTGAGTTGAGAGTTGGTTCCCTCAACCAGAGAGGGGAACCAAATCGCAACGGACTCACTGAAAGGACAGAGAGCGAAGCGGTCTAGTATTTGCGGCTGGAGCGGATGGCAACGGGCGTGACAGGTCGTTGGCTACCTGGCGCGACCGTGTGCTAGCAGAGGCCGCTCTTGTTTCTGTTTCGGGCTTCGAGGGGCGGGCGAGGGAACAATTGCCAACAATGGATGAGAGGCTAAGAGCTTTGAATGGGGTATCGAACGGTTTCTAGACCACTGCGATGGGGTTATTGATCGGGAGCTGGTTGGCAAGCGTGAACAGGCATCCGCGTGCTGGCCATGACCCGTTCCTGTTGCGCTCACCTGATTACAGGGGCGATCTCGCACGGCAAGCAGAACATTCGAATGGCACCGACTGCACGAACGGGTTTACGTCGGGGCGCTTTCATTAATGACGGGGCCGTCCGCGCCGATGGCCGAGAAGGTGTAAAACTTGGCGCGAGCACCCAAATGGCGGAACTTCTGACGTGCGAGCTGCAAGAACTTTTCGTCGCAGGTGGACATGACGAACTGGCGCTGTCCGGAATCCGATTTGAGCAGTCCGACAATCAAGTCAAGAAAAGCGTATGTGTTCAGGTCGTCAAAGTGAGTTACAGGGTCGTCCAAAAATACCGTGGACAATGCGGACCAAGTTTGAGAAAGACATGCGGTCAGGAACAGGCTCAGCAAGAGCGTCTGCTGCTGTGACTGGCTGAAGTAATCTGTCGGGCGTAACTCCTCGCCGTGACGCTTCACCCTGACACTCACGGTGGACTCGTGGCTCTGAATTTCAATTTCGTCGAAACCGTAGACAGAGCGAAGCCGTCGCTGAATCACCGACGTTCGCGGGCCATAATCGCGAGTGAAATTGGCTATGGCCTGGCTCTGTTGAGACGACATCAAACGAGAAAGTCCGTCAAAATACTTCAACCACGGCTGGTGTTGGTCGCGCTTCTGCGTTGCTGTAGCGACCGTCCTTTCCTTGTTGCGCACATTCTGGAGCAATTGGGTTAGTGCCGCAGACGTTGTCGCCGCATCGATTGCCAGTTCAATACTCGCGGCTGAATCGCGCAATGAGAGAAAGTGTGCTTGGACACGCGATTCCTCCGCAATCGAGGCAAGCAGGGTGTTTTCACTGACGTCCGGCGGTAGTTTGGATTCCCCCAGCCGGGCGGTGATCTGGGTTACCGTCCTCTGGATGTTCGCGACTTGGGTATGTAGTGTGGCTAGCTGGACTCTAAGCGAAGCTAATTCCTCACGGAGGGCACTTACTTGTAGTCTTTTTTGGACTTCGTCTCGTTCAGCTTTCGTGGCCTCTGCGTTGAATCCAGCGAGATCTTGACTGTTGAGGAGCTCAAGTTGAGCCAGTTGCGTGGCCTCGATGTCGAGGGAGACTTGGATCAGGCGCGGGTCTTTGCGCAGCCGACTTGCATCCTCCTGAAGGCGTGTCAGCACGCTTTCTTTGTCGGTAACTTCTGCCGTGCTGGCCACGACGAATGCTCTTACATCTGCCAACACAGTGCGCGCGGCCTGGAGCCCGTCGCCTGACTCCTGGACTTGGCGGACTAGGTCCGCGATTTCTTCCTGCGCGCGGGCTTGGCGGATGTGAAGTTGTTCTTCAGGGATCGGCGGGGCAGCGTCGATGACAATGCCAAATTCCGCAATGGAATTTTCAAAGCGTCCAATTTCTTTCGTAACCTTGGCTCGCTCACTCTTCAAGGTGCCGATCTGCGCCTCGACCGCTTGGCGCTTCTCCTTATTATCTGCAACCCACCCCGTCAGCTGTCTGATCCTCTCCTGCACGCCAGTGAGTTCGATGCGGGTGCCGCTCGCGGCATCAGCGTCAATATGCTTGTGGATGCGGCGGATCAGTTCATCCTTCGATCCGTGGTCCTCACCGCACAATGGACATATTCCATCAAGAACATGGCCCTGCATTTGGGAAAGCAATCTCTTAAGCTCAGACTGATTCTGGTCGACTTCCGCGATTTGGCGGGACAGGCGAGCTTCCTCGGCACCCATCGTTACGACCTGCGGCGAAAGCTGGCCCTCCTCGGCTCGTAGCGATTCCGAAGAATGCAGCGATGCCTGTTCCGCTTCAATTACGGCGGCGAGCCGGGCCTGATTTGCCCGCCATTCGGGGATGGTGCTGTTCAAGGTCTGCAATGCCAGGAACTCTGCGCGTTTGGCCGCGAGCTTCTCGCCGGCTTGCGCCGCCAAATGTTCGTGAGTGCGCAGGTCGCCGAGGGCCTTCTCTTCGGACGCACGGTGCTGCTCAAGCGCAGATGTCGCGCGGCTCAGTTCTTCGGTAATTTCCCCGTGTCTCTGGAGAATCTGCGCATAGCTAGGTTTCGTTGTACGAATCCACTCCAGCAACGCGGCGCGTGTCTGCGCCTCCTCGCGGATGGCGGTGATCTCGGCAAGCTGTCGCGCCGCAAGCTGGTGCTCCATTTCGGCAGCGGTACGCTTTTCGTCCGTCGCGCTGAGTATCTGCTCGTTTGTAGCAAGCTGCTGTTGCAGCCCGGCTAGTTCGGCGAGCATCCGCGGCAAGTTGGCGGCTTCCTTCGCCAACAACGACAGACGAGTAGTTCGGCTTTGACTCTCAGCGTAGCGGGCTTCGAGAGTCGCTCTCCAGCCCCGCACCACGGTGGCGTCGGGTTGTCCGGGTGACATGGGAATCCCCGCCTGTACGAGCTTCACGCGAAGTATTTCGATCTCCACGTCAAGTGCCCCAGTGTTGGTGTGCGCCTGGGCCGTCTGGCTTAGTCGGTCGAGTTCTTTTTGTTCTTCGCCGATTTGTGTTGAGAGCTCCCTGATTTCCTCTTCCGCGTTTGCGATGGCGATCTCCACCAGCTCGCGAACCTTCGTTGCCTTGTTGACGGCGTTAGCATAGTCTTCAAACGCGAGCATCCGCGATACTATCTGGCCAGAAATCTGACAATCATCCTCAAAGCCTTTGGCGAGTTCCTGGTGTTCCTGACTGAAGAGATGCGTCGCCCGGAAGAGGCTCACAAAATTCTCGACCCGATCGGTTCCCGGGGCGTCGCCTCCCGTCAGTTCGGCGAGAATAGTTTTGCGTTCGGTAGAGCGACCGTCCAAGAGAGCCTGTTTTCGGTCATTCACCGTCCGGGTGAGTTCGCGCACGGTGCCCTGACTCACGAAGGAGAGTGACACGACACTCTCCTCGGACTTGCTGTCGAGATGCTTCGCTGTCTTCTTGAAATGCGCGTCGCTGGACGATTTGATTCGTCCGATGTCACCGGTAACTGCGAAGTCGATGGCGTCGAAGAACGAGGTTTTACCGAAACCGTTTGGGCCATAGAGCACGGTCACGGCAGCGCCGACAGCGAAGGGCTGCGGCTTGCGGTAAGCTCGAAAGTTCGTGATGACGACAGTTTCGAGCTGGACGGGCGCGGGGGCACGGTCCGCGCGCGCGACCGGCGCGTTCAGTGCTGGCGTGAGCTCCCGCGGTTCACCGAAAGTCCCCCCTATACAATCCTCGACAATGCGCTCGGGGCCGCGTTCGCGTTGGATGACAAGATACCTGGCGAGGTCGGCAGGCACGCCGGATTGCTGCAATAAGGTCTGAGCCGAGGGTGGCCGAAAGGGCTGGCCATGCAGCGGAATAAGCGGAAGAAACGGGAGACGCGCTAGCGCCTCGCCAAGAGGCTGTACGAGCGGAATAACAAATTTGCGACAGAAATAGACATCCGTTTCGATATTTGAGCAGAAACGCTCAAGGTCGGGGATGTCCGGCCGCACGCAAAAGACAAACGCGAGGTCGAGGGCGTCCCATTTGCCGCGTTGTTCCGCATAATATTTCTTGAAGCTGTCGTAAAGGGAGCTATAGGTCTTAGGCATGTCCCCATTGGAAAATGCGAACGCCGCCATGACGTTCGTGGTCTGTAACAACAGCAGCGGCTGATACGAGGCGTTAACCGTTGCGTTGGTCAGCTGGGAACCAGGAAGGATGCCTTCCAGGTAGGCGCGCAGATCTTCGGCACCTGGAGCGGATTCATGCGGCAAATTCGGCACTGATCCCCCCTTCGAGGGCAGCAGGCGTGGCTGAGCACCGGAAAATACCCAATAGATTCTGATACCCGATATGCAGTGAGCCGCTAGCCGGGTCAGTAATGTTGCGCTCTTCGCCTAGCTGCGGAGTGTCGGGCCTCAAGAAGCTGCCAAACCTTTTGACCCAGGGTGTGTTGTCCGGGTCGCGAGAGACAAGGATAACTTGACGCTGGGGATTGGTGAGAAATTTCATAGAGTGGGCGATGCAATTCTCGTGTGAGACGCCGCGGATCGCGAGAATATCCACAATCTTATTCTGGATCGGAACCGCAGCGTGGGCGGGAACGGTACCGACCGTTGGAGGCGCGAAACCGACGCCGATAATGTCCAGTGTATGCACGAGATGCTCCAGGGCTTCGGATTCGGTGGCATCCCAATCATCGGCATTCTGAGTTTTTGACTCCTGTGCGGCGAGACTTATCGCTTGCGTTGTGGATTGGGAAGAAATCCCGCGAAGTGCGGCGGTATTTTGCTGGTGCGCGATGTCAACCTGCGATGACAGTGGCGCAGCGCGATAGCTAGCGGATAAACTTTGTACCTCGTCGAGTTCATCGTTAAGCCATTTGATCGAAGCCGGAACGTCCGCAGCGGGAGCTCGCGGCTCCGGTGGTCCGGAAATGGGGCAAACATACGCGTTTTCGACGGCGAAAGTTCGCCCCGCTGCTCCCGGAATGAGGGAGCCGGGATTGATTTGAGCAAAAGAATGGATGCACGCGCCGCGCTCCCGAAAGAAAACGTCTTTGTAGTCGTGCAACAGATTGCTGCCGTCGCGAAATCGGGGACCTCCGCGAGAGAACGTCGGAACGCAAAGGGGTTGGGCGAAGATCGAGTGGGGCGACAGGATGACGCTACATGCGCCGAATTCACGGGTGCGTCCGGGCACCGCCCTTCCCGCGGTATTGGCGAACACTAAGCAAGCACGCTCGCGTGTGGCGCTTGGAAACTGGGTCTGGTCGAAGAAAGCCCCGACGCGGTTTAGAAAGGCGGCGTGCGAAGGCCTCGGGTTGTGCTGAATTATGAACAGCCAAGACAACGACAATTGGTTCTCGCCCGCCTGCTGTTGCATTTCGGCTAGTATCCATTGGCACGGGGTCTGGGTCCCGACGGTGGCAATCCAATCGAAGCAAACTAGGGTACCGAATCGGTATGACGCATTGTTTTCCAGCCGTCCCTTGAACAAGTAAAGGGAACTCCCGCGAAACATGTGCTGATCCGAAATATCCATTTCGAGCCAAGCTGGGTACAGCTTGGGTTGAATCCAGCGCTCCAGACTGCCGTTTAGCCCTTTCACCCACGTTATTGCGCAGTTAACCCATTGGTTGGGAGCCACTCGGTCAGCGCCGTTTCGGGCTGCGTCTACATGGGTGCCATCGCCCTGGAGTAATTGACCATACTGCGCTTGGGTCAGTGCGTCGGTGCCTCCGATAACAATCGTGCCGTTGGGCCAGTTGTCTGCGCGGATGGCAGTTTCCACTTGTTCGATCCCATCGAGACCTGGAATCCCGTATTCAGGAAAGATTGTGAAATGAGTCTTACTCACACCGTGCTGTGCGGAGAGAGCGACCGCTAGAGTCTTGGCTAGCACTGCTAACTGTAGCGGCTTTGCTTCCGCCGTCCACTGATGGGGTTCTGTCGCGCTCAGCGAAGTACGCGGCAGATATGGTTGGGCGATGACCATCCCTACACGATCACTGGGTAAAGTTATACCGCGCAAAGAAAGATCGATCGTCTCAATATGGACCATTGTATGGGCTGGGACCGCATAACCGTTCTACAGAATAATCGGGCTCGATTTCGGAAACCACAGATTCTACCCAAATTCTGATAACGACTGCCTACTGCCACATTTTAGTCAAGTACAATTGGAGCGCAGCCAAACGCTAGCGCGACTCGTTCTTAAGCACAGATGAGAGAAAGTCGAGAGGGGTGCCCGTCGGCGGGTGCAGCACACCGTGTTCGAGTTCAACCACGGCTCTCTCAAAATGAATTTCTGCGATGCCTTCGATTTCGGTGATGGAATCAAGCGCCAATCGATCGCAGGTGTAGGCCCTCGGTATCAATCGTTGGGCATTACCGATGACCCAACCAGCAGACCTTTGCAGTCTCAAGGCAGCCACAGCGGGCGTATAGCCATCGTTTCGGGATTTTGCCTGAAGGCCCACAATGTCTTTTTCGCTGAGTATAAAGGAATCTCCTTCGGTCGTCTTGACCTCCACAGCGAACTTGTCAGTTTGTCGCGTCAATTCTAAATCAACCCCTTCGCTATAATGATTTAGCACGGCAAAACCTCCCCTGAGTGGATCAAATGAAATCGCAAGGAGGATCTGTACGATTTTGCCATACTCAACCGGCCAGCGGCCATTGATGGCCATCAATGCTGAGAAAGTGTCAAACCGCATGGATGGCAGCAAGCCCATCGAGCTCAATGGTGGGCCCGCCGGTCGGAGTCCAATCTTTCACTACGCAGGAAATCTTGGCCTTAGTCATTTGCATCACTTCATTTCTAAAGTCGTCGTCTGCTGTTGCGACGATCACCTGACGGGCTTCGCAAAGCAGTGAGAGCACGGAGCATAGACTCTTCTTACAGGCAGTGTCGAGGCTCTGCGAGGAATCATCCAAGATCACAATTCCGAGTTCGTGAGAGATTTGGGTGCTGCTCGCCAGGGCCAAGAAAATACTGAGGGCGGCACAATTGAGATCAGCGTGATTCAGAACGGGTAGGGCTGGCCTTGTTGTGCCGGAAGCGTTGACTAGTTCTATAGCGTACCCATCGCCAACGGCGGAAACCTTCAGTCCGGGAAAATCGGCACGGTTGGTCAGGTTCGTGAACGTGGATGAAATCGCCGTCTGGACGCCCGCCAGTCGCTTTTCAGCCTCAGCACCCACGGTATTCTTGAGTCCTTCGACAAGCAATTCCACGTCTTCCACGCATTGTTCGCATTCCTTTCTGATAAGTTTGAGTTGCTTATATGCATCGTCCTCGTGGATCGCTTCGATTTTCGTCATTTCCTGCTGCGCTTTACCAATTCTCTGAAAACGATCGAGGTCCAGTACAGCTTGCTGAAACTCATCGAACCTGGAGTTAATATCGGAGACTTGTTGTTGCAAACCTGCGATTGCGTCGTTTCGACGCTTGATTTCAGCACTGAGGATCGCGGAAGGATCATCGGAGGGAAGAACGGAACGGCCAATTGTTTTTTCAATGCCCGCGACGCTGGCCGATAACTTGAGTTTTTCGGCAGCCAGTTTTTTCTGAAGGAGAACTTTCTCCTCTTTCTGCTTTTCGAGAGCACCGACCTGGTTTGCATGGTCTTGCTTTCTAGCTTTTAGCGGTGTGAGATTCTTGGCTTCTATTTCATGTTGGATGTGAGCGCGCCAGTCCTGCACTGTTCGACTAGTTTCGCCACACAGCGGGCAGGTAATTTGCTCTCCACCCGTTCGGTTCTCGAAAAAGAGCAACGCGCTATCTAGTATCGTCGCATTCTTGGAGACTTCTCTCATTTCCCCTTCGGTTTTGGCGACCTCCGCCTTTGCCTGCGCAATTGCATCATCGAGTTGATCAGCGCTCCGTTTGTCGGCGTAGCTCTCAATCTCTCTCTCGGCGTCCGACGTGGCCGTTTGCTGCGAAAGATAACCGACTTTCAATCCCTCAAGAGTGCTCCTTTGGATCAAAAAGTGTCCTTGGTCCGCGAGTACAGGATGCTCGTCGCGCAATTTGTGAATCGCGGAAGGAAGGTCCGTGACGAATTTCTGTACTCCGCCAAAAGCAGCGGGCCCGCCAATACTTGGTGCGGTCAGGTGATACGCGGAAGCAAGTTCCTTCAAATCCACCAACACCTTATTGGCGTATTCTTGCGCCCCCACGGCTGTGAGTGCGCTCTGCGGAATCCCCTTACTCAACAACGCAGACGATTCGGTGTCGATGGTCCTCTTTTTCTCGCTGAGAGCCGTGGTGAGTGTGGCGTCAAGGACTTGAAGGCTTTGTTCGAGCGCAGCCGTCCACTGACTCGGCTTTTCAGCAGCGACTGCATTCAAGGTATCTCGGAGTTCGGACAGGCCAAGAAGTCGGTCAATAGCTTCTTTACGATCCTTCGGTTTCGCTACGATAAGACTTCTTATAACCTCGGGGTGGAGATGGACGGACGACAGGAAATCAGCCGCTGAAATTCGGAAGAGGGCATGAAGCTGCTTTTCCTCTGTCGAAGTTGGTCCATTGTCGATTCGGTAGGCCAGCTCGCTCGTTCGAGAGGTCTTGTACGTCCGCTTGACCGTTACAGTCTTGCCGTCACCTGACTGGAAGACGCATTCGACATAACATGCAGGTGAGCTAGCGTTTTTAACTTCCCAAGCATCGCGCTCCCTTATGTCTCCGTATTTCATTGCGGCCACTTCCGGTCCGAACAAGCACCACTCGATCGCATTGAGAATGCTGCTCTTGCCCTGGCGATTTTGGCCATGTATCAGGGTCAAGGGTGTGCCGAACACGATTTCTTGCAGCTTTGTAAAGCCACGAAAGCCGAGAATCCCGATCTTCTTAAGCGTAAATATAGGCATCTGGTTCCGGTCAGAAGAATCCAGTTTCCTTCTTCACTTGTTGGATCGCCTTGTCAAACTTACTCTTGAGCAGCGCCCAGTCCGACTGCAATTCCTGCTTGATGCCCAGCGAGCGATCCTTCTCGAAGGCGGCGTGAGCACGTTCGTATAGCGCCCGAATCCTTGCCTCTTGTTCGGGGGTTCTTATCCGTGGACGTACAGATTGAAGGATGTCATCGATGGTAGCCACTTTCCCACCTCGCAGACGTGCACGGATTCTATCCTTTTTATATGATCCCAGCAAGGTACGTGTTCGTTACGACCTGAATTTCAAATCAGCTCGCAGGTTACCGCCCGAACATGAAATCGGTGTGCGCGGCCCTGAGTTGCATTGCCCTTTTCGGGTTTCTTATCTCATTCGTTTGCTTCTGGTACGGTCAGGGGCTGATGCTCGGGGCTAAGCGCGACTATGCCATCTTCGGTGAGCCCTCCATATTCAGCGACTGCCCGGCGTGCCTTTTCAATGCAAACCGACATACCTTGTTCCCTTTTCGAAAGTCTGGCCGGGTACTGAGAACATAACCGTTTGCTAGGACGAATGCGAAAGTCCAGGGCGCAGACTTTTTCGAGCGAGGATTCAACTCTGCCGGCAGAGCCTTTGCAAATTCGGTTCTGAGAACTAATTCGTCAACCGGGATGTCCTGAGGGCCATAGCACAATCCTTTTTCTCCGATAATGAGATATTCCCCGTCCTTTGACTGCAAAACTAAACCGCTCTTTACTATCGCGCCTGCTCGCCACTCGTAGGCTGCAGTGATCTCAATTCGATTTGGCACTCGCTGTGGTCTGTATGGCTTAGCGATCCCTGACTGCAGATCGGTCATAGCCTTTCGGATGCTAATCCGCAAACTCTCTTTCGACAAACCCTTCTGTTCCGTAATGTCGCGGGTGAGTCTAGTCAACTTGGCGTCGAGAGACTCGAAGTGCTTCCCCAGGGTTGTCAATTCTTCAATCATGTTCTCGCGGCCTTTGGTCGAAGAAAACTGCAACGCTCTGTCCCAAAAGTAGTGATGCGCAAGATCGTTCCTACTTTCAACTGCTCTTTCGAGCTGGCCGTAGAGTTCCTGATAGTCGGATGCCGCTACTTCGCCAAATCTAGTGACAAGCGCACCAAAGGTTGACTGAAAGCTTTCCGCGAGCGCCGCATCATAGTCCCATGCAGTGCTCATCTCTCCTTTGCCGATAACGGCGAGCAGCATCGCAAGTCCACGTTCTAGGTTCTGGGCTAGGTACATCGCCAAGCCGAAGTGCGCGTAAACCTCACGAATGTGTTCGCTTTCAGCGTCCAAGCTCATCGTGACTCTTTCCTCTCCATGGATCGCTGGAGACCGGTCGGCTGGCCACCTTTGTAACCGTCTCTACCGACGAGCAGGGCATCCAGTCCATCGAAAACCTAGTGGCACGCTAGGAGGATGTGGGAATTGACCGTCTGATCTGAAAAATCGCATCCACTGCGTCCTTTCCAAACGATTCGTCGTCCACCAACTCCTGAAGCAGCGACGCCGTCGCATCGTTCCCGATTCTCCCCAAAAGCCGTATCGTAGATTGAACGCGTTCTTTCTGCTGATGGGGAAATGACCCTAACAGAGTTGATATCTCATTTCGTCTTTTGATCGCTTCCTCAAGCACTTGCCGGACTTCTTTTGCATCCGAAGCTATAAGGTCCATCGGTTCCGACATGAGATGCGATGCCATTCCGTGCATCACCTGGTGCAGGGCATCGGGAACCGCGGGTGCCACCCTCCCGCAAGCCTCCGACCAAAGATCACGGATACGAGTTGCCGCCGTCACGGAGTCCCCATCTTTTCGGGCGTGCCAAAATAAAATCTTCCCTAAAATCGACCACGCACGGTCCTGCTCCGTATCGGACCCCTGATATGGGGGCGGCTCCGTCAAGAACTCTGCACATGCAACGATTGAAATTACAAAGTCCGTTGCAGCTTCATAAAGGAAAGGACTGTCGTGTTCAATTGTTGTGGCGTATCGCAGAAACACAGGTAAGCTTTGCGGGTCATGTTGCCGGGATAACGCGGCAAGAATCCAGTCGGTAGCAAATCCATAGAGGTCCTTTTTCATGCCTGCGAAGCCCAAGACCTTAGTCTTCTCCTCCGGCGTGAGCGACTCGTACGCTTCGGAGTAAACTCCCAAATAAACGTCTTCAAAGATTTTCCCGATTGCAGAATGCGCGTATTCAGCGATGATTTGCGTACGGTTATAGCCTGGTTGTGATGTCAAGCGCGCCGCAATCTCGCTTTCGAAGTCGGCATCCGGGTGCAACAACCGGTGAAATTCCTGCATCGCCGCGTCCGCGGGCACAGGGGGGTCGATGGCATCGAACTCTCCAAGAACTCCGATGAGGTCTGCATTAACGATTGGATTGCTCATGTCCAGTTTCTGCAATTCAGCCTTGATCTGAGCCCGTCTCGTGGGGTCCTGCGTACAACTGTGCCAGGAGAGCCGACGAAATAATTCTAAGGCGTCAATCCTCGTAAGCGCACTCGCGTGAGAAAAGCTTAAACGGAGCAGTTCGATACAGCGGTCTAGGTCCACCGGCAACCCAGCGAAACACAGTTCCTGTGTTCCGTAAATGAGTAATAACAGGCTTAATTCGCGATTCGGGTCAGCTCGAACTTGAGCATCAATCTTTTCGAGAAGACTGATCGCCTCTTCGCGATACGCAGAACAGAACTGATGGCGTCTCGCAGAAGCGAGTAGTTCGAGGGCCGGTAACGCGGGCCTTCCTGCCAATAGAATTCCCACGCATCGGACCGTCTCGCGCCACACCGCCTTCAGGAGGAACTGCTCTTGTTTAGCTACCTCGACAGCAGCTTTGTATAGCGCGCGTTCTGTCTCAAAATAGAGACCGAGCAACCTATCCTGCCAAGCCTTGTCGGATAAGTTCCTGAAGAGCGCGTCAAAGAGAAGAAATTCGAAATTTGTCCAAGTACGATTGCCCGTGACGGTGCTCCAAGCCACCGAGCGTTTCCCCTCGCCTCGAGACATTGATTGCAGCTCAAGTGAAATGTTTTGAAGATCGTGCTCAGCAGCTTCGATCAAAGCGATTCCTTCGGCCGTAACTGCCTGCCGGACAAGATCCCCGGAGCTTCCTTGAAGCACCCCTTCGAGGGCACGCGCATCGGTGCAGGTTCTAAGAAAGCGAGCGATTTCGTCGTTCTCGGTCAATCGCGCTAGAACGAATTCGAGCGATTGTTGATGGATGGGGCGACGAAGTTGGTCTTCCAGTTCGTCAATGTCCCTACACCTCCGGCGAAGATGCTCAGCGCGAAAGTAGAGAAAAAGGAGTTCGTGTTCGAAAGAAACGCTGTCGTCAGTGACTTGAAGTAGGCGAGATTGCCGAATCTCGTCGAGGGCAACCAAGGAGGCACCTTGCCGTTCCAAGAATTCTTCCGCCAAGCGATCAAAAGCGTCACGCGATAGGGCGAATGAGAGGGATTCTTCAAGCATAGCGGCGAAGGCCCGCAAGAGACCTAAAGATAGAGCCTCAGCATGTTTGGGAACATTGGCGCGGACGTGATAGTCGTACAGCGAAACGCGCGACATACCATGAGAGCTGGCCCGATGAGACTTTCCCGCCAGGGAAAGGTCATACGCGTTTCTGAAGCCAGCACAAAAGTGATCGATGTTCGTTAACGTGCCCGAATAATAGCCGTAGATCATTCGCTTTTGCTTTAATGTTAACGGTCCCATGCGAATTGTAGTCTTGACCGTATCGGGACGAGGAAACTGGCTCGATTCATGCCCGCTGGCAACGAGTCTTCCCTCCGTATATGTAAGAAAGGCCTGTATCCCATGACCAAAGTCATCAACGTGTGCCCGGGGGCATTCGTTCAGTCCATCGACCAATAGCACCGGGCGCCGACCCGCAAGTAGACAGGCGCTCAGGAAATCCGCTAGCGAGCCACGATCGTACGGTGCCAAATTCTGGCTTATAAAAGAGGAGAAATCCTGGCCGCGGTAACGTCTCGCCTGAACCAGAATCGGGACTTCCTCGCGAGCATTCAATTGCACGACTAAGTGATTGAGATGAAAACTCTTACCGCATCCACTCGGTCCCAAAAGCAGCGTGTTATCTGGCAACAGCAATCTGCGTATGAGCATGTCGCCATAATTCTCATCGTCGCCTGATTCCAACGGCGGAATAGCTCGCAGCGATTCACCAAGCCGGTTTCGGTACCCGCTAAGCCGTTCCAGAGCAGCGGCCACGCGAGAATCAACCGCCTGCGCCAGCGTAACTGGAGTTAGTTTGAGCGATTCCGTCGCAAAGCGTCGCCACTCAGGAATTCTCCAATTTGATCTGATCGGACGAGACTTAATGCTCGCGAGACAGTCTTGATATCCACGCACATGAACCTTGAAATTCCCAGGTGTCAACCGCGAGCCAGCGTCAATTTGCGGATAGATGCAAACGGAAGCATCAAATTCTCGGAAAAAGGACTGGTTCATAGGAGGAGGTGCAGCTCCCCTGTTTGCAAATGCGAGCATTACGTCAGAGAGAAGAAACTTGGCTTGTGACGCTTGTGACCAAGGATTTTCGCCGGAATAGTCAACGAGCTCCCCAGCGAAATTCGTCAACTTCCACGGCCCGTTGTCGGAGCCACAAATCGGACCTCGCAGATTCTTGTGTTCGAGGAGTTCAGCGTGATCGTCAGTGATCACCACGAAATCAATCTGGCGAGACCGATTTGACTTCGTGATTTCGAAATTAGCAAGTATGAGAACGTTTTGAGCGCTGAAGTCGGCAAAGAGCTGCCGAAGAAAATGAGCTTCCTCACCGGAAAGAGGTGAACCGATGAGCAGCTCTATAGCTGGTGTCATTCTTGCCCCGAAATACTAGCTTGCCTAGAACATTATAGACTTATCGGCTCGCGGCGCAGACGTGACGAATGAATCGGAGAAGCCAATAAAATTAGGCCGCAGCGGCTTTTTCGTGTGTGCCCGCATCCTCGATGCGCCCGCTTCAAACACTTGGAATTGCGTTTGAAACAACTCACGCAGACTGACAACAAACCCCGCAGTGTTTCTCAGCACTTCCTTAACCTGAGTCTCTTCCTCTGCAGTCTTCGGCAGCCGTAACTCTCTGAATCTTTCGCGCTGTCCCAGCACATCGAGAAAGGCGACAAGATGGTGACCCAAGGTGTAGTTCTTTGTTTCCATCGGTGCTTGGTACTTTCTGCGAAACAATCTGCGAAGGAACGGGCGAACCGATCCCAGCCATCGCTTTACCGTCGAACCGACGAAGGCGACGACACTACGGAATCCACTATATCTCACCAGACATCGTATCCGCCGTCGAAGAAACGCAAAGTGGTGCCGTTTGAGCCTTTGACAACTCGATGCCAACGGACCGGCATCTGAATGACGACCTGGGAAGAATCGGCAAACAAATCGACAAAGACCTCGACAAGCCGACCCCGTAAAAGTCGCGGGACCTCAGCAGACGATGCGAGAAAATTTCAGTCCAACTTCGGTCCAGTTCAAGGGCGAGATAAATGACGCACTTCCTCGTAAGCGACACCAGAAGCGGCACTTAGAGTTTTGAACTGCGTACCAGTTTTTTGCTGAATCCATCGCATCGGAGAAAATCCCCACCCTGCAAACGAAGCTGTGAAAAAACCTATTCCATTATTTCGTCGGCGAACCAAAATGTATCTTGGTCTCTGATAAATTGCGCAGAGAGCCTCTAATTGAGAAATGTTTAGGGGCGAAAGCCACCGAAATCCGCCGAGAAGCTTTTTTCACAGCTTCCTTGTGAGCGTGGGGATCCTCGCCAGCCAAGAGGACATGCTCGACTTCACGGGCTGGATGGCGGCTCAGAAGTTCTCCGGATTCGCTTCTTGCTGTTTTCATGAAAGGGAAAAGCCGTATACAATCGAGTCAGAAGGAGCCCTTCCAAAAAAGAAGCAACAAGCGGGGAAATGAAAAGGCTGATTACAGAACTTCTGACAATTTTCCGAGAGAAGCAAGCCAGAGACACGAAACCATATTGGGGTATTCTGACCGAACCTACGTGTCGAGAAATTGGAGCCGCAATTTGTGCGGGGAATTTGGTACCCCCAACCAACAGAACACCAAACCACGGCAACCGAGATTTCCACATCGGTAAGATTGCTTGGTTCGTAGAGAACTGGGAAGACGGTCATCCAGTTGGAGTTTCCAAGGACGACAGAGATATTGATGGTGGGCATCGAGTGTACGCCGCACGTTACCGGGGCATCATCGAATTGGAAATCGTAGAACTTGAGACGAAATAACCCACCGCCCGCACGTACCTCGTGAGTTCCGTGGTGACGTTGCTCCCGAGGCGGGTGGCCCAGGCTCATAGGTTTGGTTTTTAGTGGTGCCCCATGCTCGGTTTGAAGCTGTGAAAAAACCTTCTTGAAATCTCCTCTTGAAAATTATTTGAAGCTGGCTATTCTCGGCGCATGAGCCAAGGAAATACGGCGAGCAAGCAGCCACTGATTCGTTTTGTGAACCGGCAGCAGATGAGCTGGCGCGCGGTGGATGTGGAGAGATTGATTGGCGAAGACCACCCGGCCCGGGCGATTTGGACGCTGGTCGGGCGTTTGGACTTGAGCCGTTTCTATCAGGGCATCGAG
>DATLST010000252.1:0-71042 GCA_035534055.1 Candidatus Acidiferrales bacterium | reverse complement strand
TCGTCTTTTTGCTGTAGCGCTCGAATCCGTTCGCCATCGCCAGTGTCCTCTGCTTCATGATTGCCACTATCCTCCCACTGCTCCCCACACCTTATCCGTTACACGCAAAACATGGAGCACTTATTCAGAAGTTCCCTAGCTGACTGCTGCGCGAAATCGACGGATACGCACAGGAAGCCAAAAACAATTAGTAGGCGCCAAGCCCTGAAGCTCTGAATCGTCTGGAACGAGGTTGAGGGACTGCTCATCAGAACAAGAATCCAGCCGTCGCTCCGAGACCGATCGAAGCGTCTGGGCGGTCGGAAGTTTGTGCAACACGGATTCGCCAACGGCTGCAAATGGCGGGGCTTGCCGTCCTCGTTCGGCAAGTGGCACACGGTGTACACGCGGCTGCGGCGCTGGCAAAACAAGGGAGTGCTGGAGCGCGTATTTCGCGCCTTGCAAGAGCAGCGGATCGTGGCCGTCACCTTGCAGGTGCTGGGGCTGGACAGCACCAGCGTCAAAGTGCATCCGGACGGCGCGGGGGCGCTGAAAAAAACGGCCCGCAAGCCATTGTGCACTCGCGCGGGGGATGCACCACCAAGATTCATCTGGTTGCCGCAAATGAGCGAACGGCCGTGACGTTTTCTCTCTCTCCCGGTAACGCGGGCGACGTTCCGTGCGGCCGCGCCTTGGTTATGGCAACGGGATCCGCGTCGGTGCAAGTCGCGTACTTGGTGGTGGATAAAGCGTACGAAGGGGACGAAACGCGCGATCTGGCGCGGCAATTGAGTTATGAGCCGGTGGTTCCGCCGAAAGAAAATCGCCGCGAGCCCTGGCAGTGTGACCCAAAGATGTACCGCCGGCGCAACGAGGTGGAATGGCTGTTTCGAAGACTCAACGGATTTCGACGCGTCTTCACGCGTTTTGAAAAGCTGGACGCGATGTACATGGCCGTGCTCACTTTCGCGCTCATCGTGGAGGCCCTCCGCCAGTATTAACACGCCCTAGTGGCCTGTCGCAGTAAATTCGTTAGTACGCGATTCTGGGAAAAGAATGGGCCAAATAGCTGGCACCCGCCATTCGTACAGTTGCTTTGGTTTTTGCGTGTGGCGTCTGCAGTAACACTTTCTCCGCGACAGGCCACTAGTAAGCCAGAAGTTTGTCGACGGCGTTACCCAAATCAGCCAACGAAGGGAGGACAGCATCTTCCAGAGTTGTTGCCGAAGGCACAAAGCTGTCTTTTGCGGCTACTCGCGTGACCGGGGCATCGAGATGCTCAAAGCAATTTTCGGCGATGCGCGCAGAAATTTCGGCACCGAAGCCCTGGGTGAGACTGTCTTCATGGAGGATAAGAACCCGATTCGTCTTCTTGACGCTTTCGTAGATTAGCTCCTCGCTCGTCTAACGGAATAATCGAACGAATGTCCAGCACCTCGAGCAAGCGGCATTCTGATTCTTTCCGTTTTGCGATTTCTAATGCCTGGTACACACTCGCACCCCAGGTAACAATCGTACCGTCGCGACCGTCGCGACGAATCCGACCACGACCAAACGGGATCAGATAATCGCTGTTCGGTTCTTGAGTCCTGGATTCCATGCGCCGGTACAAAGCTTTATGCTCGAAAAAGATCACGGGATCCGATGAGCGAGCCGCGGATTTTATGAGACCTTTCGCATCCTCAGCCGAACTCGGAAAAACAACATGCCATCCAGGAATATGCGCCAAGAAAGCCTCGACGCAGGCGGAGTGCCAGGGACCACCTTTTATGTGCCCGCCGACCGGTATGCGGATGACCACGGGGCAAGTCCAGACCCCTTGGCTCCGCCACCTCACCGTTGGCACTTCATTCCGAATTTGCATGAATGCGGGCCACATGTAGTCGGCAAATTGGATCTCTACAATTGGTTTGTATCCGGCGATTGCCATGCCTCCGGCAACCCCCACAATGCTCGCCTCGGCCAGCGGGCTATTCGCCACGCGATCGGGGTAGAGCGTGCTAAGCCCTCGAGTTACACCAAATACGCCGCCCTTGGGATCGGCGATGTCCTCACCCCACATAATGATTTTTGGGTTTAGCTCCATTTCCTCGCGCAGACCGTGGTTGATCGCTTCAATAAGGCTGATCGGTTCTTCCGAGACGTATTTGGCCGGAGCATTCAGACTGAATGCGACATCGGAGTTGTCAGCATAGATGTGGGCAAGGATGCCTTCGGTTCGTGGCGCCGGTTCCTGATCGGCCTCATCCGCGGCTCGATCTACCGCCGCTTTCGTTTGGTCTCGCATCTGCTGCATTTGCTCTTCGTCAAGGATCCGATGGCGTTGCAAATAGCGTTCGGTTTGATGGATCGGATCGCGCTCGATCATTTCGTTCAATTCTTCCTGGCTTCGGTACTTCTTCTGGTCGTCGGAGGAAGAGTGCGAGTCCATGCGGATGACTTGCCCTTCTACAAGAGCCGGTCCACCTCCCTGACGCATCATCTCGATCACGGGCGGCAACATCTGGTACATGGGCTCAAACCAGGTGCCGTCAACGGTATACGTTGGCATCCCGAATCCCTGGGCAATGCGGTGAATCTCGGAACTCGTTTGTACCTGTTGCGGAACACCGATGGCGTAGCCATTGTTTTGGATCACGAACAGGACGGGCAGGCGCTCCCGACTGGTCCAGTTCAATGCTTCGAAAAATTCGCCTTCGCTGGTAGCACCTTCACCGGATGAGACGTAGACGATCTCACCTCCACCATCCCGCTTCACGGCACGCGCCAACCCGACGGCAGGAAGAAACTGTGTTCCTGTTGCCGCCGTCTGCGCAACGAGCCGCAACTCGCGGGAAGACCAGTGTTCGGGCATGTTGCGACCTGCCGAGTTGGGATCACTTTGCCGGCTCAGCATCCCCAGGAAAATATTCTTCAAGGACATGCCCAGACCGATGGCGATGCCTTTTTCTCGGTAATAGGTAACAAACCAGTCTTGGCGTGGCTTCAGCAACAAGGTCATTCCGATCTGGAGCTTTTCGTGGCCGCGCGCCGATGCGTGAAAGCTGACTTTTCCGAGCCGATCGAAGATCTTTAACCTTTCCTCGACGTAAAAAACGGTGAGCATCTTTTGATATAGCTCCAATACAACCGCGTCGGGCACGATCCCGCCGCGTTCCATCTCGGTTCTCGATGCTGAGGAAGTCATTCGTTGGGCTCTATTTCGAACTAGACGTTATGGTAGCGCAACCTCGCTCTCGAAAAGTGGCAGGACTTATCTTTCCCGGCGCCTGCCTCTCACTTTTTGGACTTTCTTGCTTTGGTTTGTTCTCCGAGGTTCGAGGAGTCGCAATGCGTGCCCTTTGTGAATGGCTACATGATCGGTCTTGTCGCTTGGAATGAGGTATTGCGGTACATTCCTGCGAGGCATGATGGACGTAGCCCTTAAACCGAATGTCAGAAGTGCTCTTCTTGAGAATCACTCACCGAACCCTGCCAGCTTCCGAGTTCCACGCAACGTGGTCACCTCGTTTGAAGATTTTAAGCATATGACTTTTCTCCCGATGGAGCCGTGAAAGAGTTGATCAGCCTGCCTGGTCTCAATATCCCCCAAATTCTTCCGTGCGAATGTCGTCCTCGCATACTCCAGCCTTGATCAGCATCTGTTGCATTGCCACTACCATAGCGGGAGGCCCAGCGACGTAGTAGATCGGCCCGTTCAGGTCGCAGAAGTGTTTCACCAGCATCTCGCGATTGATAAACCCGCACTCGGCGGACCACTTTCGCTTCGACTTCTCCATTTCAGTCATTGAAGGAACGAAAATGAAGTGGGGAGTCGATTGGGAGAGATCCGGCAGCTCATCCAGGAATGCAGCGTCCTCTGGGCGGCGGTTGCAATAGAAAAGATAGAGTTGGTGGGGAAACTTCTCCTTAATTGCTTGACGCACGATGCTGCGGAAAGGGGTGATTCCAATGCCACCGGCCAAGAAGACCGCAGCCTTTGCCGAGTTCTTGTGCAGAGTGAAGGATCCCATGGGGCCTTCGAATTTAAGCTCCGTACCGAGAGGTAGAGTCATAATTAGACGCTTGAACGCGCTGTCGCGTAAGCGAGTTGCAACGAGGAGATCATCTTCATATGGAGCACTGGCAATTGAAAGAGTCCGCACCGCGCCTTGAGAATCCATTTGAGGGGGATCAATCAGCGTTAGGTCGAGGTATTGCCCCGGCTTAAATTGAAATCCAGATGGCTTCTCCAATTGAAAGGCCATTGTACGTTCGGCAACGTCCGCTCGGGTCTTGAGTCTGGTTTGATAGACCGGCATAAGAACCCTCTCAATCATGTCCTTGTCGGATGGCCGCCATCGAGATGGTACACGTGCTGTTGGCTTTATTACCCTCTGACACGGTGATAGAATCTGACAGACCGATGGCCTCTTTCAATAAGCCGTTTGTACTGCGAGAGTAGACAGCCATCATGAGAGTGCTGCCATGCTTGATCAGGAGCTATTCGATCTGCTCGAAGGCACGGCCGACGCCGCTTTTGTTGTAACCGACCAATGCGAGATTTGTTCGTGGAACAAAGCCGCCGAAAAATTATTTGGTTACAACAGAGTCGAAGCTGTCGGGAAGGGCTGCCAGCCTCTTCTGCACGGACGCACCGTTTTGGGCATCGAAGTGTGGGGAGGCAACTGCAGCATTTGGGATTGTGCTGCGAGACGCGTTGACGTACCAAACTTTGATCTGGAGGTGAAGATTCATTCCGGACGTCGGATATGGATAAGCGTGTCTACACTGTTATATGAAAGCTCTCGGAACCATCGACATTTGCTCGTGCATTTTGCTCACGACATCACCGAGGAAAAAAAGAACGAGGAACTCCTTCGCAAGATGACGCAGATTTCGCGGCAGTTGGCCAGCGTTCCGGACGTTGTCGGGCGGATGCCTCCTGTTTCTCCACTTTCGGAACAAGAACGCGATATCCTGCAACTGTTTTCGGTGGGCAAGAATTCCACAGAAATCGCGCGCAAGCTGGGTATCACCTTGCAAACCTTGCGGAACCATTTGCACCATATCAATCAGAAGCTGCATACGCATAACCGCCTCGAAGCGGTGACGCATGCCATGCAGCGCAAGCTCGTGTGACTTTTTCTTAGGGGCCAATCCGCTCTTCTTTTCGCCGAGCGTCCCTGGCACTTTGATCGTTTCGTCTGCGACCAGCCGCCGACCTCTGCCCTCGATAGGTGTTGTGATCTGGACGCGATCACAGGCCACCAATATCTTCACCATCTCATCATGTGTAAGCGGCATCGTCGGCCGGATCGAAACTTTCGGTAGCTTGATTCGCGTCGCAGGATTGTTTTGTATCCATTGACGGTCTGGAAGAATTGAGTTTTTTGCGACTCACGCGCGACAAACTTCACATGCCTATCGCGCAACCGTTTCGAGCGGCTGCACTTGGCGCTCAACTTTCGTCGCCAACTCATCTTCGGCAACCTGCAGTTCGTAGTGCGGTTGCATATTCATCCAAAATTGCGGCGTCGGACGTGATGCCGCGCCGGTCGTTTCCGCAATCCGCGTCACTGGTACGTGCAGGTCCATCGCCAGCCGGTTCATGCTCAGCCCGTAGGGCTCCATAAACTCTTCGCGAAGCTGCTCTCCCGGATGTACCGGCTCCGATCCAAGGAAAACTCGATTACAGCGCCGTCCACATGTGGCACCTCCGAATGAATAGCGTATGCGAGGAGGCAACAAAGCTTCGGCTTCCTGCGCGAAGGATTCGGTGGCGGCTGCTCAGGCATGGGCCAAGTAGCAGTGGCCCAGCGTCCCGGCATCCAGTTTTGCCGCGATCGAGAACGGCTCAAACAAGATATGGATTGATCCAGACCACGACATCGTATTTATATGGCATCGGTATCAGTGCGATGGACTGACCAGACCGAGTTTTTGTACCAGTTCGAGTGGGAGAGTTTACATCACAGCGCTCGGCTGCGAAATCGAGTTGGGCGTCGAAAGGGGAGGGTGTGCCGCCGGTGCAGGCGGCCTATAGCCTAGCGCCGAGTGCGGACACACTGGAACGATTGCGCGAATTTGCCCGCGGTCGTCGAGACGGCTTCCAGCAGACACGGATCGGGCTGGTGCTGGCCGACGCCGAGTTCGACAGCGAGAGGAATCACACCTACATCCGGAAGCAACTCGGCGCGCAGAGCGTGATTCCGGCCAAGCGGGGAAAGAAAAACCTGACGCTTCCACGGAGTGCGTGCGGAGATGCGGCGGGCATTCCCGCGACGGATCTGAAGCATCGCTACTTTTCCCGAGAATGTCAACAGAGCCACACCATCCTTAAACAGATCATTTTTTAGATGGTGTTGCATCGACCTGTTGAATCCACCTAGCTTATGGGGAAGATCAGGTAAATGCGAACCACGCACAAAAAGCATGCCAATTCGGCGCGTCGACGGAGGCCTTGGCACCGTCAGCTCACAGAAGAGCTATGTGCTGCAATCTTTGCAAGCTCTCCTTTCGCAATTTTCCCGGTCGGAGTCATCGGCATCTCCTCGATAAGGAATATGTGCGATGGCCGTTTGTATGAAGCAAGATGCCGTGCCGCATGTTCGGCCAATTCAGCGGCCGTCAGTGGCGAGCCCGGATGCGGTTGCACGAAAGCAATGATTTCTTCATCTCCTTCGATGGACTGCCCGATCACAGCAGACCGCGCGACTGCGGGATGAATGCTCAGTGCTGCTTCGACTTCTGCTGGGTAGACGTTGAATCCAAGGCGGACGATCAGCTCCTTCGTACGACCGACGATAAAGAGATTGCCATCCTCTAACCGAGCGAGGTCGCGTGTGTTAAACCATCCTTCGCTATCAATCGCAGCGGAGGTTTCCTCGGGGGCGCGATAGTAACCCTTCATGATATTGGGCCCGCGTACCCATAGCTCGCCTACTTCTCCTTCAGTGACCAGTCTGCATCCAGGTCGGACTAATTTGACTTCGACTCCAGGAAAGATGCGGCCTACGGAAGTGTCGGTACGCGGTTCTTCGATCCTAGTTTGAGCGATCGTGGGAGAACACTCGGTCACACCATAGCCGTTGTGTAACACCAGATCGAATAGGTTCTCTACCGCCGATTTGATTGCCGGATGAAGCGGAGCGCCGGACGAAGAAACGATCCGGAGTGCAGGAAGCTTCAGTGAATTGAGCCCTCTAATCCTGGCGTATTCCAACAACTGCCCAAACATGGCGGGCACGCCTAGCACTACGGTCAGTTGGTCCTTCTGCAGTGCGGCACGCGCTGTCATGGGATTGAAACGCGGCGACAAATAAAGCGTTGCGCCACTGAGCAGTGTGCCCAAGAGGACCACGGACAAACCGACAGCATGAGACATCGGTAGAACGCCATACAGGCGATCCTCGGGCGTCAGGGAACGAATCTTCGCGGACATTGCGGCAATGAATAGCAGATTCTTGTGGGTGAGCATGACGCCCTTGGGAAGACCAGTGGTACCCGACGTATAGATCAGCGCGGCGATGCGCTCGGCACCGTTCGCGTCACGTGGCTCAGGCTCAACGATTTCGTTGAGCGGTCCTATACCGATCGGCCCCAGGTTCCCCGGCTCTCGAACCACGGCACCGTGGCGTTTAGCGTGCTCTCTGGCGTGTGGCGAGACGCTCGTAATGTAAATTACACGACGGGCTCCACAGTGATCTCGAATCTGATCGATTTCTTGCGCTGAGAGGCGTGCGTTGACGAGCACAGGCCAGGCGTCAAGACCGGCCAGTGCCAAGAGAACTGCAACGAATGCTCGGCAGTTCTCACACACGATCATAACACGGTCGCCCGGGCGCACACCGCATTCGAGTAGCCACGTTCGGGTCTCGATAACCGCGGAATCGAGCTGCCGATAGGTCCACGCCCCCTCGGCTTCCACTAGAGCCAACTGGTTAGGCGAACGTGCCGCCCATGGCTTCACAACATCGCAGATGCGCGTCGGGAGGGCTTTCAATATGTCAGGAACGGCATCTTCAATCATGGACGTGTATCATGCGCTCTGGCTCTGGCTCTTGCTTTGGCGTGCCGATTTTATCCGTGTCCGACTGGAGTTAAGGCCGCCCTCGGCGAAACATCCGCCTTTGTCGCCGCCACATAGTGCAACCAATTTCGGTAAATACACGATGCCGCCGGCCGCCATGTGTTCTGCAACGTGGCAGCGATTGCGGCCTCCGGGAATTCTCTTAGCACCATCTCACGCGGATTTGAGAGTGCCTTCTCTTGAAAATCATTCAAGAGTTCTGTCGATACCACGTCGAAATATCCATGTGGCATCGTGGGGTACGCCTTCCTCTCTCCTCGAATGAATCTTTTTATGTCTCGGCGGTATTCCTTGAGCAAAGTCCGTGCGCCATACTCCGGATGACCTTGGAAGTGTACGAAAAGACTTCTCTTATTTTTTTTCACAAATAAGTCAGCGCCGGCTTCGGCAGATTTTGTAAGAACCGTATAGCCGCACGAAACGAGGGCATGTTCTCTCACTTCATTCCATCGAGAATGCGGGATCTGTATTTGTTCCGCAGTGCCTCTTGTTAATGGGTTCTCATTCGCTTTCTTGTAATTAAACACGCCGAACTGCTTTTGTGCCAGACTGCGTCGCTCGATACCGTCACTGTAAAGGACCCCTGCGTGCGCCGCCAAGCACGACAAGACAGTCGAAACGGTATTCTCCGCCGCCCAGTCAATGATACTGGACAAGGTGTGCCAGTATGGCTCCGCTCGCAGGTCGGGTTGCCGAGGCTCGGTGCCGGTGATGATGGTTGCGTCAAACTCGCTGTTCCAAAGATCTTCTATGCCAGAGTAAGATTCGTTCAGATGTTGTTTCCCTAACTCATCTCGGGGGATCTCCGGCAGCGAGAAAAGCTTAATGTGAACAGGGATGTCGCCAGCAGCAGCGTCTAACAGGTCAAAAAATTGCGCTTCGGTGTCTTCGAGCGCCGCATCCGGCATGTTATTGATGAGAGCAATTCGAATGCACTTGGCAGGTATGCTGTGGTTGTGCCCAACTTTTGCCAGGTGCGAACTCATTTCTGGCGACAAATGGGTTGGAGTTCGGCCTCTGTCCATCATCCGTGGCATGACATCCTCCTACGCCAATGACCGTTACGATTCCGCATATATCATCGGGTTGAGTCGAGAGCCTGGGCCAGGTCGCCGATGATATCGTCGATATGTTCAATGCCTACACTCAGCCGAATCATCTCCGGTGTCACACCCGCCTTCCGTTGTTCAGCCGGCGTCAGTTGCCGATGGGTTGTAGACGCGGGATGGCATGACAACGATTTGGCATCGCCCATGTTAACCATTCGCTTAAATAAGCGCAGCGCATCGAAACACTTCGTGCTTGCCTCGAAACCACCCTTTACCCCAAACGTCAACAGCGAACAGCGTCGTGAACCTAAATACCTTTGCGCCATTGGATATAAAGGGCTGTCTGGGAATCCGGCATAATTGACCCATTCCACCCTGTCATGGCTGCGCAGATATTCCGCGACCCGCCGGGCGTTCTCGACATGGCGTTCGACACGAAGTGCAAGCGTCTCGATCCCTTGAAGCAGCAAGAAGCCGTTGAAGGGCGACAATGTAGATCCGGTGTTTCGTTGACAAACTGTCCGACAACGTTCCACGTACGCAGCATCGCCATACTGTTCCGTATAAACCACACCGTGATAGGCGATTTCCGGCTGGTTCAGCATATAGAAGCGCTTGGGATGCTCACGCCAGGGAAACTTTCCACTGTCAACGATCATGCCGCCCAGCGTCGTGCCGTGCCCTCCCATGAACTTCGTCATCGAATGCAGTACGACGTCGGCGCCGTATTCGATAGGCCTCAGCAGGATTGGCGTTGCGACAGTGTTGTCCACGATTAAAGGCACGCCATGCTTGTGCGCGACTCGTGCTAGTCCCTCGATGTCCGCAACATTCCCTGCTGGATTTCCGACGCTCTCGCAGTAGACCGCCCTGGTATTCTCGTCAATCAAATGTTCCACGGCACCGGGGCTATCGCTCTCCGCGAATCTCGTCGTAATTCCTTGCTTGGGCAGGATGTGTGCGAGCAAGGTATAGGTGGCGCCATAAAGTTGTGGAAGAGAAACGATATTGTGATCAAGTTCCGCGATGTTGACGACCGCATAGTGGATTGCGGCCATCCCCGAGCTCACACTGAGTGCGGCCACTCCTCCCTCAAGCGCGGCGACGCGTTTTTCGAGCACTGTGTTGGTTGGATTCCCGATGCGCGTGTAAATGCTTCCCGGAACTTCGAGATTGAACAAAGCCGCTCCGTGCTCGGCGCTGTCGAATTCGAATGCAATCGTCTGATAGATGGGCACAGCGACCGCCTTGGTGGTTGGGTCGCCATCGTAACCTGCGTGAATTGCAATGGTCTCTCTCTTCATGCGTCTCCTAGCCTCGGAGTATCGAACAGAATCCGGGCCGTCATTGCAGACTAACCCCGTTCCTCAAGATCATTCTTTTGCAGCCGCCACGCTGGGAGCCCGAACAGAAACCGTATCGTGCGAAAGCGATTTCGCCACGTATTGAGTGACGCGGCGAGCGGCAAAGCCGGCGCCGAAAGCAAATCGCATCACCGGTCCAAAGCTGTTTGCAGCCGCAACCCCCACGAAAAAGAGGCCAGGTATCGACGACTCGAAGGCCGACGAAAGCACGGGTGTATTTTCGACTGCTTTGAGCCCAGAGCGGATCTTTGGGCTCAGGAACTTCAATCGTCCAACATCGACTCTATATCCCGTCGCAGCGATAATGTGTTCGGTCACAATTTCTCGCTCTGCATCGTCGGCCGAACGAAGGCGAAGGCGTACCCTGCCACCTTCTGCCTCAGCACCCACGGGTGTATATCCGAGTGCGAGAGGTACCCGCCCGATTACCTTCTCCTTGGCAAACCATCCTGCCGAAGGACCTAGATGCGTTCGGACGATCTCTAGACGGAGGCGTTCGGGTAAGCAGTGGAACCATACCGGCGCATCGGCAAAAAAACGTGACCGTATACCGGGGCCGAGCCCTGATTGCGGATGGCGAATCTGCTGCCACCAAGGACGAGGCTTGCTCACCTGCGGTTTGCTATGGAAATTCAGGGACGTTCGACGAGCTACGAGCTGCACGTCAGCACCGTTCGCATGCAGTAATCCGGCCAAGTCAATCGCCGAAGAACCGCCACCGATTACTGTCACGTTGCGGCCTCTGAACGGTTCGAGATCGTGATGGCGGAAGCTATGCGACAGCAATTCCGGCGTTAGATGAACTAAGTTGTCGGGTACCCATTCGAAGTGGGTGATGCCCACAGCAAGTACCACCTGCCGAGCTCCGAGCGTTTCGCCGTCATCGAGCCGGAGAAGAAATCCTCCAGGCAGACGGTCGACAGCCACCACCATCTTATCTTCGAGCGCGGGCACCATCCGCTCGCCAAAGGCAAGCCCATAAGCAGCGAATGTCTCAAGCTGCACTGGAATTCCCTTGTCGGAGTACTCGATCCCACGCTCTGCGCAAAAATGCTTGAGAGTAAAGTCACCGCCCGGATCGTAGATGTTGGATGCAAACCCGTCCGATTTGAGCATCATGCCCTTCGGCATGTGCTCCAGCCAACTATCCATGGGACGGCCGAAAATGCGAAAAGGTATGGCAAGGTGCCGCAAGTGTGCGGCCATCGAAAGCCCGTAGGGTCCAGCGCCAATGATCGCAACTTCTAGCATGGGGGGGGGGCTTCGCAGTGCATCCTTAGTCTTAGCTGGCACCATGTCCTGGCGTTGCTCCTTGTCTACCACCGTTCCGGTTCGCAATTGCATAGCCAATTATCTCCCTGTAAGTCTCTTGCAGAGAAGCTTTCCATAAAAATACCTTAGAAAATGAGGATCTGTTGTCCTTCGAGGATAAACATTTGCCCACAAAACCAGCACAGTTAGAGAGAAAGTGGCCGCAGACTACTCTCTTGTCCTCGCCAGGTTCCATGCCTGGAAACTTTCGGGATGCGCATCAGTGCGCACTAGAATAAGGTCTATCGGCTCTTCCATCGTCCTGCTCCCGTGGCGCGGAGTCGGGGCCATATGTTCGAGGACCGTGTGTCGACGCTGAGTCGGCGATTCTGAGCGTCATAACTGGCGAGAATCAGGGCATTCAGAACAGTTTCGGCCCCGCGGGATTCAGCGGCCTTGTCTTTGTAATACGGCAGGGTATCTAACCAGAGGCGCACGCGCTTTGTGACATTCTCGATGAACTTGTGTTCTTTGGCGGAAAGAGTTTTATCAGAAAACGCGATGCGAATGGCTGGTCGCGAGAGTACATACGGTAATACTGTATGTATGCGGGACGATTCCTTTAAGCTTTGCTGTCCAGCTTTCTCTTGACGTATGTGACCACGTTTCTCACGGAGTCCATGTTCTCCGGAACCATATCTTCATCTTCCAGAGTAATGCCGAAACGATCTTGAAGAAAGGCGACCAACTCCAGAGCACCAGTGGAATCGATCACGTTGCCTAACAGCGATACATCGTCACGCAATGCTTCGGTGCGGCCAAAAAGGAAGTTGCGTACTAGAAATTCTCGGATTTCCCGATCAATGTCTGTTGTTTCCATTGTTGGGAGAGCCTCTTCTATTGATTTATAAATTGGGAAGCTAGAAGTTGCGTTGACAGAAGACCGACTAAAGCCATGTCGTCCTTCACGCTGCTGGCTCTGCCGGCTCGAAACTTACTGACGAGAGTGCTTACCGCGTGGCCGTCAAAGATTCCATGCCGCCGGATAACACATGGTGACAACAGTTCTTCCACATAGGTCGGTGCTGCCGTATTGAAAAAGCATCTACTATCAGGAGCTCGATATGGCTGCTTTGTGCGATGCAGGATCGAAGCAGGAACGATGCCTTCGCATGCACGTTTGAGCAAATACTTCTCATTGAGTACCTTCATTTTTAAGTTTGCTGGAACGTTTGCTGCAAAATCGACGACACGATAGTCGAGAAAGGGATACCGACCTTCGACGGAATGAGCCATGGCCATCCGGTCGCCCTGCGAGGAAAGGAGGTAGCCTGAAAGGAAATACTTCGCTTCAAGATATTGTGCCTGAGCGAAATGAGACCAAGAATAGAATTCGGATGGTAAAGTGTCCTGCAGTTCACCGATAGCATCATATTTTCCGATCGCCGCACGGAAGTCGGCTGAGAATAACAGTTTTAACTTTGAGGTTAGTTCCCAGCGCAACAGATGTGAAAAGAATGGATTCACAAGATCCGCAGGAGCAACGCGGAAAAAATTCTTAAGCTGAGCGGTGGGCTGTCTCTGAATGTCTTTTAAGTACGGATACATCCGTTTCAAGAGAAGCGGACGCCATTTCGAATGCGGGTTCTGCGCCCAAAAACGGCGGATCTTTGCCTCTTTGAAAATGTCGTAGCCGCCAAGAAGTTCATCCGCACCTTCTCCCGTTAGCACGACCTTGAAGCCGCTCTCGTGCACCAATTGCGAAAGCAGGAACATCGGTGCCGGAGCCGTGCGAACGACGGGCTGTTCGATATTGCGAATGACCTCCGGAAACACCCGCGCAATATCGGAACCCGAACAACACATGCTGGAATGCTGTGTGCCAAGAAGTGAACTCGCCTCTTGCTGATAGGAACTTTCATCGAACTCAGCGTCTTCAAAGGTGATGGAAAAGCTGCGAAGCCGATTGCCCGCGGCTTTCTCCACGAGCGCCGTGGTTAAGGTGGAGTCGATGCCGCCACTTAGATACGACCCTACGGGCACGTCAGATCGCAAGCGAATGCGAGTTGCATCGCGGAGCAGGTGTAACAGCCCTTCCGCGAGTTCGCGGTCATCCCCAGCGTCTACTTTTTCCTCCGGCGCATAAGAAGGCGACCAGTATTGACGGTCCCGAAGATGATTACCCGTGACCACGAGTGAATGTCCCGGAGGCAACTGAAAAATATTCTTGAAAACTGTACGAGGTGGAAGGCTTACCCAAAATGTAAAGACCTGGTCCATTCCCAATGGATCGATCTCTCTAGGCACCTCGGGGCACCCTAGCAATGCTTTGATCTCGGACGCGAACAAAAAGCTGCTCGCCGTCTGTGTGTAAAATAGTGGCCGAACGCCCATTCGATCGCGAGAGAGGAACAGATGTCTCTCCTCGGCATCCCAGATCGCAAAAGACCACTGTCCATTGAAGTAATTGATACAATCCTGACCGTACTCCCGGTAGGCATGGAGGATAACTTCCGTATCCGAGCGAGTTGTGAACTGGTGCCCTTTCGCTATAAGTTTCTCTCTCAGTTCAATGTAGTTGAATATCTCTCCGTTAAAGGTGATCCATAGGCGCCCGTCCGCGGTGGACATCGGCTGCGCGCCGTTCTCCAGATCAATGATGCTTAGCCGGGCATGAGCCAAACCGGTTATACCCGAAACGTGAATGCCGCTTGCGTCTGGCCCGCGGTGGCCCAGCGTAGCGATCATTTTGCCGAGCATATTCGGGTCAGCTTGAGTGCCGTCGAACTTCAACAACCCAGCTATGCCGCACATATTCGCTTCTCTGATCCTATGGCGGATGAAGTAATTGGACGAAGATTCTTGGCCATCACAGTTTCGCCTGGTGAATCGCGGAGTTAGCCATTGCTGAAGCCACTCGATTTTCCTGCTGTTTGAAGAGCAAAATTGAAGGCGTCGGGTATGGCGGCAATCAGGGCATAAGAGTCGTATCCCCATCAAATGGGGAGGCGTACCATACCGCAACATCGGAGAGCGCCTTATGCAGCACCGGGTCTGCTGCTTTATAGTAAAACGGACAGGCAGGATATTTTCGCGAGTAGGGATTCCACTGAGAACACACCTGGCGAACGCTGTCAGGAAAACCTAACACTTCAAGGATGTGGCTTCCCACACACTTTGAATGATCATAGGCTGCGACCCACAGAGCCGTGAGGATTTCTGGAGTGTTCTGTTTAGCTAACATATCCGCGATGACGGATCGCCTCAGACCAGTGGCATGATCTGTGTCAGTGCGGACCACGGCATAACCTTGTAGTTCTCCATTCCCGTAACAACAAAGCACCCGCGTGGTCCCTTTATGGCCGGGGATGTCAAAATGCCATCGCAACGAGTCGGGGCTACGGTCAGCAAGGAGTTGCTGTCCTTCATTCAATTTCGTCATCCAAAGATCTTGAAAACTATCTCCAATCTCGCTCACACCGATTTCGTTTACTGTGAAGTTTGTGGAATATAGCCTGGGCCATCGTTTGTGAAGAATTTTGTCGGTCCCCACGGCAATTGAAGCGAACGTGCCGGTCATCCGCGAGAGTGCCGCCCTAATCTCTAGCTTTTTCATTACCGCTTGGGCGAAGGGATAGGGCTGAAGAACCCAAAAGAGCACCGTTTCGTAATCTTTCTGAGGAAGAGGATAAGCCTTGAACGCTCGTGCAATCTTCCCGACTGCCTCAATTGCAGTCGTCGTAAGATAAAGGTCGACAGATCTCTGACGGTAAAACGCCGCGATCAAGCTCAAACTGACCGCGCGGTACTCGGGCTTGACGACGAAACCGGAGCCTGTGACGGCGGTCAGCGCTCTGTCTCCATAGCGGTAGAGCGTGGAGATATTTCCCAGGTAGCCCACGGCTCTTCCTTCCACGTCCAAAACCCAACCAATAGGGCGATCAAATTGCATTTGGCCGAGCGCTGGATTCCGCCGCCACAAGTGCTCCCAATTATCGAGCGAATCCGACGTCAAGCCCCAATGTCGTTTGAGTTCCCTGACAGATTCGAAATCCGAGAATTGTGCTTCCCGAAGTTTAGCGGGGGCCACAACAGTCGTAAAGTGGGGGTGCGGATCGCTGTTCGACACCGGGGAGGCTGTCCGGCGCGCCCGCATCATCATCAGAATGGCAGTGACGACCTTTTCTTCAATTGCCGTCATCTTATCGGAGACCAATTCTTGGTCTTTTGCTCCGTGGACAACTTCTCCTCTATAGATAGCCATAAAAGGAATCTTCGTTTCAAAGCGAAGGCCCACGGCAACCACCGATACGCTCCGAGCAGCTTGAGACGAAACTCCAGGCGCCAATCGGTCGGTTCCACGACAACTCGGCCAGTCACAAATTCTTGGGGATTGGTAAATGCAAGCGTTGGGAGGATTGTGAAAACACGCTCGTAACCGGCATCGCGACATAATTCGATCAATTGTTCGCTTAGAGCACCGTAAGGGAAACTGAAAAGCTTAATTTTTCTATTCAATAGGTTTCCCAATTTATCGCGGGACTCGGAAAGTTCAATTTTTGCCTGCGCCACTGGTATTGCAGGAAGCCATGGGTGAGAGAGCGTATGCGAACCAATCGTGATCAGATCGCTTGGCAAGAACTTCAGTTGCTCCATGGGAATAAGCCGCTCTTGGGCGATGTAATCACGACCAAACATATCCCATGTCGGCGTCGCCCCAGGCAGGTCAGCGACAACGAAAATCGTTGCGGGAACCCTTGTGCGCACGAGTTCGGGCACGGCGTTCTCGGCAACAGTTAAAAATCCATCATCGAAGGTCACGGCAGCATAATGCTCGCCGGGCCGCAACGGCTGTTGGTTATCCGCGGCGATGGGTATAGTCCTCTGAATCAAGGCATCCATTTGTCGTGCGAATAGTATTCGATGTTCAGGAGCTACGCCGTGGTAGTGAAGAACGACGCACATGGCTGGTGACTTCTTCCCTGCCAACCAGCGGATTACTTCTCTCGCTGATGCGCAAAGGTAAAACCCGATACTGATAACAAGTTTTATAAAGCGCTTAAATTTACTTTGATCGTGGTATTTCATGTCGTCGCTACAAAATCAAAGGTGCTTCATAAGAAACATTCCTTGCATAAACGGTGTCCTCGCGCGGGAGTACCAGTCTTCTAGCCAAGCGCACCGTCGGTGAGAGTCTTAAAAGGAGGTGAAAGGCAATGCTAAAACTGAACTAAACCACCGAGTAATAGTTGTCAATGTGCTCTCAACATGTCTTGTCGCTAGTTGCAAGACCTGTGGCCATTCTGGGAAGGCAGGAGAGAATCCACGAGCGCCAGGTAGCCGGCTCTGTTTTCGTTCCATGTGTACCGCTTTACAAATTCGTCCGCTCTCCTGACCAACTCCTGTCTCAGCTCCGGATGTTTAACCATTAGCAGCATGGTTTCGGCAAGGCTCTGCTCGTCATTTGCGCGAAAGAATCGAGCGACGGAATCATTGAAGTAATAACGATCAATCATCGTGTCCGGGATAATCACCGGTACTCCCACTGCCATGAATTCTAAAATCTTTGTGCTGAAGGCTTCGTTGCCAAAGCCATCCTTTCTCTTTGGCACGATACCGAGATCTGCGCTCCCAATCGCCTGTGCTACCTGATCGAGCGAAAGTATACCCTTGAGAAATACCTGATCGCCCAACCCGAGTTGGTCGATCATCTGATTTAAAAGGTTCCGTTGGTCTCCAGTACCGTATATATGGAACTCAGCTTCAGGAATTTGATCTTTTATGAGTGCGAATGCCCGAAGCGCAATATCGACGCCTTGGTGATGATTGAGCGTGCCGGGATACAACATGACAACTTTTTGATTAACGTGGCTTCCCGCCCGGCGGCGAAATATTCGCGTATCGGGAAAATTTAGGATCGTGGTGCATTTGGCATCTCTGACCGATCGCCGCTGCAACCGCTCTTGCCAAATGTGATTCGCCACAATCACATGGTCTGCAAACGCAGTCGACATGCGCTCGACGGCCACTAACGCTTTGAAAGCCAGTGAATCCTGCGAAGCATTAAACTTGCTGGCGTAAAATTCCGGAACGATATCGTGAATATCCAAAATAATTTTTGATCCTGTGAGCTTGGGCAGTATGGCGACAAAAACCTCGAAATCGGGAACTGAGTGAATATGAACAAGCCTATAGGGTTCTCGAATGTGTTCCCGTGTGATGAATGCCATGGAACGAAAAAAGAATAAACACAGCTTGCTCAAATACGTAAACTTACTCTTTTCGGTGATGGCCCGGCGCTGGATCCGGAAGACTCGCACGCCGTCGATTACCTCCCTCGCCGGCTGGCCTTCCTGTTGCAATGCTACGACATCAACGGTATCCCCGCGTTGGGCTAAAGCTTCCGCGTATCGGCGGACACGGTTATCAGACTCATAAAACGTGTACGCAATCATGCAGACTCTCATAGGCACTACCTGCTCTGTTCAGCGCGCTTCCCCGTAGGGAGCAGGAGACGAAGCTGCTAGGTTCTGGTCGACGAGCTTGACACTCGTGGGACACGGAAAACATCATTATGCATCACAAGGACAATTTCTTGATCGCAGCATCGGGTGTGTTTTTAGATGTGTTTCGTTTTCGTGCACAATGTCCGTCATTTGGTTAGACTGGAACTCGTTAAGCGGCTTCTTATGGTGAAATCTGCGCAACTTGACGTCATATTGCATGTTAAAAACCCTTCTTGAGGACTAAGTAGGGCAGAAGGGCGCATTCAACTAGACCAGGAATCGGATCTTCCCAGCTGAATACCGCTTCCGTGTCCGCATTGCGCAGAGATTTGAAATAGTCCCTCAGCGATAAGCGCCCGGAGCTCACGTCCATGATTCCCGTGGGAAAATCGGTAAGAAGGCGTATCCAAGATTTTCCGGCTGTCCCGCAAGTTGGCCCAACCGGTTGGCCTAATTGATCGGCATAAAGCAGATACGGGAAATCAACGCCTGCTGAAGCACCAAGGGTGTGATAGCCCCACGTGCGCGCGTTAACGTCCAGTAGCTTGAACTGTCCGTCACGCGGATCGAGCTTGTATTCTATTTCCACCAATCCGTAGTACTTGATTCTCTCCAAGAACCGTTCGGAGAGGTTTTCTAAAGCAGGCAGATCGATCGTCTCAACGTAGGTGCTGGCGCGGCCAAATTCATAAGGGTGCTGGCGCCTTCGTCGTGCCACCATGCTGCCCTGCGCCTTACCGCCCTTGAAAAACGCACAATATGCAAACTGATGACTACCGTCGCCGGGTATAAGATCCTGAATGATAATTTCTCTCGGTCCAGCCAGCGATATACCACGCTGATAGAGTACAAGTAGCTCCGCTCGGTTGTTCGCGCGCCAAGCCTTAGCCCCAGTGGCATAGAAAAAATGTTCTTTAATAGCTGGCTTCAATGCGAGCGGGAATCGGTTGGCAACTTGGCCCAGGTCTTCCACTGCATAAGGAACCCAAGTATCTGGAATTGAAATCCCAAGTTCTTTGGCGAGTTCATATGTTTTCCGCTTGTCCCAAATGAATTGAATGCAATCCCAGTCAGGAGTTGGAATCCGAAATATTTCTCCCAGAATCGTGCGATGCTTGGATAGTGTTGCCACAAGTTCGTCGCGCGTGGGATAGAGCACCCACCCACGCAAATTGAGACGACGTCCAAGCTCCAACAACACTTCGACTGTAGTATCGGCATTTTTTAAGTCTGTGGCTCGAACCGCATACGTTGTGTACCGAGAAAAGCGCGCGATCGATTGCTCGTCGTCGATTACGCAAACTGGCACCCCCATTCGTCCTAGGCTGCGGACGATTCCCAATCCCTGGTAGTCTCCCCCAATCACGACAGCGCCGGGTCTGTCATTCGAGGCCGATCTGCGCTGGATGATCTGAAACAACCGGTTGGATGAATGCGTGCTCATTCAATTCCCTGGATTATTTGCTTCAACCATTCCGTGCAATAGCGGACATCAAAGCCCGTGACGCATAACGCGTTCCGGAAACAAATTGCATGAGAGGACCAAAGCTCCAGGCGGCAGGAGCTCCTAGAATGTGCAATCCGGGGATCGAGGTTTCCAGTCCTTGTTTCAGACGAGGGTAGCCATTGAAACGGCTCAAGGACGACACCAGCCCCGGGGAAAGGAATTCGTACTTGGATACATCCACGCGATAACCCGTCCCCAGGAGGACATGATCAGCAGTTCGTTCGGTTCTATCATCCAAGGAAAGCTTCACTTGATCACCAGACAAGCCGACTGCAGTAACGTAACGGCCCAAGTGGATCGGTACATTCCGAAGCCGTTGCACGAGCCAGCGCGCTCCTGCGGGCCGGACCGATCGTTTCCGGAGCTTATCCTGAAGGTTCCGGGGCAAACACCTCAGTAGATTGGGGCGCGCCATCAGTTGGCTAATTCCCGCGGGTCCCACGTCGGTCGGCGCATAGAGAAGGCGATTGGTGAATTGGCCCAAACGATGGTGAAGCGTTTTTGAAGTCCACCCCTGTAGCCAATGAATCTTCTGCATGCGGGCGATCACCTCTACGGTAGCGCCTGCTTCGTTCAGCAAAGCCGCAGACTCCAACGCGCTCTGCCCTCCCCCAATTACAAGCACGTATTTTCCTGCAAACCGTTGGAGGTTTGAATGCTCCGCGGTGTGCGATGCCAGTTCGGGAGGTAGATCCGCAAACTCAGGAGGACGCCAGGCAAAAGCCTCAATACCAGCTGCAATCACCACTCGCCGGGAGATCGCTACGTCGCCATCTGCCAGAGTTGTTCGGAAGCCCTTTGGATCGGATTCGATCCTCACAATCTTCCTACGATCAAGCTCAGGCATTGCGTGCCGTTGATACCATCGCCCATACCGGACAAAGCTTTCGACTGGCACTGGCTGGCTAAATTGATCTCCGGAGGCTGCCTGGTACGCTTCGAGCGTCCACGAAAAGTTCGGGTCGGCAATCTGAGTGGCAGTCCAATTGGAGCGCAGAAACATGCCGGCTGGCATGTTATTTTCCCAGAAGGACATGGGCTCACCGAACACACGCAGCTCAAGGCCTTTAATGATCTGTAAGTGGGCCGCAGCCGCAAGACCGTACGGGCCGGCACCCAAAATTGTGATGTCAATAGTGGTGGTCATGCTGCTCTACGAGACGACGTTTGATTGCATGCAGTTGCTGATCGAGAAAATAATACCCGGTCCCGCTCCCCTGATCTTAGCCGCGTTCAAGTACTTCCGATGGCGTGCGAATAGCCGAAGGTGAAATAGTGCTCGGCCGGTCTGACTTCTCTAGATAGATGAACACGGGCCAAAGCATCAGAAGCGCTAGAAAGAAGAAGACAAATCCTCCATCACGGTGAAGATCTCCTCGCAAAAAATCGGGGTTCACGTACACGCTCAGCAGCGTCAGAGTCGCAATTCGGATGCCGTTTTTGATGATAGATAAAGGCAAGCTGAGCAGCACGAATACAAATGCCTTCCACCAAGTGCGCAGATATAGGTGGGCCGCGAGAAGGCATGTGATCAAGAGCGCCATGCTTGAGCGGATGCTGCTGCATTCTTTGGCAACTTCAATGGTGACGCCCGGGACGGATATCAAAAATCCTTCGCAGTGGGCAGGAACTCCCAGAGTTCTGAAAATTAAATAGGTGATATCGGTCGAGCCCTGCTGTAATTGGTGAATGATCCAGTTTAGGACAGGATCAGGGAATGGGATCATCAACAACAAAAACAAAAGCGGGAAAGCGCCAGCTCTCAAAGCCGCAGATCCATAGCAAAGAAGGAATCCACCCATCCAGATTAAGACGAAAGACAATGCGGATAGACACAAAGCTTCGTTTCCCTGCAGGTGTAACGATTCCGCGCTTGCAATCCAAAATACAATCCCGCCACTCAGAATTGCGGTGATTCCGGGGACGATGCTCAAACTGGTTACCGCAAAAATTCGCTTCCTCGCGAGCCAAATGAGATATAAGGTGACGAACGGAATGAGTAAAATCTGAGAACTTGAATCGTGGGTCCAAGCATACATCATTAGTGCCGCAAGTCTCTTATGGCAGACCAGCGCGGAAGCCGCGATCAGCGCCGCGTAGGCGATATGTCTGCAGGTGATTGTTTCCAGCATTTTGAATGTGCGCGTTGTCAAATGCTACGCCTCAGCAACCGGCCCATTTTAGTGATCGAAATCGGCAGACTACAACACGAATTGCGATTGTATTTGAGAGATCTGAATGCCAACTTTTACTTTCACTTTGACACGAGGGTTGGATTTGCAACCCCTACAGAATACACAACACGATCATCCTTCAAGCTAGCATACGCGATCTGAGCCTTGTCCTTATCCGGTCCTTCGATTCGCCAGTCATCTCCATCCGGTACTAGTCGCATTTGATGCCGATTTCTCCACCAACTATTGATTTCAGAGGGGAGAGCGATCCATACCTTTTTCTCCGCCCGCAACCGTGCGAGGTGCGACAACAAATCCAGGTAGACGCCCTGAGCGCGTTGTTCAACGAGATAGTCCGGATGGGTTATGAAACTGACCAGCCCGTGCCTCTGTACGATGAGTTCGATCTGTTGCTTCCACAGGTCGATGGAGTAATCGCCCAAGATGTGAAATAGAGAGTAATCCTGAATCGTTGTCAATGGTAGCTCAAGAATTTTACCGACAAAGTATGGCATGGTTGTACAGCAGCCGCCTCGTTGTGGCTCCATGTGAGCCACGTTTGGTACCGACATATCAAAAGAAAACTCGAATGCATCGTACCAACTCTGATTCCGGTACATGGCGCCGGATCGGAATCCTTGTGCGTGAAATTCTTCTGCGTATGCGTTGATCAACCTCGCCCGGCGGAGAAATTCCGTCCTTTCGCGAAATAGTGAACCGTCGTGATTCAGGTCATGTACATTGACCTCAAATCCCCGGTTGCGGAACTCGTCAAAAGAACTATTCCGTGCCTCATATCTCGACTCGGGGATTAGCTGGAAGGCTGATTTGATGGCGAAAGAATCATCCAGGGTCATGAGTTCGCTGCAGAAATCCCATCCAGATTCTGTTTCAACGTCATGGGTCATGATGGCGCAGCTCGGCGCACCATTTGGCCAGAACCAGATGAAGGGGATTCTCGCTACTTGACTGCTACGTAGAATGAGTGCCATCACCTGTTCCATCAAAGATTCGATCGTGAAGTCCACAGGCCAATGTGGAAAGCTGATCCACTCCCATCCGTTGAGGTAAGCACGCTGCAAATGCCTCCGCACTGGCACCGGAAGAAACGGACGAACTAAATAATAGATCTGCGTTGCCGTGCTCCCGCCCGTGATTTTTCCCAGGGACGATCCGTGAGTCGAAGGATAGCGCTCATATCGGATGTTGTTCACCACCTCGGTGAAATCGAAAGGCAAACAGAGCCTGTCCTGTTCAACGCGGACACTATTAAACGTGTCTGTCAGTTGACGTTCAACATCCTGCGAGGGCAAGCCGCCAGCACATCGGCCATAGCATGTGATCCCATGACCAAACTGGAAGAAACCTGATTCAGCAGATAAGTCTTTCCTCATGTCCAGATCAGCAAACTTATCCGGGCAGCGGAAATAGTCGAGTAGTATTCTTTCCATGGACTGTGGCCGAGGCTTTCTCCCCCCCCAGAAAGTCCGCGTCCTTCAAATGGGCCCGTAGCTTAGTATCCTCAATACAGTCAACCAACCCGCCGATAATTTAGCATCTTCGGCGCACGTCGCACCGATTCGTTCGTACCTTGCGCCCTTACCCTACATGCTTATAAAGTATTCCGCCCGCCATCGAAAGCAGCCTACGCGGAGCATGTGTGCAAGCATGTTTAACGATTTGCAATGACCAGTGTGCTTCCGACGGCCTATAACTGTCGGGTGAATGAGCGGACGTCGTATATCTTGAGTAAGTCGCGGCAGAACGACGCGCACCCCATCGTTCCTTGAAGAGGATTAAGCCCTCGTTGTTGCAATCCGAACGCCCGAAGTCAAATACATTGAGACCAGCCTCTTTTGCCTCTTGAATCGATCTCCACAGCAACAGATGCATCCCGCCCAAGTTGTGAAAATTCGCATTGGAGCAGCCGTACTTATAAACGAGAGCGCCGTTACGACGAAGCGTGAGTATGGCGGCTATCGGTCGGGACTCCTTGAACGCAACTCGAATTCGAAGTGCTTCCCCTAGTGAAGCGATGAGGTATCGAAACCATTGCAATGGCTGCGGCGGAATCCCGAGGCGGCGCCGCGTGACTACCAACAGCTGGTAGAAACTTAAGAGAAGCGATTCCGAACGGCCGTCCTCGTACTTAAGGCCTTCACGTTCCGCACGACGAATTTTTCTTTGCGTCGAATCCTTGTGGAAAGCGTTAAAAAGCTGGTCCAGGCTCGGATTTAGATCGAGTCGGTGAATTGCATATTCACACGTCGAATGGAAAAGACTGCTCTTAGCCTTAAGCGGAGCTGTCGAGCGCACCTCAATATACCGCCATGTCTTGCCCCGATTCTTCTCCGCAGTCAATTCATCCCAAATCAATTGCAAATCGTCTGGACTATCAACGAGCGGCTCGCAATAATCTGAGAATGGCAGGGACACCAATCGTCGGCCTGTGAGCCAGCTTTCAATCTGGCAAAAGACAACCCCGTTTCGGAGCTTTGTGCCTGGCGAAGACGTCGTATAGACGATTGGCTGGTATCCATAGGTTCTGTGAAGGGCTTCGAGCCATCCAGTTGTGTGGAATACAGATGCACCCGGCTCGCTGTCGAGGAAATCCTCCCATCTGTGATCACATAGTGGTTCAATCTTATAAACTGGCACCGGCACATTCGCTTTCTATTTGAGGAACTTCCAGAGAAGCCGACGATTGACCGGCCTGCTATCAAGATAAGATACCGCAAGTCCGAACCATTATATAGCGATCATTCCCTCTGAGCCTTTGTCATGCTCCTGGCCATTGCGTCGCAGAATACTCCAAATTCTTTGGTTGAGAACATCTCGGTAAAATCGCGCCTCGGCCGCGTTAACCAGTCTCTCTTGGGCGGCTATTAACGCTTTGAGATAGCTGAATAGCAACGCAAGCCCACCCAAGATAGGCGGATTACCGGTTGCCATCCGATGCGCAACCTTCAATCCCAAGAATAGAATCCCCCCTCCGCACCCGTAGTATGCTTTTCCCTCGAGCCTATTCATGTGCATTGCACCCATTGCCGCGCCTCGCTTTCGGAGATGACGAAAAGGTATCTCAACGAAGCGTCGCGTCCGCCAACCTCGATACTGTGCCTTGATTTCGTCTGCAGTATCCCAGCCGGGACGCATCGGAAACCCACCGATGTCCTTATAACACTGCATTCTGACCATCTTAGACGCGCCGGCCGCATGGTAGGGCGGTGCCGCCACGTGAATCCACCCTTTTTCTGTCTCCTCGCAGTACTGTCCGGAAGCTATCCCTAGCCGTTCGTCGCACTCGAACTTTGCGATCAGAGAATCGAAATAGGAAGCAGGCAACTCCAAGTCGCAATCGAGCTTTACGATGAAATCGAACTGCAAATGCTTCACTAGTTCAAACCCGGCAGCGAACGCAAGAATTTCGGCGGACCCTAGCCTTCTTTCAGCGTCGCGATCAATTCTGTGCAGCTGAATCCAATTGAATTTTTGTGCATAACGCTGAACGATTTCAGCCGTGCCATCCCGAGAACCGTCATCGACAATAATCCACCGCAGTGGAACTACTGTTTGAGCCACGACAGACTGAATCGTCTTTTCGATTCGCTCCGATTCGTCTTTCGCCGGGGATATGACGATGTATCTAGGTGTATTCAGACGATCCATGATTACTTTTAGCGCCAGATTTTGCAGCCTTCGCATCGATAACATCTCGATACACATTCAGTAACTTTGCCCCAGCCGCCGTCCAAGTAACCTCTGGGGCCGTCGCTAAAGAGGCTGCACGTAATCTTTTGAGGAGCGAGGGATTCTCGTAAAGCATTGTGATTTGTTCTGAGAGTACCTTGACATCTCCCACGTGATGGATGAGCGCATTTTCCATGTGTCGGCAAACATCTGTACAAGCGTCAGAAACCAGAGGAACACATCCACTCCCCATCGCCTCCGTGCAAACCAAGCCGAAGCCTTCTTCGATGCTAGGAAGAACCAAAATATCACTATTTCGCATCAGCTCGGGAACGTCGTTCCGGTGCCCTAGCAAACGCACGCTGGGGTGAGATAGCATCGGCGCTAGTTTTTCAGCGTATTGCGGTAGGAATTCGCCAGCAATGAGAAAGGTACCATTTTGATGGGCTGGCGATTGCAACCATGCCTCCAGAGCATAATGGACGCCTTTTCTTACCGCACAAACTCCGACGAATAACATTGTGAGGTTGCCATTACTCGCGAGCGTTTTGGTGGCAGGAAAGTATCGCTTCTCATCAAATCCATAGATATGCCTCACCAAACGTTCACGTGCGATACCTTCATCCACGAACGTTTTTACCGTGAAATCCGATGGGCACAGCAGGCGGAAAGCCCGTTGATATTCTTCTTCCTCCTTGTAAAGAACATCTGCTTTGTAGGCATGCTCGTGATTCCTCGGTAAGGCTACTCCAATCCGTTCGCATTCTCTTTGAACAACTTCATACGCGAAGCGAGTATGAGCATTAGGACGTTCCAAAACAGTAGGAATACCTAGCTTCTCGGCGACCTTCAGGGTTTCTAGGGCTCCCAGCGGCCACGCGTGGATAATATCGATTTCACCGGCCAGTTTTTTAATATGGTGTGCGACGATATGATCGTGGAGGGCACAAGTTCGGAGCGTGCCAAGAAGCCTATATGGCAGCCGTAGATTCCCCCATGCGAGTGTTGGGTGGACCCGAACATTTGAATGCACAGGTCTTTGTAGGACCCCCGGATACACCAAAACGTCTGCTCCTGCAACTGCAAGACCATTTACCTATTCCCAAGCCGTGTAGCAGATCCTGTCCGCTCCAAGCTTATGTGGGAAGCTGTATAAGACTCTGACAGGTTTGTGCCGTTGCTCCATGGATTCTTCCGTTGGTTGCGTATCTTGATCGTACAATGGAAAAGATGCTGAAATCATTGCTAGGTCGTGGTCACAACCCGATCAGGAAAATTTACAGGAGATGCCGTTGCCGATTCATTGCCGGTCTTCAGAAATACACGATGCCAAAGCTCGAGCACCGCAAGCGAGAAAATTTCCTTGGAGTAAGCGCCACAGCGGAGATCCTCCGAAAGTAATTTCTCGATCGTGCGCTTTTGAAAATAGCCTCGTGCCAATGTAGTCCGGTCCAGCAATACGTCATGCAGCCAGCCCTTGAGGCTAGTTCGCATCCACGAGGCATAAGGAACCGGGAAACCCACTTTCTTTCGTTCTAGGATTTCGCGCGGCACTCGTTTAGCTAGGGCATTCTTAGCAACGTATTTAGTCGTCAATCCGCGAACTTTGTAGCTTCCCGGCAGCGACGCGGCAAACTCCAGAACTTTGTGATCGAGGAAGGGAACGCGAAGCTCGACAGAGTTGGCCATGGTCATTTTGTCTGCCTTGAGTAACAGGTCATCTGTCAGCCACGTTTTCGTGTCGACGTAAAGCATTCTGTTCACCGGATCATTGCGAGGCGCACTCTCCATGTAATGCTTTGCCATCGCAACCGAGCGCTGCTTGCTTACGTGTTGCGCAAAATCCTTCGTATACAACATATCAGCGTGTCTATTAAAAAATTGAAATGGTCCGGATGTGCGGCTGTAATAGTACGCATCGAAAGGAAGTTTGAGTAACGGTGCGTAATACCCGACCCTGTCGGACCGGATGATGTGATTCATCGCCGAGATGATGGAGGCAAGTCCTCCAGCGAACGGTCCCGAGATACTCTTCGCTCGCTCCAGCCACAGCATCGTCCGGTAGTTTGGATAACCGGCGAAGGCTTCGTCTCCCCCTTCTCCTGAGATTAGAACCTTTACGAAGTCGCGCGCCAACTTTGATACGTAGTACAAGGCAACCGCTGGGGGTTCACAGACCGGTTCCTCCATGTGCCACACATACTTCGGCAAAAAATCCACAAAGTCTCTTGCCGTAATCGTGGTCTCATGATATTCCGCTCCAAATTTCGACGCAGCCAAACGTGCGTAGGGCCTCTCGTCGGTGACGCTGGCATCGGAAAAGCCGACTGTATAGCTGCTGAGAGGGTGATCGGTTTTTCCGACGGCGAAACTTAACATAGCCGTGGAGTCCACACCGCCGCTCAAAAGAAATCCGACGGGGACATCACTGATCATGTGCAACCTTACCGACTCATCAAGGAGATTCAGTATCTCTTGTTCAGCCTCGCGCAATGTTCGTTTCTGTGTGGAAAAATCGAGATCCCAATACTGCCTGATCCGTACCTTTCCATCTCGAACGATCATGTATGAGCCGGCCGGAAGCTTGCGAATCTTACGGAAAAGCGTTTCGTCGCCCGGCATGTAATAAAAAGTCAAAAAGCGGTCGATCATGTCGAGAGATACTTCGGGTTTCGTTTCCGGATCAGCCAAAATGGCTTTAATTTCCGAAGCGAAGACCAAGCTCTTTTCCGTCGACGTGTAATAAAGGGGCTTGATTCCAACGCGATCCCTTGCGAGAAACAGAGTTTCGTTCCGGCCATCCCAGATACCAAACGCAAACATCCCTCTGAGCTTTTCAACGCATCTTTCGCCAAATTCCTCGTAGAGATGAACGATTACCTCGGTGTCTGTCTGGGTTCTGAAAACGTGTCCCCTTGCTTGCAGATCTTTCCGAAGCTCCTGATAATTGTAAATTTCTCCATTGAAGACGATCCATATCGTGCCGTCCTCGTTGGACAAAGGCTGGTGGCCTGTGTTCAGGTCAATGATCGAAAGTCGCCGGAAGCCAAGCCCGACCGGGCCAGAAAGATAATATCCCTCATCGTCGGGGCCTCGATGGCGGATTGCGTCAGCCATCGCTTTCAAGAGCGAGGGCGAAACATTCGCCCCTCGATCCAAATTCAATTTTCCACAGATTCCGCACACAGTGACTTCACCTATTCCGGGAGTGCCGTCAATTCGTACCTTCCGATTGCCCACTCCAGCACGGCCCACCACTTGATCGACGTAACGCGGAAAGAATCCTTGTTGCCTCCCAAGCGGGCCAATGGAAGCATAAGAGCTAAAATCAGTAGGCGGCACGAAGCTGTCACCGCCATGGCGGTTCGGTATATGGCCCCGTACGCTGGCCCGCGGGTCTTGGTGCAGAACTGCATGACAGAGTTGGACCTCATAACAATGGCCCATTGAATCGGTTTGGCGCCTCCTTGCTTGCTGCTGCTCTTTTGTCCGTGATGGATGACGGTTCCTTCTCCAACGTAGTAATTGTAAAGTCCAAGCTGCGTAACTTTGTAACAGAGGTCCAAGTCCTCCGCATACATGAAGTATTCGGTACTGAACTTCCCAGCGCGTTCGAATGCTTCTCTCCTCAGCATCATGCAGGCGCCGGAAATTACTTCCACTCGCACTGGTTCTCTCGCATCCATGAATAGGGGCGCAATTCCCCACAAGCGAGACTTGGGCCATCGCCGGCGCAAAAAATCGATGTCCAACAGTTGATTCACGATCGTAGGGAATTGCTGAATACAGCTTGTCTGCAACGAGAGATCGCTATTCAACAGCTTGCAACCCACCACACCCGCGTCGGGCATCCCCTGCAACTGCTGCAGCATGAGATTGATTGCGGGGTTGACCAATTTCGTATCCGGATTCAAAAAAAGCACATGCGCTCCCGATGAATGCTCGAAACCGAGATTGTTCGCCCCTCCAAAACCCAAATTCTTGCAGCTCTTTATGATCCTGACCGCCGGGAATTCCGCTTGAAGCGTGTCCACCCCGCCCTCGGGTGAGGCATTATCCACGACAATAATTTCAAATGCGATTCCCTTCGTTGTTTCGTAAATACTGGAAATACACTCCCGCAAAACACCCAGCGAGTTCCAGTTCACGCAGATTATGGAAACGTCCATGGACTCTTGCCCCGATTCCTGTTGCCGGTTGCCGCTTTGCTCCAACCGCGTCACGAGCGTTGCTCGCGCGGCATGGAGAAATGCCAAATTACTTCCATATCGTATCGGCGCCTACCAACCGGCTGATCTGCTGCCGCCGCAAATAACTGATCGTCTCGGGATCGTCAACTTGTGGAACGCGCATCAAATAGCCTGTAATGAATCCATAGAACAGGCCCGCTGAGCCGATCACATATGGCTTCCGGAACAACCGCAAGATGCATTTGGACAGCATGAACAGCGGATGATACCCACAGATGTAATTCGCTCGGCCATTCTTGACAAACCCATTCCAAACACCCTCAGCCGTGCCCGTATAGCGATGGTGCAGGAGAGGAAGACGAGGAAAGCTCCTCGTGGTCCAGCCAAGCATGCTTGCTTTGACCTCATCCATCGTGTCCCAGCCAGGCGCCGGCCAAAAGCCGCCAATGGCCTCCCAGCATTTCCTTCGGTAGATCTTTGTGGCTCCTCGGACGTGAAATGAAGGGCACTCTTCGAGCTGTTGAATGCCATTTTCCAGGTGACAGATCACTCCGCCTCCTACGCCCAGCTTCGGATCGTTCTGGAATTCCTCGCTGCACTTCTCAAAATAGTCCGGAGCGAACGATAAATCCCCATCGAGCTTGACGATAAAATCCCAGTCGCCGCAGGCCAGCGCCTCGTATCCGTCATTGAACGCATCCACCACGCCGCCCCCAGCCTTTCGATATCCTCGGTTCGCTCGATGAACCGCGCGAATCCAAGGATATTGGCTCGCGTATTCGTCGATAATGCTTCCTGTCTTATCGGTCGATCCGTCGTCCACGATTACCCATTCGCACGGACGAATTGTTTGGGACAAAACACTCTGAATGGTTTCTTTCAGATGCGCTTCCTCGTTCCGCACCGGGGTGATGATCGCGAATTTTATATTCATTGAATCTCTTGGCTTGACCGAATCTTTGTATATGACGAATGAATAATCCATATCACCTAATCGGACCCGGCTTCGCATGCGCTCATAGCTTCACATCACCGTTTACACAACCAATCCTGTCCGAAGGGCTCTTGCGCGCTTGCGTTTCGATTGTGTCTCGATATACATTGAGCAGTATTTTGCCTGCAGATGCCCAAGTGATCTCATTTATTGTGCGTAGCGATGCGGCGCGAAGCTTTTTCAGGAGGGCACGATTCTCATGCAACATCGTAATGTGATAACTGAGGGCTGCAACGTCTCCGGCATTGTGGACAAGTGCATCTTCCATGTGACTACAGATCGCTCCAGCGGCATTGGACACAAGCAACACGCATCCACTGCCACGCGCTTCCGACGTGACCAATGCACTCCCTTCTTCGATCGTTGGCAAAACAAGGATGTCACTGTGCCGCATCAGTTCCGGCACATCGCTCCGGTGTCCTAGCACGTGCACGCTAGGATCGGATAACATAGGAGCAAGTTTTTCCGCATATGCTGGCAAAAACTCTCCTGCAATGAGGAATGTGCCAGCCCAGTGTGCTGGTGATTGCAGCCATGCTTGAAGTGCATAGTGAAGACCCTTTCTTGGTGCACAGACGCCTACAAACAGCATGGTTAATCCGGCTCGCTTTTCCGAAAACTCCTCAGGATAATATACTTTCTCGTCAAAGCCATACTGATGCCGAGCGAGTTGCTGCCTAGAGAACCCACGCGTCAGAAACGTCTGCATCACGAAGTCAGAAGGACACAACAAGCGGCTCGCAAGCTTGTACTCCGCTTCTTCTTTTTTCAGTACCTCTTCTTTGTAGGCATGCTCGTGGTGGGGTGGCAGAACCAGTCCCAGTCGTTCACATTCTGCTTGCACCACCTCGTACGCAAATCGGGTGTGAGCGTTAGGTCTTTCCAGCACGGTCGGGATCCCTAGCTTAGCAGCTGTTTTAAGTGTACGCTCCGATGCAACCGGCCATGTATGGATGATGTCAATCTGGCCTGTTAGTTTCTCAAGTCGACGAGAAACGATGTAGTCGTGGAGCGCAAATGTACGCATGCTTCCCAGTACCCTGTACGGAAGGCGCAATCTACCACGAGAGAGCGTAGGCCTGATATGTACAGTTTCCGGAAGAGGTTTGTGGTTTGAAGCAGTGAATAGAGATACATCTCCTCCCGCATCAGCCACCCCTTTGACCTGATACCAGGCTGTGTCCGCGATCCTTCCCGTCCCTAGCGGGTGGGGGAAGCTGTACAGTACCCGAACGGCGTGGCTTGAATGAATCATGTTCTAGGGAATAATCCCGAAGCCTGGCACAATGTGTATGTTTTTCGTTACCAGACGACTCTTTATAAGGAGGATCCGCGATTTAAAGCGTGCATTCCGTTGGCATAGCTGAATGGGTCAACAGCTCGCTCGATTGGCACGCGGTCGGTAGCGTCGGCAAGTCTTGTAGCTGTTGCTGCCAATATAATTGCGAGCAGAGCAAACCAAGCATATTGCATCTGGTCCCAATAACTTACACCAAAATAGGCATTTAAGTGTGCAAACATTGCGGAACCAAGAAGCCACATGAACCATTCCTGCTTCTTATCTCCGTCCACATGGCTTCTTGCTAGACCAAGCCTCGCAAAGCATCCTTTGATGATAGCGATGAAAAGGATAAAAGTAAGCAATCCGCCTGTTTCCCCTTCGGCCACAAACTGGTTGCTCAAATCCCACATGCTTTCACCCCAGCTTGCAGTGCTCTTAATTCCAATCAACCACCAGTCAAAGAAATGCCTTATGAATTGATCAACTAACATGGCGCGAAAATAACCGGTCGACGCGCCAATCACACCAACTCTGTCAATGAGAAACCAAACCGGCGCTTTCATTACGCACTGCAACGCCACAAGTGCCATGACGATGCCCCATCGAATTGCCCGCATTTTCTTTCGCAAAGGCCAGAACAAGATCGCTAGGATCGCTCCTGCGCAAGCCCCGACGGGAGTACTCGATGCAGAGGTTACCACCATGATGGCAGAAGAAACGATGCCGAGTACCACGAGCAGTCTTGAGGCTCTAGTTTTCCACAGCCACACGAGCAAGGGCAGCAAGGTGGCTCCGAACGTCCCAGCCAAGATTGCGTGCTGGAAGACTCCTTCTGAACGAATACTGCCATCTCGGATGGCCGGTACTTGCGCCACTCCGCCAAGATATATTCCGAATAAGTTCTGGCTTCGAACTTGTTCGTACACCATTCCTGCAGCATTAATCACTGCAATGATGCAAAATAGTTTGATAACTCGCTGAATGTCGGCATCATCCTGTATGAAGTATCTTAAAAGTAGATACATGCCGATGGAACTCCAGATGTGTCCACACTCCAGAATCAGGGCTGCCGAAGTCTGCCACAAAAGAATGACAGCCAGAGAGCGCCACAGGGCCCAAAGAATAAATATCGTATCGACTAGGTTCCACCGGTCTCCGTAGAGTTTACCTGAAGACATCAGCTTAATAAGTATCAACCGTACGCATCCAAACAGCGAAATAATTCGAACGGGTTGGAGGTGGACGCTAGCGAGGACCACCACATTCCCAGTAGGAATCAAAAAGACGCTCAGAAGTACAGGCATAATTACATATTTTCGAGGCAGAATCAGGATTAGTACGATCGCAATACATAGTAGTACTGCAGCCATTGGAGAAACTGCAGTTTCGGTTGCCCCACCGCCGAACGTCACTGGCATAACTGATCTTTCTTTTCTATTGCTACTTGGTTATATAAATGTTTATTCAATTTCGAATGTCATCTCCCAATTTGACCCGATCTCCAACACATGATAGTGGCACACTGTACAGCGTCGTGGATAACCTCCGCAACATTCGGGCAGAGATCCTCTTTATGGGGTGAAGTGGCGCAGAACATATCGAATGAGCTTCGTTCCTTTCCCTTGAAAGTGCCAAACAGTGCGCTGCACAAGCAATAGGCACAGGCTTATACCGTCTTGCCATAACACGGACTTGAACATTGAGCGGATCGTGGCTGAGCAATTGTATGCTGGGAGTAAAACACTCACTTTCAGCACACACTCCTAAGAGCATCAGTGTGATCGCAGGAATACAGGCGTCCATTGGCATGGCATTGGAACCACACTTGCCTAAGATTGAGCAGCATAAGCACATCATCATTGCTAGCCATGTGCGCGCTTTCTGAACACCGCGTGAATGCTCTCGCCCGGACCAAGGAGGGAAGACAACTTCAACAGCACAGGTTCAATGCTCACGCGAAAAAGCTTGCGAAAAACCCGCCATGGAATGCTCGGCGATTTGGCTATGGCGAGGGGTTTCCGGGATATTCCCAACCTGTGTAACACTTCATCGTCGATATACCGGACGCTATATCCCAGAGCTGAATTCCGGTGCGTTTGAAGATCGACCTCTTCCAGGCCAACCGACATCGCAACCCTTCTGAGACATGCCGGTGAAAAATGCGATATGTGTCGTGGCAATTCCAATCCGTACCAGTAGGTTCCGAACAGCCGAGCTTCGGCGGAATCGATGTTAGGGACTAGGACGTAGAAGATTCCGTCCGGCTTTAGCCACTCCTGCACTTTTGCCATTACCTTTTGCGGTTCGTAAACGTGTTCGAGCACATCGAAGCAAGTTATAGCGTCGAAAGTGGCAGCGGGATACGGGGCCTCAAGAATATCACCGATAAAAATCTGGGCGCCTGTTTTGGCCTGCGCCTTTTTCGCTGCGACTTCCGACATTTCGATGCCATGTAGTTTCCAGGATGGACCCATGAGCGTTTCCAAAAACGACCCGGAGCTGCATCCGAGGTCAAGGAGAGCACCGCCCGTCTTATACCGCAATAGGGTCCCTTGCCGGCCGTGCCAGCGCTCTGGAGAAGACTCGCCGGCGCTGGCAATCAACCGATCGTAGTCGGAGCCATAATGGAAGCTCATCTCAGCCGGTGCAGGAGGATCTTTTAGCCAGACCAAAGAGCACGACCAGCATCGCAATAATTGGAAGAGTTCCCGCCGTCCGTGAAATCGATCCGGAGCTCGCAGCCAATTCTCAGCCCCCGCGCTCCCACAAATGGGACAAGGCCTTTCATGCTTCGCCCCAATTGGCTTTCGGGCTTCCGCTGGCTTTAGATGGCTCGTAACCATTATTTCACCGGCATCGGCTGCCGCTCTAGGAGTTGGCCGGAATACTGACATTTGGCCTTTTAAAGATCTCCCTAATCGCTCGCATGTCATCGCGCGTAAGGGCGCCCGTAAAATAAAGAAAGGGATATAAGGAAACGAGAACCGCGAGGGAAATTGTTCCCACCTTGATGGCTGCTGCCCCCCTTACGCTCGTTATTGATGCAACCGACACGCGCGCGGCGAGCATCCCCACGGCAACAACCCCAAGCGTCGCAGCCGCCAGCCTCAGTGCCTCCCGAAGCAACGCCTTTACGTCGAATGCATGATAAGTCTTGGTAAGAGCGAACAACATGAATGACATCCCGGCCAGCTCCGCCACGGCGATGCCGCCGAGCACGCCCAAAAAGCCCAATTTTTTCGCGAAGAACACCACCAGGAGGATGGTTACGATGCGTATCACCTCTCTGATGTTATCCATCACAGCTTTTCCTGAAGCCCTATATAAAACTAATCCGAGCAATGCGAAGGACTGAAAGAACATCGCGAGGGAAAGCAGGACCAGCGTTGCTTGAAATTGAGGATCGGTTTGGCCCACCCAGGCTGCGATCACGTAAGTTCCGAATGCCGAGATGAGCCCAAGGGGAAGCAGCGTCATGTACAGCGTAACCTTGAAAGACTTCGCCAGAAGATTTCGCATCCTTTCCACGGAGCCCGAGGCGTAAACCATGGCGCTGCCCGAAAGAATGGGAACCACAAAGGCATACATGCACATCTGCAGCGGAGACATTAGCCGGTTCGCTACTTGAAGCACTCCTTCCGGCCTCGCGCCATAGGCGCGCAAAATAGCAATCGGAGCGATCGCTCCATACACAAGCTGCAAGATATTGAGCACTTGGTAGCTTCCGGCAAATCGTATCAGCTCGCGAGCCACCGTCCGAGTCACGTGGCTCAGCCTCAGGTGAATTTGAGGGACAACCCGGCGAGAAACGATATAGCAGAAGAAAGTAAAAATAGATCCGGAGGCCGCTATGACGGCGGCCATCGCGAATATTCCATAGCCCAGATAAAGCACAGCGATGATGCCCGTCGCTTCCAGGACACAAAGACACGTGGAGAGCTTCTGGATGAGATCAATGCGGTGGCCTCCCGTAATGATTCCTTCATACGCAGCCCCTATATTTGAAAACATCATCACCACGGCCAGCATGGAAATCGCTCGAGCGGACGACTCCAAAAACTCCGGCGGCACTCCGGCAGCCCTCGCGATCGTCCGTGAAAAAATGGCCGTGGGCAAGAGAGCAGCTATGGAAATCGCGAATAACGCCACGGCGCCGGTGCTCAAAAGCTTGCTTGCCATATCGTAGCTGCCATTGCCCGTGGCCTCGGCGACGTATTTTTGAAAAGCTGACTTGACGCCTACGCCTCCAAACTGCATGTAAGTCGCAAGCATCAGGACGATCGACCATATCCCATACCCGCCCAAGCCCAGATGGACAATTACAATGGGAACCAAAACAACCCGCGTGCCCACTTGGACGAGACTTGTCAGGATACCGAACAGCGTGCTCCTGCCAACAGATGCGGTAAGGTTCGTATTGGACGCGTGATTCTCCGGTGTTTTACTTGTAGTCGCGATTTCCAACGCTGGCATCTTCGCGGGGCGGAAAACGACTCGTAAATGCTCTTGGATTGGGTTGCGGATAAAACAAATGCCTCGCGGCTCTGGCGCAACAGCAGCCACGGCCCAAAATTACCAGGAGGGGGGTGGCACTCGTCAGGGTTCCTGAATTGTCTATCGAAGTAGATACCAGAATTCTGTGGCCGTGCGGTACCTCACCGAACTACTCCACGGTAGCTATCAAGCCTGATGGCGGCGCAGGTTGACCTGCAACAGCGCCGGACTCGTAGGCCCCTATATCCCATGCACCAGTCGAAGGCCTCGCTGTACCCGCTTTATCTGTATCCAATGCTGTGATGTCCAAATCGGTAAGATTCGTTCCTTTACCGATCAGAGCCGAACCTGGCTGAAGTATATACAAAGAGTTCCAACCAAAACTGGAGAGAGTGAGCAAGGACGAATCAAGTCCTGTAGCAGCCTGATACTGCAAGAACGTTGCTCCGCCATTGTTGCCGTTCCATTTGAAGGCGCTGCCTCCGGTCGAACCAGCCAAGTCGTAGGCATTGTTGTTGACGGTTACAGCTCCCGTGATGTTGTGTGTGTACAAGTACGTTTGGCAGTCATAGATAGCATTGTTCTCGATGGTGAAATTGGTGACAGGTCCAATACTTATAGCTGACGATCCTTTACAATCTATGCTGTTGTTAATTATATAGTAATTTCTGTCCCCACTAAACCCACCTTCGATAGCATATCCGCCATTGCCCATATTAGTCAGGATATTGTTATAGATGTATACTCCATTCATCGCCGTATTGACGTAAATCCACGCTGTAGCATTACTTCCTTGTACTCCGTTGGCAATGTTATTGTACATCTCAACATCCGTGATGCTTGCGGAGATATCGTTTTGAACGACAAACAAACCGTCATGATGGTAGGCATCGCTTGGCGTGTCCCAGTTGTCCATGTCCATCAAATGGTTGTCGTGCAAATAAACGTGGGACAGTACATTTGTGTTGTTATTCCCGATATGCACGCCCCAGTTCATATGGTCGAATGTGTTTTGGTAAATCTGAAGATTTGTATCACCGCTGTTGTATCCGTCTTCAACCTCGGCAAACATCCCATCAAACGTGTTGTTGTGGATCAGGAAATTGCTTCCGTACAATTTGATCCCGGTGCCGTATCCTGTGGTCGTATCGATCCCGGCAACATGCACATAGATATTGGTGATGTCCAAATTCTTGAACTCACAGTTGTTGCACGGCTGCGCCTGGATTGCCACGGAGTCTATCTGGTTGGCGAGGGATGACCCATTGGCTGTGTTCGTAATGCTTGGGTTTGTTCCGTTACCGTCAAGAGTGATCCACGAGTTACCAGCGACGTTGATGCAAGTGCTGCACGCAGGAGAAGTAAGCTCAGCACCAGTCTCCCACTTGAGGGTGATAGAATTCCCGGATGTTCCAGAGCCATGAAAGGTCAGGATGTTGGAGTTTAAAGTTCCTGTGATAGTGCCGCACAGATGTACGGTGGTACCCGCGCCAATCTGCGTGGCCTCGCTGCCCCAATTCCCGCTCGTGTTGAAAAACGCAAGCCCGTAAGCATTGGCGCAAGAGGTGCCATTTGCTCCTCCGGTTGCGTTCTGAGCAATATACACATTTGGCGCAGAAGCAAAGCTGGAAGTCACTGCGACAAACAGGCACGAAATCATCAAGACAACACTCAGATGAACCTTCACTTTTCTGCCTCCGAAGTTAGACGACGCTATTCAACATGCGGAGGTAAACATACCAATCATTGGGATATAGCTACACCTGACCGCAGGGTCAGATTAGGTACAGTACGTTGCCACTGGCCAAGTCCGCAAAAATAAGCACCTTTCATTTGTACAACCGGTCACCGTCGCTACACACATGCAAGCATCCGCTTCTAATCAGGCGACACCCTCGTTGCCGGACTGCGGGGACGAACGCCTTGCAGACGTTCGCCACAGTTTCTTTATGCGAGGAAGAAGGTTCGTGGCTGCCAGAACCCTCCTGGCACTCCGATCAAGTAGGCCCGACGAAGTCCACACCAAGTTCAGAATCAAACCCTTGGCAGAGGGCGCGAAGATATAAGGCCCTGACTCATACCACGAATTGGTGCCCAACACTTGCTTATATTGGGCGTCGCCAAGGCCAAAATCGAGCTGCACCAATTTGTCTGGTCCTTTAGCTTGGCATAGCTCGTCGATTACGTTGGCCACCAAGTACGTTCCCGGGGAGTACTTAGCAAACGCTGGGTCATAACCCATGAAATCGCTGTGGAAAGTACCCTTGTATAAGGTTCCCAGCCAGAATGCACATGGCTTGTTAGCCACATAAAGAATATAAGCCCGCAACCAACCCTTTTCCGCCTCCAGCTGTAAACGCGCACGATTTTCGGAATTATCAGAAAATCCGACATCCAAGGCGCGTTGATAAGTTTTCCGAGCAATCTCCTCAACGTCGGCGAACACGACCTCAAGTTCCGCCGCCGAACCATAAGTAGCCAGTCGGATTTCTCCTGAATAATCAGCGAACATTTTTTTTGCCTGCCATTTCAAATTTTTCCTGACTTTGGGAGATAAGGACTGGCGGAAAGCTTCGGCACTCTCGAAAAGAGTCATACTTCTATGAACTTGAATTGTGTGGATGTAATCCCGGCAGAACCAAGCCGGGGAAGTTCGAACGTACGAATAAAATGCCGACTTCGTATTGATAGGTTCGAAGACAGCCAAATCAGCCTCACCGCGACGAAGCGTTTCAATTACTCCATCGATCAATGCGGCGCAACTCTCATCGGATCCGTCTCCTAATAGGCCACCGAAAGGCAAGGTCAACATGCGGACGTTGGGACGGAAAAGAGTCAGGTAGCCTGTTTTAATTGCGAGACGTTTGAGTTCGATTCGGCCCACAAGCATGGCCTGTGGACAATCGTCTCGGAAAGCAACCATTATGTGAGGTCGGATGACCTCAGGCCTTGCTCGAACAATAGTGTTGTAAAACTCAATATCCGCGTTTGGATGGCTGTGCCAACCCTCCCAAATCGGGCGGATAGATTCGATCTCAGAGTTATGTCGGAAAACCTTGACAGCCACTCGTTGTGTCATAAAGGTCATGCTCCCGTTACTATGCTCCGAGTCGGAATCTATAACACACTTTAAAATGAAAGACATCCGGACCTGCTACCTGCACAGGTAAACAAATTACATAGCTCGCGGAACTGTGGCTAGAAATTTTGCATTGTGCCGGAGTGTGGTAGCGAAACTTTGCACGGAACGGGCCAGGGCCATGCCGCACCGGCCATCAGTGGCTGATAGCCGGCGAGCTGCCCGCTGTCGGAGCGGAACTTCTTCGCGGCGTTCCCTTGGTCAGCAGCTTCTTCAAATATTGCGCCGTATGCAGCCAATCGTAGTCGCCTTCGAGTTTCGCGCGGAACAGGGCCAAATCGTCCTTTGAATTAGCCGGTAACCGCCGGAGGAAAAAATGGTCCTCCAATGAGTGGGACGACCCAATCACAGTGGAGACGCCATTCTTGTATCCACAAGTTCCGAGCAGGTCGCGAAGCCGATGTATAAATGCCGAATCGCCCTCCGGGAACGCATAAGGATAGGCGAACGACCGGATCGGCTCCCCAATCTCGTCCTCAATGGTGTCTTTGGAGACCTTCACTTCGTATTCTAGGTCGGGTAGCGATACAAATCGAAGCTGCGGATGGCTCACCGTGTGAGAGCCGAACAAAATTCCGACTTCGCGCAGTTCGCGCACTTCCGCCCATGTCATGCACTCTTTGCCTTTGAACGTATGCACGCGCTGGTTGATATAAGCCGTTGGTAAATAGACGGTCGCACGATAGCCGTATTTGTTCAAAATCGGGAATGCATTTCTGTAGAAGTCCCGGTAACCATCGTCGAACGTGATGACAACATTTTTGCCGGTTAGTTTCTGGGGCGAGTTCAGCAACGCGACCACATCCTCCGTCGTAATGGTCTGGTACCCATTGTCGGACAGGAATTTCATGTGCGTTTCAAACACTTGCACCGATGTTTCGGTTACGAAATAGGGATGTAAATTCTGGCACTCGCTCTCGGAAATGCTGTGGTACATCAAAATCGGAATGCGAAGCGACTCGCGCGATGGAATGCACCGGCGAAGCGGTCGAATTAGGTACAGAGTTGCAGCCCGGTCTGTTCGAATTCGAGCCATGGATTTGACGTAGAACGGTTACATCGTCGCCCGGGATATCTGCTCCTACAGCGACGGGAAACCTACCAAGGTGGGGACTATTGCTTTGAGGAGGCTCCAACAAAGCCAGATGCCGTAACGAATTCCTTCGCTTGTTGGACGACCCGCTGCTGCTGGTCGGCATGAAGCTGCGGATACATTGGCATCGACAGGATCTCCGCCGCGACCTTCTCCGCAACTGGAAAATCGCCCCGTTTATAGCCGTAGTGAGCGTAGGCCTTCTGAAGGTGGAGCGGCACTGGATAATGGATGCCTGTATCGATCTTCGCTTCGGCGAGATGCTTCTGAAGTCCATCGCGATCCTGGACCCGAATTACGTAGAGGTGGTATACCGCGCGGGACCATTCGGGCTCGTAAGGGGCTATGATGCCTTCAACCGTTGAGAATAACTCATTGTACCGCCGGGAAGCGGATTGCCGTTTACGGTTCCATTCGGCTAGATAGCGCAGCTTCACAGTCAGAATCCCTGCTTGGATTGCATCGAGACGACCGTTATAGCCTTCGATATCGTGGTAATACTTTTTTGCTTGGCCGTGATCGCGCAGCACTCGCATTTTGCGGGCGATTTCTTCGCTCTTCGTGACTGCTGCTCCGGCCTCACCACAAGCACCAAGGTTCTTGCCAGGATAGAAACTGAAAGCCGCCGCATGTCCCATGGAACCGGCTTTTCGCCACCGATTCTCATTCCTTGAAAAGTACTCGGCGCCGTGGGCCTGGCACGCATCTTCCACAACGATCAGTTTGTAACGATTAGCAAGATCCAGAATGGCGTCCATGTCAGCGGTCTGGCCATAGATGTGAACTGGCACCACTGCAGTTACCGGTGCTTTTCGTTTCCGATGGTACAGTTTGCCCGTTTCTCGGTCCAGGTAACATTCCCGCTCGAGATACTCCTTTAACTTAACAGGATCCATGTTGTAGGTGCGCTCGTCGATATCCACAAAGTCCGGCTGCGCGCCCGCCTGGCTAATGGCCTCCGTCGTTGCAATGAATGTGTGAGGTACGGTGACGACAATATCGCCCGGTTGAACACCGGCAGCCACCAATGCAAACCGCACTGCGTCAGTTCCACTTCCGACCCCCACACAATAAGTTGTATCGCAAAATCGCGCAAAATTACGCTCGAACTCTTCCACCATCGGTCCCCCAACAAAGCCCGCAGTACGCAAGGCCTGTTGAACTACAGGAATCAACTCGGACTCAAGCTGCTGGTGTAGAGTAGCTAGGTCTAGGAAGGGAATTTTTTCGTTGTTGGACATCATGCAGTTGTCGGCTCCTGTTCGATGTAACGCAACACTCTTGCTGGATTTCCCGCCACAATCGCATTTGCCGGCACATCCTTGGTTACAACGCTGCCCGCACCAACGATCGCGTTTTGGCCGATCACGACTTTGGAAAGAATCGTTGTCCCGGAACCGACCGACGCCCCTTTTCTCACGAGCGTCGTCTCGACTTTCCAATCCCTCTCCGTCTGCAGTTGGCCATCGGCCGCTGTGGCCCGAGGATAGGAGTCGTTGACGAACGTAACGCTGTGGCCAATGAATACGCTGTCTTCGATCGTTACCCCTTCGCAGACGAATGTATGACTCGAAATCTTGCAGTTTTTACCCACCGTCGCATGTTTCTGAATCTCGACGAAAGCGCCGATTTTTGTGTTATCGCCAATCTCGCAGCCGTACAGGTTAATGAACTTTGACAATTTGATGTTCTTGCCCATCTTCACGTCAGGAGCAATGCAGAGATAGTCCGTCATAGTTGGATAATCTTGCCTTTTTGCTCGAGTGATTGATCGGCGGCCTCGAGCATTCGAACGACATCCAGACCGGCGACTCCGTCGTTGAATGGTCTTTTGTCGTTCAAAATACAATCGACGAAATAAGCGGCTTCCAGCTTGAGTGCTTCCACCTGCTCTACTCGTGGAGCCCACATGTCGCCTGTTCGATAACTCACCAGCGTTTGATAAACCGCTTCACCAGACGTGACTTGCACTCCCTTGTCGTACACTTTGATTTTCTCGTCTGCTTCGAGATCGTTCCACACAAGCATTTTTCTTTCGCCCCCAATCAGGGTGGTGCGCACCTTGACTGGTGAAAGCCAATTCACATTGATGTGCCCAATGATGCTATTGGGGTAGTAGATCGTCAGGAAGGCCACATCTGCGACGCCGTTCAGATGCTTCTCGCCAGTTGCCACAACGGCTTCCGGTTTTTCCTTAATCAAATAACCCATGATCGAAAGGTCGTGGGGTGCAAGATCCCAGATGACGTTTACATCGTGCTGGAATAGGCCAAGGTTAACCCTCGTTGAATCATAGTAATACAAGTCTCCAAGTGTTCCGTCGTTGATGAACTGCTGGATTCGCTTTACGGCGCCAGTGAACAAGAAGGTGTAATCGACCATGATCTTCAAATTCTTGCGGTCGGCGAGTTCGATAAGTTCTTCGGCCTGAGCGGTCGTGCAGGTAAATGGCTTCTCCACAAAGACATGTTTGCCATTCTCGAGGGCCGTTTTTGCCAGTTCATAGTGAGTCCAAACCGGAGTGACGACTGCAATAGCATCGATATCGGAAGCAGCCAGAAGCTCTTCGCAATCAGAAGTGACGGCCATATCAGGATAGGATTGCTGCACTCGCCGCAGTGATTTGGAACTTGTATCGCATACAGCAACGACTCGCGATCGGTCCTGTCCATGGAAATTCCGAACGATATTCGGGCCCCAATAGCCGTAACCGATCACACCCATTCGAATCAAATCTCTCCTCGTATCATTGGGGATGAGTTTACTCGCCTTCGAGAAATCTGGAGACGAACGTGGACTCATACCTCTCGACATTTCACACACCTCGGTTTTCGAATCGAAATATGAAAAGCAAACAACTGCGCCGCCAGATAGAGCTAACGATTATCCTGCTAGGCTGCCTGTCTAGTTGCCTGGGTGAGATCGTGGCTGCAGTCCGGTTAGTACGCGCCATCACCCGAGAGAACCGCACGAGGCGTCTCAAGCAGGATCTTTAGATCAAGAATTGGAGACCAGGTTCTTGAATATTCCAGATCCAAACGCACCATCTCATCAAAAGTCGTCTTGCTCCGTCCATGGACCTGCCAGAGACCCGTAATTCCGGGCTTGGACTCCAACAAGCGCCGGCGGTGCCATAGGTCATATGCCTCGAGTTCATAGGGGATTGGAGGGCGCGGGCCCACCAGCGACATCTCGCCGCGGAGAACGTTCCAGAATTGTGGTAACTCATCGAGACTGGTGCGGCGCATAAACCTTCCGATCCAGGTAACCCGCGGATCGTTCGTTATCTTATATACTGCTTCTTTGTTTTCTTCAGCGCGTGAAGTTCCAGCCCTTCCAGCAATGAAGTTCCTCACATATTCCTTGTGGATGGTCGCATCGGTCGAAACGTACATCGACCGGAACTTCAGAAAAACAAACCGCGCTCCATACTGGCCCACGCGCTCCTGTCGAAAGAACACTGGCCCGTTTGATGTCAGCTTGACAAGCACGGCAAGTATCAAAAATACCGGTGTGAGCAGCGCTAGCGCACCGAAGCTGCCGATAGTGTCCATGCATCTCTTAATCAGGAGAGAAAACCTTTTGCTGTGCTGTTCTTCAAAGAGATCGGGATAGAGCACCGAATCCACCGTTCGTCCTTGCCCCTCCGTCCACCCGTCGGGAAAGGCATAAAAGGAAATCTGAAGCTTGCTCAATTGTTGCGTCTTGAGAGCCCCTCGAAGCCCACCCATCACTTTAGCTTCGATCGTTTTCACAGCGAGGCTTACTTCACAATCTCCAAATTCCGTGAAGACGACACCGAGCACGGAATTATGCTCAAACCAGCCGGCGACATCGGTCTCTCGAATCGATGAGTTCAAGATGTCGGCAATCTGCGTCAGCGAGATATCCCCCTTGTGCTGCCCGGGATCCTTGCAATTGTCTATGAGCATCAGAAGCAGATGTCTGTGGGACCGTTCAGAACGTTTTCTCTCTCGGCAAAGCATGAGTCGGAACTGCTCTTCCGGCAGCAAAGAGTGCGTTGGAGTTCCTAAATTGCCCCGATTTCTATCGGGCTTGCTTTGGCTTATGGCAGCACTTTGCTTTGCGACCGATACTTGGCTCACGATGTTAGCTCTCCGTTCGATGCTTCTCAGCTGTGGAACCCGGGCTACGAGAACTCTGCTTGCTGCATCCCTGCCACTGCCGGACGGAACGACGCACCCTTGGCACGAACCGTCTTCAGGGAAGTGACAAACGCAGAGTCGATGTCGACAGCCACGGAACGTTGCAAAAGTGAAACTGAAGCCACTAAACGATGACTGCCCTTAAAGGCCGAAAGAATGCCCTCCAGCCCGCGTAAAGGGCCTGATTCTATCCTGATCCTGTCGCCCAACGAGAGAAATGGCCAAGGCTGATTAGGTATTCCCGACGCGGCCAGAATTTGAATGGCGGCGATCTCGCGGCCATCCACGGGAACGGGTATTCGATTGTATCCGACTACTTGAATCACGCCAGGGGTCTTAAGGATCGGCAGGCGATTGAGCGGATTAAACCTGCAAAACAGGTACCCAGGGAAAAGAGGTGTTTCGATCTCTTTGATTCGGTCGGACCAAACCTTTCTGCACTTATAAAGCGGCAAAAACCACTCATAGCCATTGCCGGAAAGGTAGTCCGCAACGTTCCCTTCGCGCCGAGCACGGACCTGCAGTGCAAACCATGGATACTTTCCATCAATTTCGGGCAGTTCGCGCGAGGGGACTTCTGTCTCTGTTATCAGGGTCATCTATATTTGTTCCGTGTGAGCTACCGCCATTGAGGCCACATTCGGGCCTCCCGCTTGGATCTCCCGCACGATCCTTGCCATCAAGAATCCTATGGTGTCGTACTCCTAACTGCCTCTAACCTCTAACAAACACATTAGATGCATCGTCTTTCCCCTTTTGAAGAGAAATTGTCAGCAAGCAAATGTGTGAAAATGCCTATCCCAGAGTGCCAGTTTTTTTCTTCTTTTATATCTAATGCTTAAATGGATATGAGCAAAGCCTATCGAATGAATAGCATAAAGACTGCGGAATCCATGCGCCCTCATGTCAAAATCCGGCTACCGACCGAGCGGAAAAGGTCATCGAAGCGAAACCAATTTCAGGAGTTTTCCTACCGGGAAACCCTTACCTGAGCGCTACGGGCGGCAGAACCTGCCAGGCACTGATGACAAAAAATAAAGTATGTCGTCAATTGCTGGGCCTGCTCTCCAATGCTATTCGTCACCCGAGGGTCGGATCTACCACATTGACGGGCACACTTCTGAGCCGGTTTAATGCAATTCCTTTGATTCTGGTCCATATCCGTAGTCCTGATAGTAATACGAGCCATAAACGTGATCCTTCTCCACCGCATTGAGCACCACTCCGGCAATGTTCCTGTTCTGAAGTTCTTGGAGCGCTCTCTGTGCTACGTCAGACGGCGTTGACCCTGATCGCACTACCAGAAGAATTCCGTCGCAAAAATTGGCCAAAATGGTAGCGTCCGCAACGGGTAAGCAGGGAGGCGAGTCCAAAATTACCCAATCAAACATGGGTGTTACGCGATCGAGGAGCTTTTTCAGGCGCCCATTGGACAGCAATTCGCTTGGATCGCTCACTTCGGTGCCGCCTGCAATTAAGCACAGGTTCCCCTCTTGGCCGTGCTGGATGACCTCCATCTCTTCGGCTTGCCCCCGCAGGTAGTCGGTCAATCCAGGAGTGCTTGGCGCGCCGAGCGGCACATGAAGGCGTGCACAGCGGAGGTCGGCATCGATGATGAGCACCCGGCGATCGGGCTGGCGGATGATAGCTTGCGCTAGGTTTGTGGCCACGAATGTCTTTCCTTCGCCAGGCACGGAACTCGTAATCAAAAGGGTGCGAAGGTTCTGATTGCTGCGGAGTTGATAAAGACGGGAGCGCAGAGTCCGAAATTGCTCGGCAGCGTGCGCGCTGAGACTCGCATTGAAGAATACGTTCACATTGGGATCGAGATTCCACTCCGGATGAGCGCAGTGCGCGCACAAATCATCGAACCGCAAATGCTCGGCCGAAGGTGCATCAACGGCCACAGCCTGCAAAGATATGTCGGGGACGACGCCCCGTGCGTGATCGTTCCACGCCGTTGCCGTTGCGATCGATTCCTGCGGAGCCGCGGCCACATCGGTGGTTTGGATGGCAATCCGTTCCTGTTCTGCCTTCTTCAAAGCTTCATGAATGCGACTCATGGTTTCCTTTCGCGCGACGGTACAACGTCTGCGTGCCGCAGCCGACCGAGCAGTTCATCCAGGTTTTCCAGCAATGCCTGGGTGTTTGCAGCCTGTTGAACTTGGTGAGAAAGCCCCGCCGCCGCGATGGGCGCAATTTCATCCAGCTGAAATTCCCGCGCCACATCCTCGACTAGGCGGGAGGGTACCGGACGCAGGTTTTCCACATAAGCGTTGATCAGCGAATGTTCGCAGAGCAAGTTCACCACGCGCGGAATTCCGCGCGAGTATAGATGCACCGTTTGGATCGCTTCTTTTGAAAAAATGGGCTCGCCATTGGCGCCCGCGATGCGCAATCGCTCCGCGATATATCCGAAAGTTTCATCCAGCGTTAGTAGCGCTGTGTGGCAGCGCAGCGTAATCCTCTGGCGTAGTTGGCGCAGCTGCGGCAGCTTCAGTTTTTCTTCCAGTTCCGGCTGGCCGGTAAGTATGATCTGAAGAAGCTTTTCGGTGGATGTCTCTAGATTTGTCAGCAGCCGGATTTCCTCCAGCACTTCGGGGCTTAGATTTTGCGCCTCATCCACGATCAGGACTGCGGTTTCGCCTGCGCGATAGCGCTCCAGCAGCCACTGGTTCAATTTCAAGAGCACCAGGCTTTTCTCCCGTGAGTCGCATGGAATTTCAAATTCAGCCATCATGAAATCGAATAGATGGCTTACCTCCAGGCGCGAATTAAAAATGTATGCGGTCGCAACACGCTGCCCACGCAGCCAGTCGAGCAGTCGGTTCAGTAAGGTAGTCTTGCCGGTGCCGACTTCGCCCGTTAAGAGGATGAACCCCTTCCGGTGCTGGATACCATACGTCAGGCCGGCCAGCGCTTCCTGGATTTGCTTCGTCAAGAACAAATAGCGCGGGTCTGGATTAACGTTGAAGGGGCTCTCTCGAAGCCCAAAGAATTTCTGGTACATTTTTCCTCAGACCCTCGCGCCTTGGCCCAGACTTGGTAGGGAACCTTCCGGCCGCTTTGTTTTCCTGCTTGAATTCGGCTGGATTGCCGGAACGATCGCCAGCACCGGCAAGCGCAGAGCGAATTCGACGTCGCGTTCCGTCCTCATCGATGAATTCTGCATTTCCATCAGTAGAGCAAGGCCCACACCCAAGACCAATCCGCCACCCAGTCCTCCAGCGGCAAAAAGAGGGCGATTGGGGAAGCTGGGTCTATCGGGCAAATTGGCAGGGTCGAGCACACGGAACTGCTCTCCCTCTTGCTTGCGCTCCAAATCCGTGGCCATCGCCGATTCACCCACCTTCTTCTGTAAGTCGTTGTAGGCGTCAAGCGCCGTTTGATAGCCTCGCGTCAATTCCTTGTACTGCTGCTCGACGGCGGGGCTTGATTGCACTCGGCCCTGATACAGTTTGATCTGCTGTTGGATTTGTTCCTGTTCCTTTGTCCGCCCGCTGATCGCTTGATCGTAGGAATGGATTTGCGCTCTCAGCTGGGTAATTTGAACCGGCTCGACCGTTGTTTTCTGGACCTTGTTGGAGGACGTTACTGATCTCTGGCTGTTTTCGTCCGCAATCTTCTTCTGCAGCGCAGCGATGTCGCTCTTCGTTTTAATCACATCCGGATAGTCATTCGTATACCTCACCTCAAGCCCTGCAAGCTGGGTCTGCAAAGCGGCCAGTTGCTTTTCCATCGTGTCGGGGCTTTGTCCGTTCTCCGAGGCCTGCCAACCAGCCAATTGCTGAGCCAACATCGATTCCGCGAAACTCTTGTCTTGCTGCGCGCGGGAAAGCGCCTGCGTAGCCGCATCCAGTTGGGATGTCAGTCCAGTCAGAATGTTCAGGTTAGTCTGTTCTTCGTCGGGAAGTGATCCCATGTAGTGGCTTTTGAATGCGGCGAGCTTGGCATCCTGTTCGTCGAGCTTCGCCTTCGAATCGGCCAGCTGTTGTGACAGGAACTGGGTTGTGTCCTCGGATCGTTCCTGCCGGAGACGAAGGTTTTCTTCGATGAACATCGAAGTGATGCTTGAGCACACCTCTTGTGCGGTACGGGCACTGTCCATTGTCACGTTGACGAAGAAGCCTGGCAGATTATTGGCCCGAGTCTCGGCCATCGGCTCCACGGGAGTGACCTCGATGGCTTTCTGTAATCGCGCGACCAGGTCGTCCATCGAGACCTTGTTGATATCCGACGCATACAACCCATATTGGTGGATAATCGGTTCCAGGCGCGTTCGGCTCAGGATTTGTTGCTGCATGCTGGCTAGGCGTTCGTTGATGTTTGTCGTATCCACCGGTTTCACAAAGTCGGTCGGCACGGACGGTTCTTCCACGAGCACCAGAGTCATCGATTGGTAGCGATTCGGCAGAAACTTTGAGATTCCGTATCCCAGGGGAGGACCAATGATCGTCAAGATCACGATCATCACCCAATGCCGTCGAAGCATCGTCAAATAATCTGCTGGAGTCAATTCACGCTGGGTCATTCGAGCCTCTCTCTACCGCCTCCGCAAATACTTGCTCAGAAAGCAATGGGGCGCCCCTGCCAATTTAAGCCGACCGAGATTAGGTGGATGATCAGACTCGTGCCGCATGTCGGACCGGCACAAAACTCGAAATTGGAATTCTGATATTGTGCCTGATACGACAGGAATAAGTTCATCGTTCGGCCCCAGGGATGGGACAGACTCGCGCCGGCGAACCAATAGCTATAGGACTGATTGATAATCGCAAAGCCAGGAATCGCAAGAGCGTTGTTCTTCGCATATCCGGTCGTGATCGTGGCGTCAAACGTCCGAGTCATCTGGTGAGAAAGCGATCCCGTCACCGTATCCCCAATGGCGCCCGCAAACACTCCCGCTCCTCCGCTGACCCCGTGAGCGTATGACAGGCCTAGCTGCGACTGCCTCCATTGATAAGTCAGCGACGTGCTCAACGACCATGTTGTAAGCGAACTAGTAGCTGTACTGTTCGTGGATACCGAACCTGTCAGAACCGGTGTGCCGAAAAAAGTGAACTCTGGCCCGGCTGCAATCTGGAAAGCCACTCGCCCGGTGACCCGCCGTGCGTAGGATAGTTGCGCGATATTGTCGTTGATCGACTGGCCGCTATTGCCGAAGCGGAAGGCATTGAACCGATACAGAACGGCGATGGTATCCTTGCGGGTTAAATCGTGATTGTACCCGGCCTGGAAAATTGTGTCGTTCATATTCAGCAGATTCGTGCCAAGGAAACGCAACAGGGAGTACCCGCCCATGAACGTCAGGGAGGAGCGGGGCGACAATCTGGTGTCAATCTCCGTCAGGAAGGAATTGTCAAATTGCTGGTTGCGGGTCGTCAGGATGGTCGCGCTAGGCAACAAACCCGGCTGCAGCAAGACCGGAGACCCTCCAGGCAGAGCCAAGCCGCCCACGCCTCCATAACCAAAACCCGCTTCGGGGAGATATGATCCTTCATCGATAAAGGATAGCGTCGCCCGCCGCCAGGAAAGTTTCTCGTCGAGGCCCAGTTCTTGAATCACTCCGTTGCCAATCGCACCGTCATTGGAAATCAGTCCTCCTCCCAGATAGCTCAAAGCCAGGTCGGAGCGTCCGGCAATATCGTGCAGATTGAGCCCGCCAAGAAGAGTCGTATAAGTTGTCCATCCATTGCTGGCGCCGAGGCCATTGGAAGCCGCAGTCGAACTCACGCTGGCCGCGGGTTGCCAGTAGCTGCGAGACTCCGGAACTCCCAGCGAGAGACTCTGCGCTCCCGCCAGAGGTTGAGTATCGGGAGCCAGGCTCTGAGGGCCCGTATTCGCATTGTCGGTATTGCTGTTGTCGGCGGCCGAAGCAAACGGCGAGTGATACGCGGGGATCGGTGTTTGCGATTGGTCTTGGGGCTGAGATTGGTCTTGGGACTGAGACTCATCCTGGTTCTGTTGCTGGGCCCAGGTGCCAGGCACACACACCAAAACGATCCCCAGCGCCGTCCAGAGTCTGTATCGCAACGCAATCATCAATCTCTCTCCCTACGGCACGACAATGGTGTCGCCAGCTCTCAGCAAAATGTTCTGGTCGGGCTGTTTCCCGTTAATTACATTTTTGTAATTAAATGGATATTTTTCCTGCTTCCCATTTTGTACGCGGAGCACATAAATTTTCTTCGTGTTGGCGAATTGGGTGAAGCCGCCGCCGCTCGAAAGTGCCTGGAGCACGGTCATCCCAGGCAGCAGGGGGTAAGCGCCTGCGCGATTCACTTCACCAAGAAGATAGACCCGCTGGCTATTGATCTCCCTAACGATCACCGTCACCTGTGGATCGGTCACGAATTTTTTTAGGCTTTCCGTGATGTGTGCGGCTAACTGCGTGGGAGTGAACCCGGCCGCCTGCACATCGTTCAGCAATGGCAGCGATATTTTTCCATCGGGCCGAACCGGCACGGTCTTGGTTAACTGATCCTCCTTCCACACACTGATGTCAAGCACGTCTTGAGGTCCGATAATGTAGTTGGAATCGGTGCCGGTCTTCTGGGCTGAGCCATTGGCGCTTGCAGCCGCGCTGTTCTGGCTATTCGTTTTCCCGCCCTCCTGTGCCACGGCTGGCATGGCCAGCAACAGTAGTAGAAGCACGATCCAAAGCTCGATTTTTTGCATCGTATTTATTTTCCTGCTTTCTCAATTCGATTCTGAGTCCTGCAACCCGATCTGTTTCAGCTTGTAAAGCAGAGCCTTGTAGCTGATCTGCAGTTCCTGCGCAGCCCGTTTCCGGTTCCAGCGGGTTCGCGCGAGAGCCTTCAAGATCAGATCCCTTTCGGCCTCGCGTGATGCGGCCCGTGCCGCTATTTTCAACGAACTCGAAGGTGTATCTTGGCTGGTTAATTTTGGAGGTCCGGTCGGAGTTGCCATGAGATGGGAAACAGCGACTTGTTCATCGCCCAACGCCACAATATTCTTAATGACGTTTTCCAGTTCCCGGATGTTCCCCGGCCACGTATGGTCGAAGAAAATCCGAAGTGACCGTGGGCTCAGGGGAGGACACGGACGGCCTAGTTGAGTGGCATGCTTCGCAAGAAAGAATTCGCCCAATAGCGGAATATCTTCTTTCCGTTCACGCAGAGGGGGTAGCCGCAAACAAACTCCATTTACACGATAATATAGCTCGTTACGAAAGCGCCCCGTCCGCATCTCCTCGTCGAGATTCTGGCTGGTCGATGAAATAACCCGCGCAGTCAAGACTCCGGGTTGCGGCTTCAAGTCGCCGTCGGGTAATGCGTAGAGAAGAATCTTCTGGCAGGCAGGGTCCAGTTCACTGATCTCGTCAAAAAACACTGTCTCTGCATTGTGCATGCCGTTGCTATAACTGTTGCCGGGTAACCCGAGTTCAGCCGAGAGCGTCTCCGCCTTCATCGAAGCGCACGCGACTTTGATCAAAGGCTCGTTCGAACGCGATGAAAGGACGTGAATGCGACGCGCAAATATCTCTTTCCCAGTGCCACTCTCGCCCACTAGCAGAACAGGGATATTGGTTGGGGCTATTTCGGCAATGACACTTTCCAGAGTCAGTATGGCCGGACTCCTACCGCAGACAAACTCGCACCCCTGGCTTGCCGATACGACTCCTGTTCGTAGTTGTGCCATCAATTCCTGTGCCTCAAAGCCCATTTTTGCCTCGCAATATAAATCGGGCCCAACGCAGGCAGAGACCTATCGTGCAAGGCTCATGCCAGGACTGAAGTTATTCCAAACCGTCTTTCTTTTAATAAGTGACTAATTATAAGGGAGTTACAAAAATACTCATAATGCTGCATAAGGCATTACTGACATAAATTGTCCCAATAACCTTCCACGAAATGGCAAATTACTTACCTTCCGTGACCCAAATTCCCTAGGAAAGGTGCCCCGGAGCATGATTACCCATTGGAAGTCAGGCACCAACTCCCCCGACAATTCCGAGGGGAAAATCCTATAATTTCCCTATGGCCGCCTACGCGACGAGGATTCGTCCTTCGCCTGTCCTTGCTGCTATTCTTTATTTGTGACGGGGTCAGGACCGGCTCTGAGGTTTATCGGTGCTTACCATGAAAAGAACGAGATTTAGAAATACGTGGCGCATTCGCTCTTTCAGCGTGGCCATTGCAGCGGTATTCCTCGCTGGATGCCACCGAGATCCTCAGGTCGTCAAGAAAGCGGACCTTAACAAGGGAAATGCGTACTTTCAGGCACGTAAATACCCCGAGGCAGAGATCGAATATCTAAATGCGATCCAAATCGACCCTGAGTATGCCGAAGCTCATTATCAGCTCGCTCAGAGCTATCTGAAGCAGCAGGAATGGGGCCGGGCATACCAAGAATTGACGCGCACGGTCGGCCTCGACGCGTCGAACTTCCAAGCCCAACTCGATTTGGCCAACCTGCTATTGCGTGCAGGCAAATTTTCGGAGGCCCGCGAGCACGCTCAGGCCGTTCTAAAAAGTGAACCAAGGAACGCGCAAGCTCAGATAATCCTCTCCGACGCAGACGCAAGCGAGGGAAACCTTAGCAACGGGCTCGATGAAGCACAACAAGCCATTCAGATGGATACGAATCGGCCTGAGTCCTACGTGAACCTCGCGCTGCTGCAGGAAAGAAATAAGAACCTTGCTGTTGCTGAAAAAAGCCTTCAGAAAGCGTTGTCGCTTGATTCCAAATCCACATCCGCGACGATCGCTCTCGGCCGCTTGTACGAAGAGGAGAAACGCTGGCCGGAAGCCGAGAAACAGTTCCAGGCAGCGGTAGCTCTTGAGCCTCGGGCTCCCGTCATTCGCACCATGCTTGCGAGCCTGTATCTGGCGGAGGGCCAGAAAGACAAAGCGGAGCAAGTGGTTCGTGATGCCAAGGCTGCGTTCCAGACGAATCCAGCAGGATACCGTATGCTCGGAGATTTCTATCTGAGTCAGAGGGAAACAGACAAGGCAGCCGCCGAATTTGCTTCGCTGTACGCTGCGCATCCGAAGGATCTTTCGGTCGCGAAGACCTATGCCGAGATTCTGGTATCGCAAAACAAGCTCGATGAGGGAGCCAAAGTCGATGATGCTCTTATAAAGAGTTCGCCAAAGGATGTCGACGCCCTCCTTCTACGTGGCGAGATATTGACTCGGAAGGGAAAGCCTCAAGATGCGATCGGCGTTCTCGCGCCTTTAGTAAAGGATGCTCCCGACAATGCAATGGCGCATTATGAGCTTGGAGTGGCTTATGCAGGCAGCTCAAATCTGGGCCAGGCCGAAGCCGAGTGGCGGGAAGCGGGGCGGTTACGCCCGAACGCAGTCGAGCCTCAGCGCGCTCTTGCCGCCCTTGCGGTGCAGAATGGCAATGAGTCGCTTCTGACGGACGCGAGTGAACAATTAATGAAATCTGAGCCAGGTTCACCGGAAGGCTATCTCTTCCACGCCCGTGCTCTCTTGAACAGCGGAAATTCCGCGGGAGCCGAAGCGGATGTTCAGAAGGTCATTACGATCGCTCCCATGGACGCCTCCGGATATGTGTTCCTGGCCCAGTTGCGCATACAGCAGAAGCGGTTCGATGATGCGGAAAAGCTTTACACCAAGGCGCTCGGCTTCGCACCTTCGAGCGCGCCGGCGCTGACGGGCTTAGTGAATCTAGCCCTCGAGCAGAAAGATCCCGCGAAAGCCCTGCGCATCGTACAGGACCAGATCCGGCAGGTTCCCAACAATAGCGGCTTTTATTTGCTTCTTGGACAAACGCAGCTTCGCAATCAAAATCCGGCGAAGGCAGAAGCGGCGTTGCAAAAGGCTATTGACCTTGATCAGAACAACGTAATCGCCTTTTTGCTTCTTGCGAGCGTTCAAGTCTCGCAAGGCTCTGTGCAGCAAGCGATCGATGGCTATAAGCGCGCCTTACAAACAAACCCCCGCGACGTTCGAATTTATGTTTCTCTGGGTAGCCTGCTCGAATCCCAAAACCAATGGCAAGAGGCGGAGGGGTATTACCGGAAAGCTCTTCAAATTCAGCCAGACTATCCTGTGGCGGCGAACAATCTCGCCTATCTCATGCTGATGCATGACGAGAACCTCAACGTAGCAGTCAGTCTGGCGCAAACGGCGCGTAAAGGCTTACCCGAGATTCCGAATTCAGCCGATACGCTCGGATGGGCTTACTATAAGCAAGGCGTTTATTCGGCCGCCATCGATCTTTTCCAGGCCGCGATCAAAGGCGATCCGAAAAATGCTACATATCACTACCACCTTGGGATGGCATACGAGAAACAAAACAACCATGCGCTCGCCAAGCAACAACTCGAGGACACGCTTCAGATCAGCCCCAATTACAGCCAGGCCGGTGAAATTCGAAAATTACTGACGGAATAATTGCGGCCCCCAGGGAACACGGACCATCCGAAAACGCGGGTTTGAGGCGTGGCAAAAGATATAGTATAGCAGTCGCTTTAAGTCATTCCCTTAGCCCTCCGGAAATCTCATTGAGCGGGCCACCGAAAGTCTTCTATAATCGTCTAATTCATATAGTCAGGAAGGTCGCATAAGATCATGTTGAAAAGCATTCAGCAGCGGGATTTGGACCGGAATCGGTGGATCAAGGTCACCATGACTGTCATCCTCGTGCTGATCTGCGTCAGCATGGTGGTTACTCTCGTTCCCGGATTAGTCGGAGGTGCCGACACTACCAGCCCAGATACCGTCGCTTCGGTAGGAGGACAAAATATCAGTCTGGTGGACGTGCAGCAGCAGCTCAGTCAACTGAGTCAGAACCAGGCAGTGCCCGAGATGCTGCGGGGCCTCTACGCCCGCCAGGTGCTCGACCAACTCGTGTTTCAGAGCGCGCTCTACGTCGAAGCGGATCGGCTCGGCATCGGCATCACTCCGGAAGAGGAGACGGAACGCATCAAGCAAATACTCCCGGCAGCGTGGTCGGGTGGCGTATGGCGGAAGGAGCAATACGTCAGTGATGTTGAGAGACTTACGGGAATGTCCGTCGGACAGTTCGAGAAGAGTCTGCGAGACGAGATGCTCACGGACAGGTTCCGCGACATGGTCACGGCAGGGATCACAGTCAGCCCCGCCGAGATTGAGCAGGAATTTCGTCGCCGTAACGAAAAAGTGAAGATCGAATATGCGCTTATCAAGCCCGGCGACTTGGCCTCTTCGATTTATCCCTCCGACGCGGAGTTGACAACCTACTTCTCAAAGAATTTGGCAAAATACCAGGTTCCTGAAAAGCGTTCGGCACGTTACGCACTACTCGATCTAGCAAAACTGCGCGCGAACGCTCAGGTAGGCGACGATGCGCTTCAGGCCTACTACAATCAACACATTGCCGACTATAAGGTACAGAATCGTGCCCACGTGGAGCATATTCTCTTCAAGACCGTGGGAAAGACGGATGCGGAAATTACTGAGATCCGCCAAAAGGCAGAGGACGTCCTGAAGCAAGCCAAGCGCGGCGCCAATTTCGAGGATCTTGCCAAAAAGTATTCCGAAGACGACGCATCGAAGGCAAAAGGCGGCGACCTCGGCTGGATCGTCGAAGGTCAGACGGTGCCGCAGTTTCAGCAGGTTGCTTTTAGCTTGCCGAAGGGGACAATTTCTGACTTGGTGAAGACCGAATACGGCTTCGACATCATCAAAGTCCTGGATCGCGAGATGGCCCACACCAAAAGCTTCGAAGAAGTGCGCGATTCGATTCTCCCAACTCTGCTCGATGCTAAGGTGAGCGCCCAATCCAATGATATCTCGGACCAAATGGCGGCTGTTGTACGCCAGTCGGATCGTCAACCATTGGATGACCTGGTAAAGAAGTTCAACCTGGAGGAGGGAGAAACGCCAGCCGTCTCCATCACTGACGCGCTGGGCAAGCTTGGCAACTCTTCCGACTTGCACCAGATTTTATTCGAGTTGAGACCCGGTGAGATCAGCCAGCCTTTGCGGATAGACTCCGGCTATGTAATTCTGACCGTGAAAGATATCATTCCGGCCCACCAGGGCACTCTTGCAGAAGTACACGATCAGGTTTTGGCGGATTATCAGAAGGAGAAGTCTCTTGACCTTGCGCGGGCCAAAGCCAATGACTTAGCGAAGCTTGCCGGGAGCGGTCAAGCTTTCGACAAAGCCGCTAAGTCGCTGGATATAGCGGTAAAGACTTCCGATGCATTCGCAAGAAATGGCTCGATCCCAGATGTAGGAACTGGGCAGCAACTCGAAGCTGCCTTTGGCATGGCAGTAAATCAAGTCAGCAAAGCAACCCAAATTGGTGGCAACTGGCTAATCTATCGAGTCATGGACCAGGAAAAGGCCAACTCCGACGATCTGGCGAAACAGTCAAAGGATATCGAGCAACAGCTTCTGCAATCCAAGCAAAACGCTGCGTTCGCTGCCTTTCGCACGGCTCTTGAAGAGCAACTAAGGAAAGAGGGCAAACTGACGATCAATGATGAAGCCGTGAAACGACTGACGACTTCCAGCTGAGCTTCGGTTGAAGTGCGGCATCTTTACAGACAGTGAATCAGCTGAGTTTATTTCTCTTCAAATCCTTCCAACTATCTCCACGGTTCAATTTGAGATCTCTCCCGTATTTTCTCGCGCATCTTTGTGATAATAGGATATTTATAGAAGGTAGGGTCTCTTGCCCAGTTTCGTCTGTTCCGTTATAATATCTTATCCGCAGAGCCTCTCCCGAAAGCCAGCGGGGAAAGCCTGAATGCGCCAAGGCGGGAGCCCTCCCCAGGCTGTTAAGCATGGCTAGCTACAAGTTTGATGCTATCAGGAGGATGATTATGTCGGCGAAGCGGTCAAAGACGCGTGGGATTGAGTTCCGCCCGATGGCTGGTCGAGGAAACCACCTTCATTCGTCTAATCGGATGGCTTTTGGCGTCATATCGGGAAATAAAAGGTTGCGAAACAACATGTCTGCGAAAAACGTCATATCGGGAAACAGGTACCTTTGCGCCGTTGAGAAGAACCAAGGTGGCAAATATGACTTGCGCGTCCGGGCGGTGTTTGGGCGAGATGGCTGGACTCTGCCCGTCTATTTCCTCGCATCGTCTTTTACCGGGGCGATGAGGAAGCTCGATGAATCTCTCCAACTTCTGCAGAAAAATGAAGACCGGCTCCGCTTCTGGGGGTTGGAGCGCACCGACGATCCAAACTTGGCCGCGGAGCTGTTGAAAGAATTTGGGCTGGGGCTTGATCGCCGGAAAGATCTGCCTCGAAAGGTTGCCGAGATTGCCGTGCAACGCGAGCGACCCGTCCCATCCTCAAGCCTGGCGCCAGTGCGCCGCGTCCTCGCCGACTCAATTTCGCAGGAGCGTTTTGCACATCGCGCCGCGGTAGCGAGCGATTAAGGCGGTCAATTATTATTTCCCGGGGCCCGATGGTTAGGATCCTTGTAGTTTCGCGTCCAGAAAGTGCCGGGAGCAATGGCTCAACTTCAAGCCCTGCCCGTGTAGTCCCAACCGATTCACGCGGATCGTTTCCATTTGTAGTTTCTTTCGGCTTCACGACTGTCGCCACACTGTCTCTGCCGCAGCGCCCATACGAGAAGCCCTATCCGGTCGCACGTCCCGGTCTTTTCCATCAGATTGCGCAACAGCCGGTGGAATGACTGCAATGGTATATGGAACTCGCTACAGACTTGCCTTTGGCTTTTTCCGGCAGCGAAAGCCCGCATCACGATCGATTCTTCGACGGTGAACGTGAGGGGCGCCCGGCGAGCGGAATCGTGTGATCCGTTTGCAGCGGAGGGCAGTTGCCAGTGTCTATCTTCGGCTCTCATATCTATCCCGGGAGATCAACCCAGCGCCCTTCAGCCCGGCAAATGTCGCCATGCTAGAAAGCTCCTTGGCTGTCCGCGCGTTTCGGACTACCTCCACTTCGACGGCGCCTGCTCGGTAAATCCAAAAGAGGCGTCCGTAGCCGACAGGACGATGTCGATTTGTGACGCCGCACGTAGGCTCAGGGCACGGTTTTGCTCAGATCGCGTGCCAGCTCAAATCTTCGACGAATGTCCCCCTGTCCCGGCCGTGTACTCTTCCTTTCATCGCGTACAACGCTACGTCAGCGGCGGCCAGGAGACTTTCGATTGTTTCCCCATCCTTGGGGTAATTGGCGACGCCTACACTTACGGATAGCTTTAGATCCTGGCGGTGATTCGCAAAGTTGTTGCAGACGCGCCGCGAGACCAGATTGGCCGATTCTGAACACGTTTCCGGCAGCACAAGTGCAAACTCGTCTCCGCCGAAACGCGCCGCTGTATCGATGTCTCGGCAACCCATGGACAACGCGTCGGCTAACCGGCAAAGTGTCTGACTGCCCATCAGATGTCCATGCCTGTCATTGATTTTCTTCAGATCGTCCAAGTCGAACAGCAATAGCGCGAACTCTCTGCCCGTGCGCTTTGACCGTTTAATCTCACTATCGAGAGCGTCCACAAGACTGCGATAATTTGCCAGGCCGGTCAGAGAGTCCTTCCGGGCCTGTTGACGCAAATGATCCTCCAGTTCGCGCTGTTTCGTGACATCCTCGACAATAATCTCGTAACCGCCAGCCTTCCCGTTTGCGCCTATGACTTCGCGTCCGCTCAGCCTGACCTTCAGGGGCGTGCCATCCTTCCGCTTCCAGTCCATTTCTAGGGTATCGCTTCGATCCAGCCGCCCTGGGTTTCCCTGCAGTTGTTGCCTCTTGAATGGATCGCAGATGATTTCACTCGTGAGGTTCGCAGCCAGCAATTCCTCTTTTGTTGTACAGCCAAGCATCGCCACTAGCGCCTGGTTCGCATCCACAAGCTTGCCTTCCGGGGTGCAGCGGCATATCCCGTACGTTAGGTTCCCGACTAAGGCGCGGTAATGTGCTTCCGAATGCCGCAACTTCTCTTCCGCTCGGTCGCGCTGCTGGCGCAGTTGCTCTTCGCTCAGCACGCGGCGAACGATGACTGGAAGATGGCCAATATTCTCCATTTGAATGCAGTCCGCTGCGCCTTTTCTAATGAGTTCCGCCACGGTTTCTCGCTGTATTGTGCCGGTCAGGAAGATGACGGGCGTATGCCTGCCGTTTTGCTGAAGGAGTTCCACCGCCTGAGTTTCCCACTCTTTCGCCGCGGGGTATTCGGTTAGAATCAGGTCGTAGCATTTTGAGCCCAGCCGCTTTGTGAATTGCTCGGGAGTTAGAACAACATCTGCTCTGACTCGGAATTGGGCATGCTTCAGTTCTTGCAAGGATCGTTCGGCATCAGCTCTGTCACTATGAATTAAGCCAATGCGTAAAATGGGGCATCGGAGAGTCTGGGTGCCTTTGGCCGAGAAACATCGTTTATCCTTTTCGGTTCCGGTCTGTGAGATATTGTGCATTTTGGCCAATAATAAAGCTTTAAAACTCCCTCCTCTCGAAGATTATTCGGATAACGGAAGTGGAACTGTTCACTTTTGCACAAGTTCTTAGTAGTTATCAGTAGTTACCAGTAGCCCCCTGTATATGATATACGGTGAGGTAACTGTCACGATGCAAGAAGGCGCAGTGGCATGCAGTGTTATTGCCTCTAGGCCATCGGATGGCGAGTACGCAATGATTCTTCGTTTGACTTTATAATTCGCAATCGGAAGATTAAGCGTTGGAAGGATTAAGATCGATATCCCACGCTCAGGAATACCCGGCGAATGTTACCTTATTGATCTCACGGAGGGTCGTTAGGCCCGCGCGCACCTTCTTGAGACCTGACTCTCGAAGAGATGACATGCCTTCTTCGCCGGCCACTCGCTTGATTTCAGAAGTTGGGCGCCGGCCGACGATCATCTCCCGGATGCGGTCGGAAAGATTCAGGAGTTCGCTGATGGCGGACCGGCCGTGATAGCCACTCCCGGAACATTCGAGACATCCCGAGCCCTCGTACATGGGGACGCTAGTCCACTCCACGGGGTCGATGCCGGATTCGGTCAGCACCTCGGGCGAATACGATACTTTTTTCTTGCAGTTTTCGCAGATCACACGAACGAGCCGTTGGGCCATGATGCAATTAAGTGCGGAGACGAAATTATAAGGCTCGACTCCCATGTTGATGAAACGCCCGATTACATCGGTCGTATTGTTTGCATGAACGGTTGTGAAAACCAGATGTCCGGTGAGTGCGGAATTGATGGCGATCTGCGCGGTTTCCTGGTCGCGGATTTCGCCCACCATGATCTTGTCTGGATCGTGGCGCAAGATTGAACGAAGACCGCGGGCGAACGTGAGGCCTTTCTTCTCATTTACGGGGATCTGCGTAATTCCATGGACCTGGTATTCGACCGGGTCTTCAATTGTGATGATTTTGTCTTCGTCGTTCTTGATCTCATTAATAGCCGCATAGAGCGTGGTCGTCTTGCCGGAACCGGTGGGGCCAGTGACGAGAACCATGCCATAGGGCTCATGGATATAGCGCCGGAACCGCATGATCTCATCGCGGTCGAAACCCACTACATCAAGGGAGAGATCGCGGAACCGTTCGCTGAGCGTCTCCTTGTCGAGGACACGAAGTACGGCGTCTTCGCCGTGCGCGGAAGGCATGATGGAAACGCGAAAGTCGATGAACCGGCCGTTGTAGCGCACGCGGAAACGTCCATCCTGGGGAATACGGCGTTCGGCGATGTCCAGTTCGCTCATCACCTTGATTCGTGAAAGAAGCGTGGTATGGATGTCTTTCGCGAGCGGCTGCATGGCAAACTGCAGCATGCCGTCGATGCGGTACCTCACGACCACCTGAGTGTTGCCCGTCTCGATGTGAATATCGCTTGCCCGCCGCTCAAGGGCCGTGAAGATAACGGTATCGAGCAGACGAACGACGGGACTCGCTCCGCTTTCGTTCGTGAGCTTCTCCATGGAAATGTTTTCTTCGGTGTTTTCATCGTCGGGGACAATCTGGAGAGTGAAGCCTTCCGTGGCGTGATCGAGAACCCGCTGGGACTGTTCCGTGCGCTTCAGGAGGTCGCCGATTTGAGAAGCGGTGGCAACCTTGATTTGGAGTCGCTTGCCGAGAAGCAGTGCAAGCTCGTCGGTAAGCTGCAATTGACTCGGGTCCGCGATTGCAATAGTAAGAATTGAGCCGTGCGCTTCCAGCGGCACAAAGTTGTAGCGGAACATCAACTCCGCCGGGATGCTGCGAACAAGCTCCGCTTCGATCCTTTGTTCGCGGAGATCGACGAACGGACAACGATAACGCTCGGAAAGTTGCTGGGATCGCTTGACCTCCGTGTCGCCGTTCCGATTCTCTGCGATTAACACATCATTGCCAGTCTCCGCCATCACGATATCTCCCCCACTCCATGCTCGCCCATATTTATTATTTTGTCAGGCAAGCCCAACGATGCGGCCGCATCCGAAAAAATAAAGTTCCATTCAGAACACGTGAGTCTCAGTCTTGGAAACCGGTTGGAAGCCGTTTCGAATCGATACACCGAAGTTACTTATAGGAACCTGTCTTGAAGTGAACAGGAACTCCAAGGTCACCCGAATATGCTTGTGGGAGAAAGTGCTATTGCGAAGTCGTTGCTCTTTCGATGGGTATGGAAACGTAGCATGCCGAAGAAACACGGAAACGGAACAGCGAGCTGGTTCGGCCAATGAGCAAACAAACGGACGTTCCGCGGGATCTCACAAACCGGAAGCGACGACCCTGCGGCCCTGAAATTCCGCGCAGGCTTTCGCCGGTCGACCTCGGCGTAATCCCATCGTGCGAACAAGCAAATCCTCTGGAACTTCTGGTGCAAAGCTCCCTGGAGTCCATGGGCATTTCGCTGCTCATGGACTGGGACATGTTGGTTTTCCTGCACCACCACGGAGCGACCCTTTCTAGCGCCGGCCAGATGGCCCGCCTTCTGCGTTGTGAAAGCATAAGAATTGGCGATACGCTCGACAGATTGGAATCCCGAAGGCTAATTGAGTCCTCTCGCCCGTCCAGAGGAGCGCGCTTCTACAAAGTCATAGTCTCCTCGGACGGTTCGCGCCAGGGCTGCTTTCAACAACTCCTGAATTTGACGGGAAGCCGTGCTGGCCGGCTGATGATAGTGAAAATACTGAAGCCGGACATCTCGGATGCAGTTCCGGTAGCGCAATCCGCATATCCGTATTGAAGAAAGGGAAAAATGGCCGAAAGCAGCTTGATCCAGACTGGCATCACGGGCCTCGATGAAATCCTGATGGGTGGAATTCCTAGGGGAAATGTCATTTTGCTCCAGGGAGTGACAGGAAGCGGAAAGACCCTGATGGGCATCGAGTTCATTTATCGCGGAATCACCGAATTTAACGAGCCCGGCCTGATTGTGGTGTTCGAAACGAGTCCGGACAAACTGATTCGGGACACAGCCAAGTTCGGATGGGATTTGGATAAACTGCAGCGAGAGAAGAAACTGCAAATCATTTTCACGAGTCCGCAGGTGTTCGATCAGGAACTGCGGTCGGCGGATAGTCTGCTGATCGAGGCGGCGACCGAAATCAGCGCCCAGCGCATTTTCATAGATGGCGTCGGTATTCTGGATCAGATATCTCCCGGTGCCGGTCCCGAACCTCGGCTATACCGCGACCTTCTGCATCAATTGATTGAATCATTAGGCCGGGAGAAATTGACGGCCGTACTCTCGCATGAACTCGGCAACCACCCCAAGTCACTCGCAATGGTGGAGGCGGCTGATTTTCTCGCGGATACAGTGATCCAATTGAACCGCGACCGCCAGGGCCGGCGCATTCACCGCACCATCGAGATACTGAAAAGCCGGGGCCAGGACTTCGACAGCGGTGAGCACTCCCTCTGCATTAGCGATGGGAAGGGTGTGGAGGTATTCCGCCGCGTTCAGGCCCCATTTCGTCGTAATGCAACACAGCCCACCTCCAGCACCAAGCGATCGGTCATCGGGGTGGATGCCGTGGATGCTCTCATTGGAGGCGGCCTCTTTGATGGGTCGACTACAATGGTCGTAGGGGTTTCGGGGGTGGGAAAGACCGTTCTTGGTACGCAGTTACTGCGGGAAGGAGCGTTGAAGCAAAAAAAACGCGGTTTAATTGTCTCCTTGGATGAGCACCCGGCGCAAATCATCCGTAATGCCCAGACCCTCGGGCTAAATCTGCAAGAACAGGTCGACGCAGGCACGATCCGGATACTGTTTGAGAGCCCTCAGGAGCTAGACATTGATTGCCATTACGCCCAAATCGTGGAGCTCGTCGAGAAATACGACATCCAACGGATGGTGATTGATGGCATGACGAGCTACAGCACGGCCATTGGAGATATGGGGATCTATCGAGACTTTTTTCACGCCCTGGTGGCCTACAGCAAACACCGTTTGATGACCACATTTTTCAATTATGAGAATCCCGAATTCCTCGGAATCTCATCTTATATGCCGGATTTTCCGGTCAGTTCCATTGTGGACAACCTCATTCTGATGAGCCTGGTGGAAATCGACAGCTCACTTCATCGCTGCATTTCGGTGGTCAAGGCCCGCGGATGCAACCATTCATTTCAAACCCGTGAGTTCTCGATCGGCGAAGGAGGAATCAAGCTAATGCCCCAGGAGCAGAGGCCGGAAACCGGGGCGCCCTTGCAGGACTACTCAAGCCTTTTGAGCAGGGCTCCAACACGAGTGCGCCGTTCCCAGAGAACAAAAGACCCTGGCACGGCCTTGGACAACGGATGATTCCTCAAGAGCTGGAACAAATCGATGTGATGGAACCCGTTCCCTTGGAGGAGGAAGCATCTTCCGTCATCGGCAGGGTCGCGAACGGAATTGCTAAAGTGGACTTGTCTCGTCGGGAGCGTGCCGAACTGTTGGATGTCAAAGCGTGGGGCCCAATGTTGGAGACGTACGGCCGCACGATGAAAGTGGCGGTAGCACTCACCGGTGCCGAGGGAAACTTGCTGGGAAGATGCCACAATGCGCAGCCGGTCTGGACCCTCATTCACAGCACGATCGTGGATAGAGGCACGTGCCCTTTCTGCTTGTCTCCTCCTTCGCCTTGCACAGCCGTTGCGGATGCATTGCGAACGGGCATTCCAACAATCGTGCGCGACTCAGCGGGCCTTACGCACGTCGCGGTTCCACTCTCGTTAGGCAATCATCGCCTGGGAGCTATTATTGCCGGGCAGGTGTCCAACCAATATCCCGAATCGCTATTCTTGCAGCGAGCGGCGAAGAAATTCGGAGTGTCGGCGCAACTACTTTGGAACCTGTCGAACAAGCAGCGTCCCGTGAGCTGCGCCGCGTTGCAACTGGCCGGCGATTTGTTGTGCACTCTAGGCCAGGCGTTTTTGCGGCAACGCTATAGTGCGATCCTCGAAGCCCACGTGGCGGAGACGAACCTTCGGTTTCGAATGTTGGTCGAGGGCGTGACAGATTATGCGCTTTTCACGGCCGATCATCTTGGACGCGTGACCAGTTGGAATAGTGGAGCGGAGCGCATGCTGGGTTATCCCGAGGCCCAGATCGTCGGCCAGGAATTTTCCCGTATGTTCACCGTCGAGGATGTTCATAACGACGCTCCCGGAAGACAGTTACGTAAGGCCTCGCAGGAAGGCCGCAGCGAAGACGAGGGCTGGCGCGTTCGCGAGGACCGAACGCAGTTTTGGGCCAATGTCATCATCACGCCTTTGCCGGAAGAAGCGGATTCCCATCGTGGCTTTGCTCTTGTCATGCAAAACGTCACCGACAGGAGAAAGACAGCGATCGAATTGGAAGCTGTCCGGCAGGAGCGCACAAGCCTTCAAGAACAGTTTCTTTCTCACGTCTCGCACGAACTACGCACCCCCTTGACGGCGCTTTATTTTTTCATCACGAATCTATTGGAAGGTGTGGTCGGTGATCTGACCTCGAAACAACGCGAGCACTTGGAATTTAGCCTGGAGAATGTCAAGCAACTCAAGGATATGGTCGGCGACCTTCTGGACGTTAGTCGCATCGAAACGCTGAAACTTACCGTGGATCCTCGGCGCACGTCCGTGCCAAGCCTGATTGCCGAGGTTCTCAGGACATGCCGCGCGAATGCCGAGTTGAAGAATATCAGCCTGCTTTCGGACATTGCAGAGTGCCTTCCTGCTGCCTGGGCCGATCGCGCCCGGGTGCGTCAAGTCCTGATCAATCTGATTGAAAATGGGATCAGGTTTACGCCCACAAATGGCGCGATTACCGTCCAGGGACGAATCTTCGCGGAGGACAGCGGTTTTCTTTGCCTGTCGGTGACGGATACGGGATGTGGAATGAGCCAGGAAAGCTGCCTCATGGTCTTCGATCGCTTGGCTCAGGTAAAAGTTCTTACCGAAGCAAGCCGCAAGGGTTTGGGCCTGGGACTATTCATATCGAAAGAACTTGTCTCACAACAAGGTGGTCGAATTTGGGTGGAAAGCCAGGTCGGGAGCGGTAGCTCGTTTTATTTTACATTGCCGGTCTTCTCGCTGGCTAAATTGTGCGCCCCGATCCTTACCCAGGCAAACTTGGCGGCGGGTTGCGTGACGCTCCTTTCGATTGACGTGCCCGCCATCGATGGAGCCATTCAGACACAGGACCCCACAATGATACGGAAGGTTCTGGAGCGCTGTATTCTTGCCGGCCAGGATCTGCTCTTGCCCTCCATGAGTGACACAGAAACGACAGAGGCCTTTTTCATCGTCGCGTGCACGGGGGCGAGCGGCGCTGAGGCTATCGCAAGGCGCCTCCGCGGTGAGTTGAATAACTCAACACATAAGCTGGCTATTTCCGCAACAACGTTGCAACTTTCTGCCAACGGCCAGCGATGGGAAGAGCGAATAACCGAAATCGCCACCCACATCGACAAACTGATTCAAACTCATCTGCTTGAAAGGAGCATCTCCCTTGAGTACTAAGAAAATTCTGATAATTGATGACGACGAGCATCTTCTGCTGGGTCTGGCGGCCAAGTTGAAAGCGAACGGCTATGCCGTCGTCTCCGCCATGGATGGAGTTGCCGCCATGGCCGTTGCGCGACAGGAGTTGCCGGACTTGATCCTTCTCGATCTTGGGCTGCCAGCAGGAGACGGATTCCTGATACTCGAGCGACTGAAAGCGATGACCGATCTTATGTCAACTCCCGTCATCGTTCTCAGCGCCCGAGATCCTGTTAACAATAAAGAGCGTGCGCTGCGGGCTGGGGCAATCGCCTACTTCCAAAAACCGCCGGATAACCGTGAATTCCTGGCGGCAATTCGGCATGCCTTGGGAGAAGAAGTCGCAATGTCGCAATTTCTTAAGACCTGAATTGAACGCGTTCCGTCCAACCTTCACCGCGCTTGCAAGCGAAGATTTCTGTCTTTGCGGATGAAGGTGTACGTCTAAACACGGATCGGCTTGTGTGGGCCGACGCCGAGTTTGGCAGCGAGAGGAATCACAGCTACATCCGGAAGCGACTCGGCGCGCAGAGCGTGATTCCGGCCCAGCGCCGGAAGAAAACCGGACGCATCCGCGGCGTGCACGCCCAGATGCGCCGATCGTTTCCGCGCAACTCTACCGGCGTCGGGCCTCGATCGAAACTCTCTTCTCCTCGGTGAAACGCAAACTCTCGGCATGGGCGCCCGGTCGCACACTGCCGATGTAGAAGCGCCATCCCTGTGGCTTGGCATGAGTTTCAATCTGTATCGCCTGTGGCATCCCTGGAGTCGATGGAGTCAGTATGTGGAAAATGAAAAAGTAAAAGCAATTGCTGCACGTGCAGTGTGGCTTGGAAATGATGAGACACACTATACGCGCAAGTGGGAAGACAAGGACTTGGAGGATCTTAAAAATCTAATTCAATTGACGGTTCACTGGATCGAAATGGAAAAAATGACCGCCAATGTCCTTAAGGAAATGCCCAAGGGAAAGAAACGATTTGATAGAATTGTTTCGCGTGGGGCTGTAGCTCAGTTGGATAGAGCGGAGGTTTCCTAAACCTTAGGTCGGGAGTTCGACTCTCCCTAGCCCCACCATTCCCGCAGCGAAACCAGCAAGCACGAACCCTTCATCCCGCATGACGTTCAGAGTACAGATGGCTTTTTCGACAGGTTAGGCCCGCCCGCCGAACCTCGATCAGGTATCCTGCAAAGTGGTGCTGAGTTGCGTATGCTTGCTGATCTCAAAGGAAGAAGCAACCCTTGTGCCAGCGGGAAGTTCCTATAGCTTGGATAGCGTACATTTCGGAGCCTGATCTATGCTGTTTGACATTGCCCAAAGCTTCACAAACTCTAGAGTCCGAGCTGGCCTAGCCACTCTAATCGCATTCGTGATCGTTTCTTGTTTGGCACCACCGGTGTTGGGACAAGAGCCGGGCCCCTTGCCTCCAGCTCCTCCTCAGGAAGAGGCTCCTGTGAGTCCTCCACCGCCGGCTGCTGCGGCACCGCCGGCAGAACCGGCAAAGGCATCCAGTTCGGGACAATCTCAATCCGCCATTTCGAACGAACCACCCTCCATTCCGGTGGACCAGATCATCCAGAAGTTCGCGGAGCGCGAGACTGAGTTTAAAGCGGAGCGCGATAATTTTACGTACGTCCAAAGCTTCGTGCTGCAGACGATCGACGACGACGGCCAGCCGGATGGCGAATATCGCATGACCAGCGATATCACCTTTACACCCGACGGCAAGCGCTATGAACTGATCACGTATGCCCCTCCACCCACGCTCGAGCGAATCATGCTTTCCCAGCAGGACCTCAATGATTTAAGAAACATTCAGCCTTTCGTTCTCACCACCGAGGATCTGCCTAAATACAACGTCACCTATGTCGGTCGCGACCAGGTGGATGCAATTGGGACGTACGTATTCGATGTCGCTCCTAAAACGATCGAGAAGAACCAGCGCTACTTTCAGGGGCGAATCTGGGTGGATAACCGGGATTTGGAAATCGTGAAGTCCTACGGGAAAGCCGTGCCCGACATTCGCAAAGGCAACAACGAAAACGTATTTCCACATTTTGAGACGTACCGCCAAAACATCGAGGGTCATTACTGGTTCCCCACCTACACCCATGCCGACGATGTTCTGCACTTTCGATCGGGTGACGTCCACATACGCATGACCGTTCGTTACACGGACTACAAACGTTTTCGGGTATCGATCCGTCTCCTCCCCACCAACCAATAGTTCGTGCCTCGTCGCGTAAATGACGGAACCGAATTTTTGCACCAGTTGCAATGAGAGAAAGTGGTTCTCTGATCGGACCGGCTTTTTTGTACCAAAGCTAAGGCAAGTTTTCAGCTTTGTAGCCCAAGGAGATCGCGGCTAGCCGCGATCTCCTTGGCAAATTCGCTCGGTGTTCGCTCCCTGATAGCCCTGTGAGGCCGGCTCTCATCGCCTGGCAACTCGCGGTGTTTGCCCAGCCGTACTTCGGCTTCGCGAAAGATCCAGTCCTCGTACCGCACCAGGCAGAGAATGGCCAACAGCTGCGGCTGTGTGAATTGGTGCTTGCTGAAACGGCTTCGGTAGCGCGGAAGCGCCGCCTTGCAGACTTGCAGGGCTACACGGGCAATCGGCAGGAGTCCGACCTCGGCCATCGCACCTCCTGCCTCGATAGAAAACAACAATTGCGAACGGCCGGATACAACGAATTCTCATTGTCGTAGCCAGGATGTCAACAAAGCCAAGTTGCCCCTGAAACTGTACCACTACTAATTGTAGATATTTCTCCTTGACATACTAGCCCGCGTGACGCAGAGTTCTCCCCAGCTTTTCGGCTTTCGGTTGTTCGGACTGCCGGTACGGCGGCAAGTGCTCATTTTCTTCCGCCAGCCGAGCGCGCTTCTCGAACGCAAGGGGACTGATGCAATATCTGCCCGGCTGGACCGTACAGTGCTTGAATCCGGGATGTCCGGCGCGTGGCCACTGGCTGCGCGTTCAAGGCGCGCCGCAGGAGACGTGCAGCAATTGCGGCGCTCCCCTCCACAAGGTGCCGCCGCCGCTGGGACCGCGGTTTCGCATGCGACCGCGACCGCTCGCGAGCTATCGCCCCATCGGCAGACCTCGCTGAGGTTCACCAGGTAAAAAAATTACCGCATCTTGGTGATCGGTTACACAAAATCAAGAGCGAAGTTTTGATTTCCATTAGGGAGCAGGTAGGGGAACAGTGGTGTCTAAATTTAAGGATAAGCGGCCGGCGGGGTGAGCCGGCCGCTTGGGGCATGGGGGTGATGGATGGGTGCAGAAATTCGAGGTCTCTTGGAGCGTCCCGGCACAGAACCCGAAGGTTTGGCTTCCTGGTTCTCTACCGGGACGCCTTACTGGCCCCGAATCCATTACGATTGTGCCCCTAGCTGCTTGCAGCGTCGATAGACCGGTAGATTCAATTCAACCTGGGACCAAGGTACTAGCAAACAGCCGAGACGTTGGTCTCGGAACATCTCCGCCGTTTTGACTGGCTTCACTCGCGATGGTTCTCGTGATCCTTCATCCGTTGTGTTGCCTCCCAGAAATTCGGTGACAAACCCACCAACCAGCTCAAGAAAATTATGGATTCTGTGCGGATGAGAAAGATTTACATGTAAAGCCCAGGAAAAGAGCCTTAAAGAAAACAGATGGTGAAATGCCCAAAAAGGGGCTGCGGCTGAACGGCCGCAGCCCCTTCACGAAATGTTTAGAGAACGAGCGCGGCGGACATCAAAGGGCCGCGGCCGCCCGCAGTTTACTTGGTGAGCGGCTTGCGTGCTTTGGGTTTGGCCGACTTCTTGGTGCGCTTGGCTTTCTTAGCCATATTCGTTCTCCCTGCGAGGATTTGCCCTTGGGGGGCAGCAGATTACCTTATACGTAACTTAACCGAGAAAGTCTATCGAGAATTGCGAGGCACGACATTGAGGCCCTTGGTTCCTGCCGGTTCGTTCTCGGAAGTGCCTAGCAGGCTGCTGAAAAAGTCGAAGATTGTGTAGCGGAACAGCGCACGGTGCGTCCAATGGCGCATGGAGGAACCGATCAGCAGCAGACTCACGTGTTCAGCTACATTTCCCCCGAGCAGCGAGTGCGCAAGGATCATCCGCTGCGCCCGATCCGCACCATGGTGGACGAAATCCTGAAGCAGCTCTCGCCGCAGTTCAGCAAGATGTACGCGAAGGTGGGGCACCCATCGAT